>JAOBWH010000029.1 GCA_025463265.1 Ilumatobacteraceae bacterium
GCCTGGTCGTTCCTCACCATCGGCATCATCCTCGGCGCCTGGTGGTCCCACGAGGTCCTCGGGTGGGGCGGGTACTGGGCGTGGGACCCGGTGGAGAACGCCTCGTTCCTGCCGTGGCTCACCGGCACCGCCTTCATCCACTCGGTCATGGTCCAGGAGCGGCGGGGGATGCTCCGGGTCTGGAACCTGTCGCTGCTCTGCGCCACGTTCTCGCTCACCATCTTGGGGACGTTCCTCACCCGGTCCGGTGTCTTGGACTCGGTCCACGCGTTCAGCGACGGGTCCATCGGCAAGCTGCTGCTCGGGTTCTTCGCCCTGACCGTCGGTGTCACCGTCGGGCTCATCGCGTGGCGCGGCGACCGCTTGCGCTCACCGGCCCGCATCGACTCGCCTGCGTCTCGGGAGGGCGCGTTCCTGCTGAACAACATCGTGTTCGCCGCGTTCGCGTTCGTGGTGCTGCTCGGCACGGTGTTCCCCCTGATCGCCGAATCGCTGAACGGGGACCGGGTCACCGTGGGCGTCCCGTACTTCGAGCGGATGACTATGCCCATCGGCATCGTCTTGTTGTTCCTCATGGCCATCGCGCCGGTCCTGCCGTGGCGGAAGGCCTCGGCGGAGACGCTCCGAACCCGGCTGCTGTGGCCGGGCTGGATCGGCACCGGCGCCCTCCTGCTCGCCATCGCGCTCGGGGCCCGCGGGTTCTCCCCGCTGCTGGCCTTCTTCCTCGCCGGCTTCGCCGCCGGCTCGGCGCTGCGCCAGCTCGTCCTCGCCACCCGGCGCCAGGGGTTCCGCGGCCTGCTCGGGCGCACCAACGGCGGCATGATCGTGCATCTCGGCGTGATCATGCTCGCCGTCGCGTTCACCGCCTCCAACGCCTACCAGTCCGAGCGCGAGGCCCGGATGTGCGTGACGCCGAAGGAGGCGTGCCCGTCCACCATCACCGTGGCCGGCCACGACATCACCTACCTCGGCCCGGTCGACCGCTCCACCGCCGCACGCAGCCAGGTCAGCGCCCGCCTCCTGATCGACGGCAAGGAGTACCAGCCCGGGATCCAGCAGTTCCCCAACGGCAACCAGCAGATCGGCAAGCCCACCGTCCGCAACTCGCCGCGCGACAGCCTGCTCATCGCCCTGTTGAACCTGCCCACCGGGTCGGGCGACGCCAGCACCGTGCAGATCCGCGTCGTGCACCAGCCGCTCATCGTCTGGCTGTGGACCGGTGGCGCCATCATGGCGTTCGGCTCGCTCCTCGCGGCGTTCCCCGGCAAGCGCCGCAACCCCATCGACCCGGTGTCCGCACCCGTCGCCGCGGGCGGCACACCGCCGGACCCGGACCTCACGCCCGAGCCCGATCCCGCGCCCGAGCCCGTGGGGGCCGGCGCATGACCGCTCCCGCTGCGGCTCCCCGCCGCTCGCGCACGGTGATGATCGCCGCCTTGTCGGTCGGCGTGGTCGTGCTGCTGCTCGCGCTGCTCCTGGTCACCCGCAAGAACGCCGAGGAGCGCTCCACGGAGAGCCCGGTCCTCGGCAAGACGGCGCCGGCGCTCAGCGGCAAGGCGCTCCAGGGCGAGGCGTTCGACATCGGCACCACCGACCGGTGGCTGCTCGTCAACTTCTTCGCCACCTGGTGCGTGCCCTGCGTCGAGGAGCACCCCCAGCTCCGCAAGCTGGCCGAGGATGGCCAGGAGTCCGGCAATCTCGAGGTCGTGAGCGTCGTCTACGGCGACCAGGCGTCCGACGTGCGGAGGTTCTTCGAAGCCAAGGGCGGCGACTGGACCGTCCTCGACTCCGACGACGGGCGCACGGCCCTCGACTGGGGCGTCGCCAAGGTGCCCGAGTCGTTCCTGGTCTCGCCGAGCGGGGTCGTGGTCGAGCGGTTCCAGGGTGGCGTGGTGGCCACGGACATCGAGGATGTCATCGCACGCATCGAGGAGCAGGCCGCCTCGGGCACGAGCGCCGGCTCGGGCTCCGACCCGGCCGGTGGCGGGTCGTGACCGCACCCGCGTCGAAGGCGCCGGCGTCGGGCCTGCGCGCCTGGGGCCCGTGGCTCGCCATGGCGATCGTGGTGGTCGTGGCCCTCGCCATCGGCACGCTGGCGCAGTCCGAGCCCACCCCCGAGGAGCGGGCCCAGAACATCGCCGAGACCATCCGCTGCCCCAGCTGCAAGAGCCAGTCGGTGGCCTCGTCGGACACGCCGTCGTCGCAGGGCGTGCGCCTGCTCATCGTGGAGCGCATCGCCGCCGGCGACACCGACGAGCAGATCCGCGACTTCGTCGCCTCCCGCTACACGCGGGAGATCCTGCTCGACCCGGAGGGCAGCGGCTTCGGCACCCTCGTGTGGGCGCTACCGGTGATGTTCGTGATCGTGGCCGTCGCCGGTCTGGTGTACCGGTTCCGCGACTACCGGCCCGGCGACCGCAAGGTCACCCAGGCGGACCGGGCCCTCGTCGCCGAGGCCCTGGCCGCTCCCGGTGACCGGGCGCCGGAGCCTGCCGAGGACCTGGTGTGACCGCACCGGCCGCGCCCGAGAAGCGCCCGTCGAAGCGGGCGGTGCTCGATCCCGACGAGCTCGCCGCCCTGGAGGAGCAGCGGGACTTCCTGCTGCGATCGCTGGCCGACCTCGATCGCGAGCACGACGCCGGTGACCTCGAGGACGACGACTACCAGACGCTCAAGGACGACTACACGGCTCGCGCCGCCGACGTCCTCCGGGCCATCGACGAGCAGCGGGCGGCGTTCTCCTACGCGCGCGGGTCCCGCGGCCTCGGCCGCACGCTGGCGTGGGCCGCCGGCATCGCGGTGTTCGCCATCGTCGCCGGCGTGACGGTGGCCGGTGCCATGGGCGCCCGCAAGGCGGGGGAGTCGTCGTCGGGTGGCGTGTCGGTCGCGCAGACGGCCACGCAGCGGGCCAACGAGTGCATCCCCAAGATGCAGACCGACCCCGATGCAGCGTCGAAGTGCTTCGAGGCGATCATCAAGGAGGACAACGGCAACGTCGTCGCCAACACGTGGTCCGCCTGGCTCTACTCGCTCGCCTCCGAGAACCTCGACGGGTCCGACAAGCGCACCTACCAGGCGCTCGCCGCAGTGCGCCTGGACACGGCGGTGGAGAGCGATCCGGACTACAGCTACGCCCGGGCGTTCCGGGCGATCGTCGCCTACCGCAACGGCCGGTACCAGGACGCCGAGCAGTACCTCCAGGAGTTCAAGGACCACAACCCGGCCGCCGATGCCAGCGCGATCATCCAGCAGATGGACCTCGAGGCCAACCTGGGCAAGGCCCTCGCCGACGCTGCCGACACCACCGACCCCGCCCCGGCGACGTCGACCACGACCACCCCCTGACGGGTCCCCGACGTTGGGTCACGGCAGCGGCGGCAGGCCCATGGGGTTCGGATAGCGGAGGATGCCGGCGCCCGACACCGCCGTGGCGGCCGGGTCCAGCAGCTCGACCAGACGGGTGCGCTCGACCTCGTCGAGGTGCTGCCAGGGGCGGGCGGCGAGGTGATCGGTGGTGTGCTCGACGGAGGCCCTCAGGTCTCGTCCGTCCGACGTGAGCCGGCCGTCACCGTCGACGAGGTTGCGGTGGCGCAGGCGGTCGACGGCGGCGGCCCAGTCGCTTTCGGTCCACCCGCGGGTGCGCTGGAGGTCGAGCGGGTCGCTGCCCTGATCGAGGGCGATCAGGACGTGGGCCTCGATGCCGTCGACGCCAGCTGCTGCGAGCGCAGCCACATGGCCGTCGCCCCGGTGCTCGCGGATGGTGGTGCAGCGCTGCCAGAGCGCCTCGACCGGATCGTCGGGGAGCGCCAGGTCCCGGTTGGCGGCGAACAGCGGGCGCCCCGCCGCCACGCCGGCGGCGATGGCGGCGTCGAGGAACGGGGCCGCCGCCGCCGCGGTCGCCTCGATGCCGGGTGCGGCCCGTCGCAGGGTGGCGGCCGCCGCCGAGCTGCGCTGCACCACCAGCGTGGTCGGCTCCGCGACGGTCCACACGTCGGGAACCCAGCGGCGGACGAAGGTCGGTGCGAAGTTGGAGAACGCCGCCTCGACGACTCCCGGCTCGACCGCTCCGAGCGGGGCGGCGCGGAAGCCGAAGTAGCCCATCCAGAACCCGCCCAGCCCGAGCTCGGAGCCTGCCGCCAGCGTCTCCTCGCCGAAGTAGGTGACGGCGTGCAGGGTCTCGTTGCGCAGCCAGAGCGAGCGGGCGAAGTACACGGGTAACTCCGAGGGAGAGTCGGGTCAGGGCGCAAGGGTGTTCAGGCGGTCCCGTCGGGCGCAGCTACGGCGTGGATGTGGCTGACCTGGCCGTCGGTCACGGTGCAGACGTAGCGGCCGCCCTTGCTGATGGCTCGGGGGCCATCGATGTCGGCTCCCCGCCGCGTGGCGGTGGCGACCACCGCAGGGATCACGTCGCCGTGGCTGCAGACCGCCACGGTCCGGCCTTCCGCGGCGGCGGCGAGGAGGGCGTCGAGGGCGGGCGGGCCGTCGTTGCCCTCGTCGAACACGTCGACCACTCGGACCTCGAGGCCGGTGGCCTCGGCCAGGGGGATCAGCGTCTGGCGGCAGCGCAGCGACGGGCTGGTCCACAGCTCGTCGATGCCGGCGTCGGCCAGGGCGCCGGCGACGGCCTTCGCCTGGTCTTCGCCTCGGGGCGAGAGAGGACGCTTGTGGTCGGCCTTGTCCCAGGCCGAGCGGCTGCCGGCGTGAGCGTGGCGGATGAGGTGGATGAGCATCGGTTCCGACTCGTGGGGGCGATGGAGGGGATGGGGGTGGCAGGGGCGGGGCGGGTGAGGTCAGCCTGACCCATCGGGGGTGGTCCCGGCCAGCGAGCGCAACCGCTCGATGGTGGCGGGCAGGGCGGCGAGGAAGCGGTCGACGTCGGCGTCGGTGGTGTTCCAGCCGACCGAGGCGCGCAGCGATCGGTGGGCGTCGACGCCCATGGCGGCGAGCACGGGCGACGGCTCGAGCGACTCGGTGGCGCACGCGCTGCCCGAGTGGGCGGCGACACCGGCGCGATCGAGCCCGAGCAGCACGCCCTGGGGCTCGATCCCCTCGATGCCGAGGCACACCAGGTGGGGCAGCCGGTGGTCGGGGTCGCCGTAGGTCTCGATGCCGGGAAGCTCGGTGACCGCGGCACGGATCCGGTCGGTCAGGCGGACCGCAGCGGCCGCTTCTCCGGGGAGCGCAGCCGTGAGCTCCTCGGCGGCGGCGCCGAGCCCGACCAGCGCGGCGACGGGCTCGAGTCCCGCTCGTCGGGCTCGTTCCTGGTCCCCGCCGAGCAGGAGGGGCGCCAACCGCAACCCGCGGCGCACGAGGAGCGCGCCCGCGCCGGGCGGCCCGCCGAGCTTGTGGCCGCTGAGCGACAGGAGGTCGGCGCCGAGGTCGTCGAACGCGATCGGCACCCGCCCCACCGCCTGGGCGGCGTCGACGTGCACCAGCACCCTTCGCTCCCGGCACCCGGCCACCACCTCGGCCACGGGTTGGACGGTCCCGACCTCGTGGTTGCCCCACTGCACGTGCACCGCCGCGGTGGCCGGGGTGATGGCCGCCAGGACCTCGTCGGCTGCGACGCGACCGTGGCGGTCGACCGGCACGACGGTGACGCTCCCGGCACGCTCGGCGTCGAAGCGGACGGCCGAGTGCTCGACGGCCGTCACGACCTGGTGCGTCCGCCCGTCGGCGCCGGCCAGGCCCTGGTCCCGCGCCCGGTCCGCCGCGCCGAACACGGCGGCGGCGATGGACTCGGTGGCACCCGAGGTGAACACCACCTCCCGGCTGCGGGCCCCGACCAGCGCCGCCACCTGCTCGCGCGCCTGCTCGAGCGCGATCCGTGACGCCATGCCCTCTTCGTGGATGCGTCCGGGGTCGCCGCCGAGGTCGGTGAGCGCGGCGATCATCGCTTCGCGGGCCACGGGGCGGATCGGCGAGGTGGACGCGTGGTCGAGGTACGCCCGGGTCACGGGGTGGACCCTACGGGGTGGCGCGCAGGACGCGGCCGTAGCCGCGCTGGTCGCCGAAGCCCTCGGCGAAGGCTCCGTCGTGCCACGTGATCCGGCCGTTGACCAGGACCGTCGTGACGCACGCGTCGTGGCGGCGGACCAGGCGGTCGAGGCCGGGCATGCCCACCATCTCCTCTTCCGTGATGGCGTCGAGGCGCTCGTCGAGGGTGGCTGGGTCGACCACCACCAGGTCGGCGCGGCGGCCGACCTCCAGGCGCCCGGCATCGATGCCGAGGTAGTCGGCGATCTCGCCGGTGAGCCGGTGCACCGCCTGCTCCCGGGTCATCAGCGTGCGACCCTCGGCCTCGGCGTTCAGGACCAGGCGGAGCAGGTGGAGCGGGAAGTCGTAGTACGCCATGTTCCGCAGGTGGGCGCCGGCGTCGGAGAACCCGATCAGCACTGTCGGGTGGGTGACCACGTACTCCAGCTCCCGGATCCGGTCGTTGCCGACGACCGTGTACCAGCGCAGGTCGTTGCCGAACTCGGTCTGGAGGTCCAAGAAGCAGTCGAGCGGATCGATGCCGCGCTCGGCGGCGACCGAGGCGAACGACCGCCCGATCAGGGCCGGGTCCGGGCAGTCGATGATCTTCGGTTCGTCGAGGTCGCGGTGCCACGCCTTGGGAGCCAGCGGGTTCGTCCACTGCTTCTTGAACATCTCGCGCCACGCCGGGTCGGCGAGGAGGGCCCTGCGGGTCTCCAGGTCGGTCTCGTGGAGCGCCTGGGTGCCGGCACCGAGCTCCTCCATGACCGGCACCTCCATGCCGTCGACCCACAGCTCGAAGGGGAGGGGGAGCGACTGCCAGCGCATCTCGGCGTGCAGGCGGTCGTTGAGGAACGAGGTCATGGCGCCGGCCATGCGGTGCGTGCCGCGCATGGCGACCGAGTCGACCATCGAGATCACCATCATCTTGAGCGACTTGCGACCGATTCCGGTCGACATGACGCCGATCAGGGGGATGTTCCAGCGGCCGGCGAGGTCCGGGACCATCTGCATCACGCGGTCGCGGCCCCGCAGCACCTTGGCGAAGTGCCGGTACTCCTTCCACTTGGCGTACACCGATGGCGTGCTCTTGGACCGGTACCGGTCGCCGTCGAGCTTGTCCCAGGGCAGCGTGTTGAAGCTCATGCCGAGGTAGCCGGCGTCGAGCGCGTCGTCGAGCTCCTTGGTCATGGCGGCCATCTCCCGGACCGTGGGCCGCGCCGCGTCGTCCACCGACCGGCCGAGGCCCATCACCGCGGAGCGGACCGCGGAGTGGCCGAACATGGCGGTGACGTTCGGACCGAGCGGCAGCGAGTCGAGGTGGTCGAGGTACTCGGCGGGCGTCTCCCAGTCCTTGATCTTCTCGAGCAGCGGAAGGACCGTCTCGTAGGGCACCGCCTCCACGCGGCAGAACTGGTCGGCGAGGTCCTCCGGCGTCCCCATGGCGAACGACAGGCCGCAGGAGCCCACCAGCACCGAGGTGACGCCGTGGCGCACGGACTCGCCCAGCGCGGGGGCCATCTCGATCTCGGCGTCGTAGTGCGTGTGCAGGTCGATGAACCCGGGTGTGACCCACCGGCCGCCGGCCTCGATGACGGTCGCCCCCTCGGGCACGGGCAGGTCGATGCCGATCTGGGCGATGATCCCGTCGCGCACCAGCACGTCGGCGTCGAGGCCGGGGCGCTGCCCGGACCCGTCGAACACCGTGCCGCCGCGGACCAGGACAGGGGGAGGGGTGCCGTCAGCCATGACCGGCAGGCTACGGCCGATCCCCGAACTTGACCAGTGGGTCAAGTTCGGCGTGGCGTACCCTCCCCCCGCATGGGGGCGCGGCGAGGGAGCCGAAGGAGCCGCGCCGCGCTCACGGTGTCGGTGCTCGTCGGGCTCGCCGTGGTCTGGTCTCTTGCCCACGGCGATGACGGTGGCGGTGCCGAGCCCGAGCGCTCTCCCTCGTCCACGTCCGTGTCGACGTCCGGGTCCACGTCCGGGTCCACGTCCTCCACGGCGGCGCCGGTCGAGGAGCAGCTCGCCGGTCTGGTCGTGCGGACCGGCGATCCGGCAGCGCCGTACGTCCGCGACCTCATGGACGGCGGGGACTGGGCGTACGACCCGGCGACGGGGTGCAACACGCGGGAGCTCGTCCTGATCGACGAGTCGCTCATCGAGCCGGAGGTCGACGACCGGTGCCGGACCACCGACGGGCGGTGGCGGTCCCTCTACGACGGGATCGTGACCGACGATCCGGCCGACCTGCAGATCGACCACTTCGTCCCGCTCGCCGAGGCCTGGCGCTCCGGCGCGGCGGCGTGGACGCCCGATCGACGGCTGGCGTTCGCGAACGACCGCTCCAGCCCCGACACCCTGATCGCCGTGACGGGGTCGCTCAACCAGTCGAAGGGCGACTCGACCCCCGACGAGTGGCTGCCGCCCGATCGGGGCTCGTGGTGCGCCTACGCCCGCATGTGGGTGGGGGTGAAGGCGTCGTGGCACCTGTCGGTGACCGCCCCCGAACGAGCTCGCCTCGTGGACCTGCTCGCCGCCTGCTGAAGGCGGGTCAGCCGGTGATGGCGGTGATGCAGGTGGGGTCGCCGCCGGGGCGCGAAGCCTCCGTGAGGGCGGTGGCGTCGCCGTAGAGCGACTCGAGCATGCCCCGGACCATGCCGCGGTCGACCGCGCAGATCACCGGGTGCTCCACCGCGGCGTCGCCGAAGGGGCAGTGCTCCGAGATGATGCGCAGCTCGTCGCCGTGCTGCTCGGCGTGGGCGGCGAAGCCGTGGGCGCTCAGGGCGTCGGCCACCGCGTGCAGGGCGGTCCGGAAGGAGCGGTGGACGTCGCCGACCTCGCCCATGGCCCGGGCCATGGTGCGGCCGTACTCCATGCCGACCTCCTCGGCCATGGCCTCGGCTTGCTCGGCCGGGAGCATGGCGAGGGCTCGGCCGAGGAGCGTGATCAACACGTCGTCGTGGCGGACCGGGAGGTCGAGCTCGACCGCGTCGCCGTGGGTCCGGTAGCGCTTCGACGGGCGGCCGGCGCCGGGAGACCCCTGGCTGCGAGCGGTGGACACCTCGATGTGGCCGCCGGCGGCCAGCTTGTCGAGGTGGTGGCGAGCGACGTTGGGGTGCAGGTCGAAGTGGTCGGCGACCTCGCTGGCGGTGACGCCCTCGGGATGCTCGTGGGCCAGCAGGTAGATCTGGCGCCGGGTGGGGTCGCCGAACGCCGAGGTGATGGCGGTGACCGCGGAGGAGAACTCGGTCGGACTGAGGGTCTCGCGGGTCACATCAGTATTCTACCTATGCGCGTAGGGGAAATCCCTGGCCGCCTGAACCGACCGAGACACCGAGGACCCGCTGTGCCCACCGAAGCCGAGATCATCGAGGCGCTCCGCCCCGTCGAAGACCCGGAGCTGCACCGCAGCATCGTCGACCTCGGCATGGTCAAGGAGGTGGCGCAGGCGGGCGGCAACGTCCGCGTGATGATCGCCCTCACCACCCCGGGCTGCCCGCTCAAGAACGAGATCAACAGCCGGGTGCGCTCGGCGGTCATCGAGCTCGGCGGCGTCGATGCGGTCCAGGTCGACTTCACCGCCATGACGCCCGACGAGCTGGCCCGCCTCCGCCAGGAGCTGCACGGCGACCCCGCCGCCACCGCCGGTTCCCAGCCCGCCCACGGCCACGCCGAGGGCCGGGCCATCCCGTTCTCGGAGGCCGGCTCGCGGACCCGGGTCCTGCTCATCGCGTCGGGCAAGGGCGGCGTCGGCAAGTCGTCGGTCTCCACCAACCTGGCCATCTCGCTCGCCAACCGCGGCAAGAAGGTGGCGCTCGTCGACGCCGACGTGTGGGGCTTCTCGATCCCGCGGATGCTCGGCATCTCGCACCCGCCCACGGTCATCGACTCCATGCTCATCCCGCCGGAGGCGCACGGCGTCCGCTGCATCTCCATGGGCTTCTTCGCCGAGGAGGACCAGGCCGTCATCTGGCGGGGCCCGATGCTGCACAAGGCGCTCGAGCAGTTCCTCACCGACGTGTACTGGGACGACCCGGACTACCTGCTGATCGATCTGCCCCCGGGCACCGGCGACATCTCCATCTCCATCGCCCAGTTCCTGCCCCGGGCCGAGGTCCTCGTGGTCACCACCCCGCAGCCGGCGGCCCAGCGCGTCGCCCAGCGGGCGGCCGCCATGGCCGAGAAGGTCAACCTGCAGGTGCGCGGCGTCATCGAGAACATGTCGTGGTTCACCGGTGACGACGGCCAGCGCTACGAGATCTTCGGCGCCGGCGGCGGCCGGGAGCTGGCCGACAAGCTCGACGTCCCGCTGGTCGGCCAGATCCCGCTCCTGCAGGACCTGCGCGAGGGGTCCGATGAGGGCAAGCCGGTGGCGGCCATCGACCCCGACGGCGAGGCCGGGCGGGCGTTCGCCGCCATCGCCGAGCAGGTCGACGTCGCCCTCGCTCCGAAGCGCCGCTACAACGCCGGCCTGAAGCTCATCGACAGCTGATCGATCCCCGCCGCCACCAGCCGCGCCTGCGGCTGGCGGTCGAGGGTCAGGTGGGTGCCGTCCGCCAGCCAGATCCGAGGGACGCCGCCCGCCTCGCGGTAGCCGTCGACGCCGGTGACCGCAGACAGGGGCACGGTGCCGCCTCGGCGCAGGGTCCGCCAGTGGACCCCGTCGTCGTCGACCGACACCCAGCGCAGGCCGCCGAACCGGTCGTAGCGGGTGGCCACGTACCCGGCCGCGCCCGCGTACAGGAGGGGCACCAGGGCGACGGCATCGAGCGCCCGGCCGACCCACACCAGCAGCGGCAGCACGATCAGCGCGGCCAGCACGATCGACCCCCACGGCTCCAACGGCTCCCGCATCCACACCGCGGGGTGGGGCTCGAACCCCCGGCGCTTCACCGCGGCCACCGCCGCCACCACCATCGCCGCCACCGCCACCACCGCCGCGATGGCGGTGAACCCCACCAGCTCGGGCGGGATGGACGCGGAACGAGAAGACACGGCCTCTGTCCATCGGCCGCTGGTCGCCTGCCGTGAAGGACTGCGGGTGGGAGGGCGAGCAGGCGCAGCCCCTACGATGACCGCGGATCACCGACCCTCAGGAGACGCAGGCCGTGGACGTTCGCATCGGAGTCAGCCACACCGCCAAGGAGCTCGACGTCGAGCTGCCCGACGGCGCGGATGCCGAGAGGATCAAGGCCGACATCGACAAGGCGATCAAGGACGGCACCACCCTGTGGCTCACCGACCGCAAGGGTCGCCAGGTCGGGGTCCCCGCCGAGAAGATCGCCTACTTCGAGATCGGCCGCCCCGACGACGGCCGCCACATCGGCTTCGGGTCCTGAGCCACCGGCCCCAGACGGTCCTCGCGTGGCAGTGGTCACGCAGCGGCTCGCCGGCAGCATCACCGGGTAGGAACCCCGACATGACTTCCTGGCACCACCCATGACCGCACTGCTCGACCGGAAGCTGCTGTTCGTCACCGGCAAGGGCGGCGTCGGCAAGTCCACCATCGCCGCCTCGCTCGGCCTGCTCGCCGCGGAACAGGGCAAGCGCACCCTCGTGTGCGAGGTCGACGCCAAGGGCAACCTCGCCGACTTCTACGAGGCGGGGGAGACGGCGTTCGCAGCACGAGAGCTCCAGCCCGACCTGTGGGCGATGTCGATGAACACCGAGGAGTCGCTCAAGGAGTACCTGAGCCTCCAGCTCAAGATCCCGCTCCTCGCCAAGATCGGGCCGCTCGCCCGGACGTTCGACTTCATCGCCAACGCCGCCCCCGGGGTCAAGGAGATCCTCACCATCGGGAAGGTGGCGTGGGAGGTCAAGGAGCGCCACTACGACCTCGTCGTGGTCGACTCCGTCGCCAGCGGCCACATCATCGGCCAGCTCACCGCGCCGCAGGGCATCAACGAACTGGTCCAGGTCGGCATGGTCCGCAACCAGACGCAGTGGATGCTCGACATCCTCACCGACCCGGCCCAGACCGGTGTCGTCATCGTCTCGGCCCCGGAGGAGATGCCCGTCGCCGAGACCATCGAGCTCGCCGAACGGCTGAACACCGAGACCCAGGTCGATCTGGCCGCCGTCGTGGTGAACCGGGTGCTTCCGGAGCTCTTCACCGAGCGCGAGGAAGCGCTGTTCGACTCGCTCCGTTCGCCCGAGCGCGTCGAGGCGCTCACCGCCGCTGCAGGTGGTGATGTCACCCCCGTGCTGGACGCCGCCGAGCTGGCGGTCACCTTGCGCCGCACCCGTGCCGGGCACCTCGCCACCCTCCGCGGCGCGCTCGATCCGGCGCTGCCCCTGATCTACGTGCCGTACCTCTTCACCCGCAGCCACGGCGCCCGGGCCACCCGCAAGGTCGCCGAGATGCTGTCCGAGGAGCTCTGATGGCCGCCAACAGCCGCAAGGCCGAGCCCGCACCGAGCACCGGGACCCCCACCGAGCGGGCCCGCACGCTCGAGCAGCTGCTCGCCACGAAGGAGATCGTCATCTCCTGCGGCTCCGGCGGAGTGGGCAAGACCACCACCGCGGCGGCGGCAGCGGCCATGGCCGCCACGCACCTCGGCGGCAAGGTGCTCGTGCTCACCGTCGACCCGGCCAAGCGGCTGGCGAACGCCCTGGGTCTCGAGCGCTTCGGCAACGTCGAGACCCGTGTGCCCGACAGCGCGTTCGCGGCCGCCGGGATCGAGCCCCGCGGCGAGCTGTGGGCCGCCATGCTCGACACCAAGCAGTCCTGGGACGACCTGATCGCCCGCCACGCCCCCGACACCAAGACCCGCGAGGCGATCCTCGCCAACTCGATCTACCAGAACATCTCCGGGCGCTTCGTGCAGAGCCACGACTACATCGCCATGGAGCGGCTCTACGAGATCCACTCGTCGGGGACCTACGACCTGATCGTCGTGGACACGCCGCCCACCCGCAACGCCATCGACTTCCTCGAGGCGCCGGACCGGATGGCCGACTTCTTCTCGTCGAAGCTCCTGCGCTGGCTCACCGCCCCATCCAAGAGCCGGGTGATGAACTTCGCGTCGAAGCCCTTCTACACCGTTGCGGACCGCATCCTCGGGTCGCAGTTCCTGGCCGACATCGCTGAGTTCTTCGGGCTGTTCCAGGCCATGGCCCCCGGGTTCGTCGAGCGAGCCGATGCCGTCACCAAGATCCTCGCCGACAAGCGGACCACGTTCGTGGTGGTCTCCACGCTGGAGGCGGCGCCGCTCCACGAGGCCGAGTTCTTCATCGACGCCCTCGATGAGCGGAAGCTCCACCTCGGCGCCCTCGTGCTCAACAAGGTGCTGCCCGCGTACCTGCGGCGCACCGCCACCACCGGCGTCGCCAAGCGGCTCTGCGCCGATGCCGACGAGCTGGCGGCCTCGGTGCCCGATGCCGGCGATGCCGCCGACACCGCCCGCGTGCTCGCCACCATCGGCGAGAGCTTCCTCAACTACCAGGTCGTCGCCAAGCGGGAGGCCGAGCAGCGCGCCAGCCTCGCCCGCACCCCCGACGTGGTGGCGGCGGTCCCGTACTTCGACGCCGACATCCACGACCTCGCGGGTCTCCTGCAGCTCGGCGACCAGATCTGGCGGTAGGCCTGAGCCCGGTTGCGGCCGCCCGCTCAGGGGCCGACGTCCTCCGTCGGTCCGATCGGCGGGGTGCTGGGGAGGGCGTAGGTGCAGCTGCTGCTGGCGACGATCTCGTCGTCTGCCGTCGAGTAGATGCGGATGCTGACGACGGCCTGGCGGCGGCCCCGCTTCAGCACCTCGCCGGTGGCGCGCAGGTCCGCCGCCGGCGGCTTGCGGAGGAAGTCGATGTCGAGGTGGCTCGTCACCGTCAGGAACTGGGGGCCGATCTGGGCCACGACCGCGACGTAGGCCACGGTGTCGGCCAGCGTCATCAGGGTGGGGCCCGACAGCGTGCCGCCCGGCCGCAGCTGGTTCTCGTGGTACGGCCAGGTCACCTCGACGCCGCCGGCGTCGGACCGGGTGACCCGCATCGGGAGCTGGGCCTGCGGAAACGCCGCCGCGAGGAAGTCGTTCAGCTCGTCCGGACCCATGGCGACCATGGCCGGGCACCCTAACCTCAGCCTGTGGCATCGCTCGCCGAGATCGTCCGGACCCGTTCGCGGCTCTCGCTGTCCGAGCTGGTCCACCTCCAGCGCCTCGTCGCGTCGTGGAACATGCTCGCCGACTTCTGCTTCTCGGACCTGCTGCTGTTCGTGCCGCTCAGCCCCGAGGACGCGGACGCCGACCCCGACGACACCGAGTTCGTGGTGGTCGGCCACGTCCGGCCGTCCACCACCCAGACCCTCTACCGCCACGACCTCATCGGCGAACAGCTCGACGAGAGCGAGCGCCCGCTGGTCGCCCGGGCGATGCGGCTGGGCGAGATCATCGAGGGCGAGATCACCATCGCCGTCATCCGCGAGCGGGTGCGGGTCCTGTGCATCCCCGTCCGGCTCAACGGCAAGACCATCGCCGTGCTGTCGCGGGAGTCGACGCCGTCGGTGGGCCGTTCGCCTGGCGAGCTCGAGCGCACGTACGTCGACATCTTCAACCGCTTCGCCCGGATGATCGCCGCCGGCCAGTTCCCGTTCGCCGCCGACGACAGCGATTCCAAGGAGTCGCCGCGCGTCGGCGACGGGGTCGTCGTGCTCGGTCGGGCTGCGGCCGTGGAGTACGCCTCGCCCAACGCGGTGTCGGCCCTGCACCGGATGGGCGTCCACGCGTCGCTCGACGGGATGCGGCTGGGCGAGCTCGGTCTCGACGATGAGCCCATGCGCGACGCGTTCGGCGTCGGCAAGCCGGTCACCGAAGAGGTCGAGCGAGGTGACGTCATCATCTTGGTCAAGACCATCCCGATGCGCGACGCCCAGGGCGTGTCCGGCGCGGTGGTGCTGTTCCGCGACGTGACCGAGGTCCGCCAGCGCGACCGCCTGCTGCTCTCCAAGGACGCGACGATCCGCGAGATCCACCACCGGGTCAAGAACAACCTGCAGACCATCTCGTCGCTGCTCCAGCTCCAGGCCCGCCGAACCGGCTCCGACGAGGCGAAGGAGGCGGTGGCCGAGTCCGTCCGCCGGATCCAGTCGATCGCGCTCGTGCACGAGACCCTGTCTCGCGAGGCCGGGGAGGACGTGGCCTTCACCGAGATCCTGCGGCCCCTCGTGCATATGGTGGCCGCCGCGGTGTCGTCGCCGGACCGCCAGATCGACTTCGAGGTGCGGGGCGAGGCCGGCACCCTCCCCGCCGAGGTGGCCACGCCCATGGCCGTCGTCCTCACCGAGCTGCTCCAGAACACCGCCGACCACGCCTTTCCCGCCGAGGCACCCACCGACGCGCACTACCGCGTGGTGGTCGAGCTCGCGGAAGGCGCCGACGAGTTCGTGATCCGCGTCATCGACAACGGCGTCGGGGTCCCGCCCGACTTCAGCGTCGAGAAGGCCACGGGCCTGGGCCTCTCGATCGTTCGGGCCCTCGTGACGTCCGACCTGCGGGGCACCATCGACATCTTCGGCCCGCCCGACGGCTCGCCCGGCACCATCGTCGAGCTCCGGGTTCCCACCGACGTCGCCACCGCGGGCTGAGCTTCGGCGGGCCGACCCCAGACGCGACGATGCCGGCCTGAGGCCGGCATCGGGCGTACTGCGGAGGTGGTGGGTCAGGCGGTGCGGCGCTGACGAGCGGCGTACTGCTTGCGCAGCTTGCGGCGCTCCTCCTCCGAGGTGCCGCCCCAGATGCCGGAGTCCTGGTTGGTGGCGAGGGCGAACTCGAGACAGTCGCGCTGGGCGTCGCACTGGCGGCAGACGGCCTTGGCGTTCTCGATCTGCTCGATGGCCGGACCGGTGGTGCCGACGGGGAAGAACAGGTCCGGGTCGGTGTCACGGCAGGCAGCGGTGCGGCGCCACTCGTCAGATGCGATGGTGAGCGAGAGCAGGTGAGCAGAACTCAAAGCCACAGGGGGTGCCTCCAGACACAGGGTGTCACGACGAAGTTCGTGACTCGATTCACATACCGTTCCGCTCTACCGGGGGAGAGATGCGGGTCGGTGGGCCGGGTTCAACGGTAGGCGCGGATGCTGCCTCCTGCAAGCACTTTTTCGCACAATTTTTACAATCTGGCCACATACGGCTAAGGGGCCGGCAACCTGCGTCGGAAAAGGTGGCCTGCGACTGTCGTGACCTGCATGTTCGTTCCGGGTCCATCGGCAACGCCGATGCCGTGGATCGCTCGCTGCGTCGTCACGTGACCGACATCACTCGCCGAAACGGCCCGCGAGCCGCCGATGGCGTGCCGAAGCTCGGAGATCCGTGCGATGGTGGGGAGCGGTCGAGCCCGGCCGAACAGGTGGCGGGAACCTACGCTCCGGCCATGGTCCGAGTCATCGCCCACCGGGGCGCCTCCGCTGCCGCCCCCGAGAACACCGTCGAGGCCTTCCACCTCGCCCGCGAGCTGGGGGCGGACTGGGTCGAGCTCGACGCCCGGCGCACCGCCGACGGCCAGGTGATCGTCCACCACGACGCCGTGCTGGCCGACGGGCGGGTCATCGTCGAGCGGGAGCGGGCGGAGCTGCCCTCGGCGGTGTGCGACCTGACCGACGCGCTCGACGCGTGCGAGGGCATGAGCATCAACATCGAGATCAAGAACTGGCCCGCCGACCCCGACTTCGACGAGACCGAAGCCGTGGCCCGCTCCGTCGTCGCCCTCGTCCAAGCGCGCTCGCTCCACGAGCGCGTCCTCATCTCGTGCTTCCACTACCCCACGATCCAGCTCGTCCGCGAGCTCGACCCGACCATCCCCACCGCGTTCCTCCACCTGCTGATCGACCGGTCCTGGGAGGAGCTCGCCGCCGATGTCGCCGCCGCCGGCCACACCGCGCTCCACCCCTGGGACGGCCTCGTCGACGAGTCGCTGGTGGCGGCCGCCACCGCTCACGGCCTCGAGGTCAACGTCTGGACCGTCGACGACCCCGAGCGCATGGCCCAGCTCATCGCCCTCGGCGTGCACGGCCTCTGCACCAACACCCCCGACGTCGCCCGCCGGATCGTCGACCAGACCGCCTGACCGCCTGACCACCTGAGCACCGGGCTCGGCGGGCTGGAGGGGGCCGGCGTCAGGACCCGGTGGCGACGGGGAGCACGAGGTTCATGATGGCGGGGTTGTGGCGGAGCTCGATGCGGTGGATGTCGCCCAGGTAGTCGCCGTCGATCTGGTACGGGAACGGCCGGCCGTCGAGGGCTTCGACCACGAGCTCGTCGACGTCCGGGCGGTAGTGGACCCAGCGGTCCTCCTGGAGCGAGCCGTCGGCGCGCAGCGCCTTGTACATGACTCCGAGGAAGCGCCCCGGCCGCAGCGAGCGCACCGTCACCATGGCGAGGCCGTTGTCGAGGTGGGCGTCGGGGGCGATGTCGAAGGGCATGTTGCCGACGTAGGTGTACGGGTTCGTGTTGCAGCACACGGCGAAGTAGCCGTCGTCCACCCGGTCGCCGTCGGGGTAGGCGACGCTGAAGTGCGGCGCCTTGCGGTCGTAGTGGCGGAAGAAGGTGGTGAGGCCGGCGTAGATGAAGAGGGGGTGCCCGGCCCAGCGCTTGAGGCCGGAGCGGCGCTCCACCTGCTCCACGAGGGCGGCGTCGTACCCGAGCCCGACGTGGAAGCAGAAGTAGCGGCCGTTGGCCGAGCCCAGCCCGACCCGTTCGATCGATCCGGCCGCCATGGCCTCGAGGAGTCGGGTGGTCGCTGCGATCGGGTCGTTCGGGAGCCCGATGCTGCGGGCGAACACGTTCGTGGACCCGCCGGGCAGCACCCCGAGCGCGGTGTCCGTCTCGGCCAGGCCGTTGGCCGCTTCGTTGACGGTGCCGTCGCCGCCGAGGACCACCACGACGTCGACGCCGTCGGCGGCGGCGCCCTGGGCGAGCCGGGTGGCGTGGTTGCGGCGTGCGGTCTCGACGAGCTCCACCTCGTGCTCGCCGGCGAGGGCCTTGCGGATCAGCACGCGCGTGCGCGCGGTGACCGAGGAGGAGAACGGGTTGACGAGCAGCAGGATCTTCACGCACCGGCGACGGTAGGCGAGCGACCGGCCAGCAGGCGAGGTCGATCGCCCGCAGGTGGTCTCTGGTGGTTCGTCCGAAGTAGCGTGGTCGCCGGGAGCGCGGCCTCGGGGGCCCGCGACACGATGGGGAGATCGAGATGATGGGTTCGAACACGATGGCGCGCCGCCGCGCCGGGGCCGTCCGCACGGGTGCGGTGATGATCGTCGCCACCCTGCTGGCCCTCGGTGCGACGGCCTGCGAGCCGCCCCGCGCCCCGGCCAAGGACCGGGTGGTGATCTTCGTGCACGGCTGGTCGGCCCTCGGCGCCGGCAACGACTGCAACGGGAACTTCGGGTCGTTGAAGACGGCGCTGCGCAACCAGGGCTTCACCGGAGCGATGGTGACGATCGGGTACTACGACAGCGACAAGAACTGCGATGTGAACCTGCGCAGCTGGGGCGACGTGGACAACTCGACGTCGTGGAAGGACCTGTCGAAGGTCTTCTCGAAGTACGTCTACGAGACCTACACGAAGAAGGGCATCGCGGTGGACCTGGTGGGCCACTCCATGGGCGGCCTCATCACCCGGGGAGCGATCCAGGGCGCCCAGGGCCGCGAGGCCGGCTTCTCCGCACCGCTCAACGTCGAGGACTCCGTCACGCTCGCCGCGCCCTTCCAGGGCGCAGCGTGGTTCTCGACCGGCTGCCTCTTCGGGCAGTGCAGCGGCCTGAAGCCGGGCGCTGCGGACATCAAGTGGCTGCTGACGAACGGGGCGCCCCAAGGGGTGAACGGCACGGACTGGACGGCGTTCGGATCCACGAACGACGACACCGTGCCCGACGCGTCGGCGCTGGCCATCGGCGTGCCGGCCGCTCGGAAGGTCCTCTACACGAACCTCGAGCACAGCGACTACATGGGCAACGGTGCGGTGCAGGTGCGCGCCGCGAAGGCCCTGGCCGAGGTCGACAGCTGACCGCCAGCAGGCCGTCCGCTGACCGGCGGTTCGTCCGGATTTGTGGCGACCGGCCCCGCCGAACAGACTCGCCGACATGAACGTCGTCGTCTGTGTCAAGCAGATCCCCGATCCCGCCGATCCCGGCGCGCTGAACGCGGATCACACCCTCAAGCGCGATGGAAAGCTCATCCTCGACGAGTCCGATTCGTACGGCGTCGAGATGGCTCTCCAGCTGGTCGACAAGGCCGGGGACGGCGAGGTCACCCTCGTCTCCATGGCCCCGAACGGTGAGGTCTCCGGTCTGCGCACCGCCCTCGCGATGGGCGCCGCCAAGGCCATCCTCGTGAGCGACGACGCCCTCAAGGGCGCCGGTGCGCTCGACACCGCCAAGGTCCTCGCCGCCGCCATCGGGCGGGTCGAGGGAGCGGACCTGATCCTGGCCGCCACCGAGTCGTCCGACGGCTACACCGGCACCGTGCCCGAGCAGATCGCAGCGATCCTCGACCTCCCGTCGATCACCTTCGCCAAGTCGGTCGAGATCGCCGACGGCACCGTCAAGGTCCAGCGCCAGACCGAGGCCGGCTACGACGAGTGCGAGTCGCCCCTCCCGGCGCTCGTGTCCGTGACCGCTGGTGTGGTCGAGCCCCGCTACCCCTCGTTCAAGGGGATCATGGCGGCCAAGTCCAAGCCCGTCGACACCGTGACCGTCGCCGACCTCGGCATCGACTCCGCCCTCGTCGGCTGGGCCGGCGCCGGCCAGGAGATCGTCGCCGTCGATGCCGCCCCCGAGCGCGAAGCCGGCGAGGTCATCGAAGACGACGGCGAAGCCCACCTGAAGATCGTCGAGTTCCTCGACGGCCTCAAGGTCCTCTGACCCACCGATCGATAGGAACGTAGACATGGCTCTTTCCAAGGTGTGGGTCCACGCCGAACTGACCCCTGAAGGCAACCTGGCGCCGATCTCGCTCGAGATCCTCGCCAAGGCCCGCGAGATCGCCGACACCGTCGAGGTCTTCACCGGCTCCGACGGCTCGGCCGTCGCCGCCACGGCCGGCGCCCACGGCGCCACCAAGGTGCTCGCCACGGGCGACCTGAGCGGCAAGCTCCAGGGCGTCCACGTGGCTGCCGCGCTCGCCGCCGCCATCGAGGCCGGCGACGCGCCGGATCTCATCTTGGCCGGCACCACCTACGACGGCCGCGACATCGCCGGCCGCCTCTCGGTGAAGCTCGACAAGCCGGTGCTGACCAACAACGTCGACATCGACGTCACCGACGGCATCGTCGTCACGACGCCGATCTTCGGTGGCACGCAGCTGGTCAAGACCAAGTTCGCAGCCGGCGCTCCCGCCATCGCCCTCTTCCGCCCGAAGTCCTTCGTGGCCGAGGAGTCCGGTGGTGGCGCTGCCGAGGTGACCACCATCGCCGTGCCCGACACCGGTGCGGCCGGTGCCGCCAAGATGATCGACCGCCACGTCGAGGAGACCACCGGTCCCAAGCTCGACGAGGCTGCGGTCGTCGTCGCCGGCGGACGTGGCCTGGGCGAGGCGTCCAAGTTCGAGCTCATCGAGGATCTGGCCAAGTCGCTCAAGGGTGCGCCCGGCGCCTCCCGTGCCATCGTCGATGCCGGCTGGGTGCCCTACAGCTACCAGGTCGGTCAGACCGGCAAGGTCGTCAAGCCCACCGTCTACATCGCTGCGGGCATCTCCGGTGCCACCCAGCACATGGTGGGCATGAAGGGCTCCAAGAACATCATCGCGATCAACAAGGACCCGGAGGCCCCGATCTTCGGTGTCGCCGACCTCGGCATCGTGGGCGACGTGCACAAGGTGCTGCCCAAGCTGCTCGAGGCCCTGCAGGCCCGCTGATCCGAGCACACATGACGACGAGTGGGCCCCGGCCGTCGCGCCGGGGCCCGTTCGCGTCACCGGGTCGGAGCCAGGAGCAGCCGTGAGCCTCCGGGACCGGCTGAGGAACCGGAGGAACGACGGCGCCCTGCGAGCCACGCTCAGCCAGGGCGGGCCGGTGCGCGTCCCGTGCCGCCTGCGCCGCACGTCGGCGCGCGGCTGGGGCCCGTGGACCGAGGGGGCGCTCACGCTCGGCGCCATCCCCGACGGCGAGGCCCGCTGGCTCACCGACGACCCGGTGGCGGTCGGTTTCGCCTCCACCAACTCCCACGTCGACCTCCCGTTCGAGGAGGTGTCCGACGTCTACCTGCGCTCGGTCCGGTTCCGGACGGAGGCGTTCTGGGGGATGGAGAACGACATCATCGTCGTCGCCAGCGAGCGGGGCACGGTGGAGGTCGCGGTGCCCCCGGGCGACGCCGAAGCGGTCGCCTCGCGCTTGGCGGAACTGGTCCAGCCGACGTCGTGACCAGGGACGTCGTCCCGGTCGGGCCGGTCCGGCGGGTAGCGTGCCCGGCGTGACGGGCGAGGATCTGACCATCGACCAGCTCGCGTCCGAAGTCGACATGACGGTGCGCAACATCCGCGCCCACCAAGCTCGGGGGCTGCTGCCGCCTCCGACGATCAAGGGCCGGATCGGGTACTACGGCCCGCTGCACCGGCGCCGGCTCCAGCAGATCCGGGCGATGCAGGACGAGGGTCTGAACCTGGCAGCCATCGCCAAGGTGGTCAACGACGGCCAGCTCACCGCGGTCACCACCGAGGTCTTCACCGATTCGGGTCCGGCGTGGTTCGAGGCCGATGAGCTGCTGGGTCGCCTGGGGACCACGCTCGACGATGGGACGGCCGCTCGGGCCGTCGAGCTCGGGCTCATCGTGGTCGACGGCGACCGGGTCCGCATGGACATGCCGGGCCTGTTGTCGCTCGCGGAGGAGTTCCTGGCGATGGGTGTCCCGCTCGCCGCCCAGCTCGATGCCCTCGCCGAGGTCCAGTCCGCCACCGAGCAGGTGGCGGCGGCGTACCTCCAGCTGGCCGACGAGCACCTGATCGCCCGCGTGGCGGTGGATTCGGGCGGCGACCTGGACGCCATCCGGGAGTCGGTGGCTCGCCTGCGCGACCTGGCCCGGGTTGCGCTGGACGCGTCGTTCAACCACGCCATGTCCGAGGCCCTGCGGGTCCACTTCGATGGCTAGGCCCCGCCAGCGGGTGCGGCGCGGTCAGGTGCCGTCGGTGGCCTCGAGCACGTCGACCCCGTGGATGGTGGCGACGCGGCGGTAGTGGCGGCGGACGGCGGCGCCAAGGCGCCCGGACGGGTCGCAGCGCGCGATCGGTTGGTGGATCGCGAGGTAGGTGGGGCGGCCGGGGCCGTCGACGAGCGCGATGATCTGGTCCAGGGCGCCTCGGGCGAAGCGGACGTGGTCGACCCACAGGTACGGGGTGCGGGGGAGCTGCCCGGCATCGGGGTACCAGGTGACGCTCGCGCACAGGGGGAGCAGATCGTCGCCGGCCGACGCCCGGTGGACCTGGTACCAGCGGGCGATGGCGGCGTCGGCGTCCAGCCGGGGGTCGCGCTCCCACGTGGGCCGGGCGATGAGCGCCACCGAGATCACCAGGGGCAGGGCGAGCGCGGCGGCGGTGGTGCGGACCAGCTGGCGCGCTTCCTGCCGGGGGCCGGCGGTGAGGCCGATGGCGACGGCGCTGGCCACGGGGATGGCGATCTGGATCCAGTAGTGGCGGTGGTAGTTGCCTCCGGCGAAGAAGCCGGCGGCGGCGACGGCGGTCCACACCAGCACGAGAGCGTGGCCCGGCTGGACCCGGGCGGCCAAGGGGCGCGTGACGAGCCGGAGGCGTCGGACCGCCAGCACGACGGCCGGACCCAGCAGCGCAAAGGCGACCAGGGACGTGAGCACCATCCGGCTGGCCTGCGGGCCGGCCACGGCGCTGCGGGCGTGCAACCGGAACCCGTACAGGGCGTACGCGTAGGCGTCCCAGCCGAGGGTGGTGGCGTGCCAGACGGCGAGGCCGACGACGGCGCCCGACCCGGCGACGAGCCAGCCGAGCAGCGCCGCTGCCTCCCGCGGCGTCCGCCACCGCCGCCACACGGCGACCAGGATCCAAGCGCCGAGGGCGACCAGGACGTCGAAGGCCGATTGCTTGACCGTGATCCCCGCGGCGGCGAGCATCCCGGCGGCGAGCAGCCAGGGCGGCGGGAGGCGGCGGACGGCGACGAGGGCGCCCACGGCCATCGCCGGGATGGTGGCGGCCGCGGCGAGCAGCTCGCCGTTGGCCGCGTAGCCCTCGATGGCAGGCGAGGAGGTGACCACGGCGACGAGCCACGCCGCCACCACGGCTGCCGACCAGCGTCCCGAGGCGGCCCGGACCGCGAGCGCGCTGGCGACGACGACGGCGACGCCGGCGATCACGGCGAGCGACCGGATCGCGGCCGGGCTGCCGCCGGTCAGCGCGTCCCACCGCTGGAACACCGCCACGACCCCCTGCGGCCGGTCGATGAACGTGTCGACGTACAGGCGCTGGCCGGCGGCCCAGCTGCGCGCGACGGTGAGGGCGCCGGCCTCGTCGACGCTCAGCGGCGTGCGCAGCGATGGCAGTCGCAGGGCGACCGAGGTGAGGGCGGCAGCCCCGACCCACCAGCTGGCGCGGCGCCGCTCGTCGGTCACGCCGACGTGCGCCGGGCAGCGGCCAGGCGGGCGACGCCACGCAGGTCCGCCAGGGCGGTGGGCACGATCCGCACGCTGCTGCGGGGGTCGTCGGTCCAGCGCACCGGGAGCTCCTCGATCCGCAGGCCCCGCCGTTGGGCCACCACGAGCAGCTCGGTGTCGAAGAACCAGCCCTCGTCCCGCACGAGCGGCAGCAGCAGCGCCGCCGTGTCGCGCCGGATGGCCTTGAAGCCGCACTGGGCGTCTCGGAACCGGGCACCGAGGACCGACCGGACGATCCCGTTGTAGGTGCGCGACAGCGCCTCGCGCCCGAGGCGCCGCTCGACCGTCGAGCCCGGAACCAGCCGGCTGCCGATGGCCAGCTCGGCGCGGCCAGAGGCGATGACCTCGACCAGCGGACCGACGGCTGCCAGATCGGTGGACAGGTCGGCGTCCATATAGACCAGCACCTCAGCGTCCGACGTGGTCCACGCCTGCCGCAGCGCTCGGCCCCGGCCGGGCACGCCCACGTGCAGCGCCCGCACGCCGGTCCGGTCCGCAGCCAGGCGGTCGGCCTCGGCGGCGGTGCCATCGGAGCTGGCGTTCTCGGCGATGGTGATCTGCCAGGGCCGGTCGAGGTGCTCGGTCAGGTGCCGGTGGAGGGCGTCGATCGTGGCGGCGAGGACGGCGAGCTCGTCGTGCGCCGGCACGACGACGTCGACCCGGGCATCGTCGGCAAGGGGGAGGGGCGCCATGGCCCGCCAACGCTACCGACCGAGCGCGTCGCGGTCGGTCAGCAGCGACCGGGGCCGGTCGCTGCATGGTGGCGGCGTCAGGCGGCGGCGACGTCGGCGGCCGGGGCGGTCTGCTCGGTGGCCTTGCCGTCGTCCTCGTAGATCCCGCAGGCCTTCCAGATCGCCTTGGCGGCGGGCGACATGAGGCCCAGCTCCCGGCAGAGGCGGCGGAGCTTGGCCACCGACTCCTTGCGGAGCTGGCGGCCCTGGGCGCTGCGCCGCGCTTCGCGCAGCACGGCCTTGGGCACGCCGTGGTGGCGGTTCAGCTCGGCCGACGGGTCGACCATCAGCGGCGCCATGATCCACAGCACGAGGGGCGTGCGGATGGCCATCATCTGACGGCGGATCCAGCTCAACCGGGGGACGAGGTCCTTGAGGTAGGTCCGGGCGAAGGCGATGTGGCGCGCTTCTTCGGTGATGTGGATCTTCATGATCTGCTCGATGAGCGGGTGCGTGGTGCCCTCGCGCAGCTGCCGGCGCTGGAGGTAGTCGACCGGGTCCTCGCCGCCGAGCACCAGGATGAAGAACTGCTCGGGGAGGAGCCGCTGGAAGACGGGCACGATGATCGTCGCCGTGAACCGCAGCCACAGGGGCATGCCCCGGACGGGGAGGCCGCTGCGGTTCACCAGCTCCTGGAACATGAGCGAGTGCTGGGACTCCTCGATGATCTCGTGGTGGAGGTAGCGGTACTCGGGTGCGCCGTTCGGAAGCCGGAAGGCGTAGGACAGCAGGCCCCGCTGGAGGAGGTTCTCGAACTGCATGCCGACCTTGAAGGCGCAGCAGATGCGGTGCAGGCCGACCTTCGCCTGCACCTCCGGGGTCTGGCTGCGGTACCACTCGGTCTGGGCGAGCGGATCGAACTCGAAGAGGCCGCAACGGGCGTCGTCCGGACCGATCTGCAGCTCCGGGTCGTCCCAGTCGATGTCGAGGTAGGCGTCGGATCGCTTCTCGACCGACTGGCGGTTCAGCCGGGGGATCAGGGTGGGAAGCTTGCGAGCGGGGCGCTCGGTCGTGGACTCGGTGGGGGGAGTGAGGATCGCCGTCATGGGGTGCTCCTGAGGGAGGCGGACATGCTCATGATTTCATGTGACATCAAACGATGTCAACGTTGCACCTGTCACAGGTAGCGGCTGACCTGGGAATCTTCGACCGGGAACCACCCGGTGGGGTGACCCGAGGGGCTCAGACCAGCGGCCAGGGCACCCGCTGCCCGGTGTGGTCCACGGGGAACCGGCCTTCGGCCACGAGCGCCCGCGCCCGGGTCCGCAGCGCGTCGCGCTCGAGGGGATCGAGCAGGTCGGCGAGCGCCTCGGGCAGCGGGCGCTCGACGAAGGCGCACAGGTCCTCCGCGAGATCGGCTGGCAGCGGCTCCCCGCCGAACTCCCAGATGACCGTCCTGAGCTTGAACTCGGCGTGGAGGCACAGGCCGTTGTCGATGCCCCACAGGTGGCCGCCGCCGTCGATGAGGACGTGGCCGCCTTTGCGGTCGGTGCTGTTGGCGACGATGTCGAAGGCGCACATCCGCATCAGCTGGGGATGGTTCGCCTCGTCCTCGACGAGCGTGAAGTGGTGCTGCTCGAAGTCGGCGTCGATGAACTGCTGCACGGAGCCGATGCCGAAGGGCCCGCTGCGCTCGACGGTGGGCGGCACCACATCCCACCGGATCGCGCGAGCGAGCTCGTACGCCGCGACCTCGCGCCGGTAGAGCCCGTCGGGGAAGTCCCAGAGCGGACGCTCGCCCGCATGGGGTTTGTAGATCGCCCGGGCGAGCGCCTCGGACTCCGGGTCGATGGGTGCGACGCCGTCGTCGTCTCCGTCGCCGCCGTCGTGGTCCTCGTCGGCGGGCAGCCCTCCGTCGGGGCGGCGGCCCGGCTCGTGGACCTCGCACAGGAACGTGGCGTTCGAGCTCCACGGCATCCGGCCCTCGATGACGAGGTCGCCGGTGCGGAGCAGCTCGTCGGGGTCCGCCGGATGGGCCCGGTCAGTTGAGCCGGGGGCAGGCATGGCCGCTCGGGTCGATGGGGGCGTCGCAGAGCCGGCAGATCGGACGGCTCGTGGCGAGCAGCGCCTCCACCTGGGCGACGTACGCCTGCACCTGCTGCGGCGAGATGCGCAACCGGACCTGGGCCGGCTCTGCGGTCAGCTCGCCCTCGTCGTCGGGCTCCACCATCTCCTCGAACATGACGAGCAGGCGCCGCTCGTCCCGGTCGACGCCGAGGCTGATGGAGCCGACCGGCCAGAGGAGCTCGGTGGGCGGAAGGGCCTCGGCGGCGGACGCGGCCGCGGCGGCGTCGTGCGGAAGGTCGTCGAGCAGGCGTTCGAGGTGCTCGGCCAGCGCCTGCGCCTGCTGCTTCTCGCACTTCACCGCGACCTCGACCCCGTCCGCGAACACCTGGAAGTAGAACACCCGACGCCCCGGCTCCCCGATGGCCCCGACGGTGAAGCGCCCGACGTCGCGCAGATCGTGCGACTCGCTCACGACGGGACCAGGACCTTCAGGTCGTCGCCGGTGGAGTTCACGGCGAGCACGATCGGCGGACCGGCCGAGATCAGGATCGCCGACACCGAGCAGGGGGAGATCACGATGCGCTGGAACAGGTCGAGGTGGGTGCCGAGGGCGTGGGCCACCGCCGCCTTGATCGGGTCTGCGTGCGACACCGCCACCACCGTCTCACCCCGGTGCGCAGCGGCGAGGCGATCGAGCGCGGAGGTCATCCGGGTCTGCATCTCGGTGAACGACTCCCCGCCCGGGAAGCGGAAGCCGCTCGGGTGGCGCTGCACCGCGTCCCACTCGGCCTTCTTGCGCAGGTCGGACAACTTGGCGCCGGTCCACTCGCCGAACTCGCACTCGAGCAGGCCGCGATCGGTCTTGACCTTGAGCCCGAGCGCCTTGGCGATGGGCGCTGCGGTCTCCCGCGTCCGCTCCAGCGGTGAGGCGTAGACCGCGGAGACGTTGCGGAGCCCGGCGATGCGGGCGGCCACCGCACCAGCCTGGGCCCGGCCCGTCTCCGCCAGGTGGAGGCCCTTGGCCCGTCCCGGGAGCGTGGCGCCGGTGGTGGGCGTCTGGCCGTGGCGCACCAGCAGGAGCAGCGTGGCGGCGGGCGGGGCGGGGGGCTTGGAGCGAGCGGTGGCAGCCATCGGTCGGCTCACGCTATCGGCTGACCTGCGGGTACCGTCGCCGCCGTGGACAGCCTCGAGCAGGTGTGCGGTGACGTGGTCTCGTGCTGCGCCTGCCCTCGCCTGGTGGCCTGGCGGGAGGAGGTCGGCCGCGTGAAGCGGGCGGCCTTCCGGGACCAGGAGTACTGGGCCCGGCCGGTTCCCGGGTTCGGCGATCCGGCCGCAGGGCTCGTGGTGGTCGGCCTGGCCCCGGCTGCGCACGGGGCGAACCGGACCGGCCGCATGTTCACCGGTGACCGCTCCGGGGACTTCCTCTACGCCGCGCTCCACCGAGCGGGGTTCGCCAACCAGCCCCACAGCGTGAGCATCGACGACGGCCTCGTGCTGGACGGTGCCTGGATCACGGCGCCCGTGCGGTGCGCGCCGCCGGCCAACAAGCCCACGATCGAGGAGCGCGACACCTGCCGGCCGTTCCTCGAGCGCGAGCTGGCGCTCCTCCCGCAGGCGACGGTGTTCCTGGTGCTGGGCCAGTTCGGGTACCAGGGGCTGGCCCGGTTCCTGGGCCTGCGGCCCCGGCCGCCGTTCGGCCACGGGGTCGAGGTGCCGCTCGACGACGGCCGCACCATCTTGTGCAGCTACCACGTGAGCCAGCAGAACACCTTCACGGGGAAGCTCACCCCCGAGATGCTCGACGCCGTCCTCGAGCGGGCGAACGAGCTGCTCGGCCGCTGATCGGCTGCGCGCCATCGTGGAGATCCAGCAGACACGAGGGTCTCTCCGACGGCCGCTGCGGCGGCCAACGCCCGACGGGGCGCAGGGGGCGCCTCGCTAGGGTGATCCGGTGCCCGGCCGCTACTTCTTGACCACCCCGATCTACTACGTGAACGACGTGCCCCACATCGGCCACGCCTACACGACGGTCACCGCCGATGCGCTGGCGCGCTGGCACCGGCTGCTCGGCGATGACGTCTACTTCCTCACCGGCACCGACGAGCACGGCCTCAAGATCGCCCGGGCCGCAGAGGCCAACGGCATCACCCCGCAGGAGCAGGCCGACCGCACGTCGGCCCGCTTCAAGGAGACCTGGGACCTGCTCGACATCGCGCCGGACCGCTTCATCCGCACCACGGACCCGGACCACTACGAAGCGGTCCAGGCGTTCCTCCAGAAGATCCACGACAACGGGCACCTCTACAAGGCCGAGTACGCCGGCTGGTACTGCGTGGCCTGCGAGGCGTACTACGAGGAGGAGGACCTCCTCCCCAACGACGAGGGCGGCAACGGCCTGGACCCGGTCCACAAGCGGCCCGTCGAGTGGTTCGAGGAGGAGAACTGGTTCTTCGCGCTGGAGTCGTTCACCCAGCCGCTCCTCGACTGGTACGAGGCCCACCCCGACGCCGTGTCGCCCAGCGGCAAGCGCAACGAGGCGCTCGGCATCATCAAGCACGGGCTCAAGGACATCTCGATCACGCGGACCTCCATCGACTGGGGCGTGCCGGTCCCGTGGGATCCGGGCCACGTCTTCTACGTCTGGTACGACGCCCTCATCAACTACGCCACGGCGGTCGGCTACGGCTCGGACCCGGAGCGCTTCTCCGCCTGGTGGCCCCACGCCCACCACCTCCTGGCCAAGGACATCATCCGGTTCCACGCGGTGTACTGGCCGGCGATGCTCATGGCGGCGGGTGAGGCGCCCCCGGCGCACCTCGACATCCACGGCTACCTGACGGTGGGCGGCGAGAAGATGAGCAAGACGAGCCTCAACCAGATCTTCCCGAAGGACCTGGTCGACGACTTCGGCGTCGACGGGTTCCGCTACCACTTCCTGCGCGACAACTCGTTCGGCCCCGACGGGGACTTCAGCTACGAGGGGATGGTCGCCCGCTACAACGCGGATCTGGCCAACAACTTCGGCAACCTGCTCAGCCGGGTGGCCACCGTGGTGGCCAAGAAGTGCGACGGCATCGGTCCGGCGCCGCGCCCCGACAGCCCGCTGGCACCGATCGCCGAGGAGGCGTACCGGGACGCGGCCGCGGCGTGGGAGGCGGTCCAGCCGTCGGTCGCCCTCGACGCCACATGGCGCCTCATCCGCGAGGCGAACGCCCTGCTGGAACAGGCCGAGCCGTGGAAGGCCGATCCGGGTCCGGAGGTCGACGGGGTCCTGGGCGACGCGCTCGAGGTCCTGCGCCTCGTGTGCATCCTGGCCAGCCCGGCCCTCACCACCTCGGCCGAGCAGGCCTGGCGCCGCATCGGGCTGGACGGCTCGCCTGCGGACCAGCGCCTTCCCGACGCGGCGGTGTGGGGCGGCTATCCCGGCGGTCTCGCCGTCGAGAAGGGTGAACCGCTGTTCCCCCGGTTCAAGCCGGCCTCGTGATCCCGCCGGACCAGTGCCGGAGGCCGACCGGCGCCGAGATGGCCCTGGGACCACCCCGGCGCACCGGGATCGCCGCGCTCGGGGCAGTGTCCCCTGCGCACCCCAGTGGTAAACGCCCGTGTTCGACAATGGGCCGGTCGGCCCATGTCTGACCCGGTCCGCTGGACGGACAACCACTGCCACCTGCACTTCCGCGACGCAGACGCCGCCTCGGTGACCCACGCCATCGCCGCGGGGCGCGACGCCGGCGTGGAGCGCTTCATTACGGTCGGCTGCGACGTGGCCGACTCCGAGGCCGCCATCGCCGTCGCCCGGGCGCACGACGGCGTGTGGGCCACCGCCGGGGTGCACCCCCACGAGGCCGAGCGGGGGATCGACGGGCTGGAGGCGCTCCTGGCCGAGCCGGGCGTGGTCGCCGTCGGCGAGTGCGGCCTCGACTACCACTACGACCACTCGCTCCGACCGGTCCAGCGGGACGTGTTCGCCGCCCAGATCGCCCTCGCCGAGGCGCACGGGCTGGCGCTGGTGATCCACGCCCGTTCCGCGTGGGAGGACACGTTCGACGTCCTCGCCGCCGAGGGCGTGCCCGCCCGCACGGTGTTCCACTGCTTCACGGGCGGGGCGGACGAGGCCAAGCGGTGCTTGGACCTGGGCGCGCACCTGTCCATCAGCGGCATCGTCACCTTCAAGACCGCCCAGGACGTCCGCGACGCCGTCGCCATCTGCCCCCCGGACCGGCTGCTCGTGGAGACCGACACGCCCTACCTGGCGCCCGTGCCGCACCGGGGCGAGACCAACCGGCCGGCGCTCGTACCGCTCGTCGGGGCTGCGGTCGCCGCGGTCCAGGGCCGGACGGTGGCCGAGGTGGCGGCATCGAGCTGGGATGCGGCCACCCACCTGTACCGCCTTCCGAACCCGAACGAGCTGTGACCCACACGCGCACGCAGATCAACGCGCTGCTGGCGTCTCACGACCTCGGGCCCAGCCGGGCGCTCGGCCAGAACTTCGTCGCCGATCCCAACACGGTGCGGAGGATCGCCCGGCTCGCCGGGGTGGGCCCGGGCACGCCGGTGGTGGAGATCGGCGCCGGTCTGGGCTCGCTCACCCTCGCCCTGGCCGAGACCGGGGCCCCCGTGACCGCCGTCGAGATCGACCGGCACCTCCGGCCGATCCTCGAGGAGGTCGTCGCCGGGCTCGACGTCACGGTGGTGGCGGGCGACGCGATGGCGCTCGATTGGGGCGAGCTGCTGGCCGGACACGAGCGGTGGGTCTTGGTGGCGAACCTGCCCTACAACGTGGCCACCCCGCTGGTGCTCGACCTGCTCGCCGGCGTGCCCGCCATCGCCCGCATGCTGGTGATGGTCCAGCTCGAGGCGGGGGAGCGGCTGGTGGCCGGGCCGGGCTCGGGGGCCTACGGGATCCCGTCGGTCAAGGTCGCCCTGCGCGCCGAAGCACGCCTCGTCGGCAAGGTCAGCCCCGAGGTGTTCGTCCCGAAGCCGCGGGTGGACTCCGCCCTCGTCGAGATCGTGCGCCGGCCCGAGCTGGCGACCGATGCCGACCCGGACCAGCTGGTGGCGCTGGTCGAGCGGGCGTTCAACCAGCGCCGCAAGATGCTCCGCCGCTCCCTGTCCGAGCTGGTCACCCCCGAGCAGTTCGAGTCCGCCGGCATCGACCCGCAGGACCGCCCCGAGCGCCTGTCGGTCCAGGACTGGGGCCGGCTGACCCGTGCGGTCCACCCGTCGTAGCCTCCGCCCGGTGATGGACGCCGTCGTGATCGCTCCCGCCAAGCTCACCGTCTCGCTGCGCATCACCGGCGTCCGCGACGACGGCTACCACCTGATCGACGCCGAGATGGTGTCGATCGACCTGGCCGACGAGCTGCGCTTCACCGAGGGCGATGGCCTCGACGTGATCGGCGCCAGCGGACTGGCCGTCCCGGCCGACGACGACAACCTGGTCCGGCGGGCCCTGCGCCTGGTGGAGCGCACCGCGCACGTCACCCTCACCAAGCAGATCCCGGCGGGCGCCGGGCTCGGTGGCGGCTCGGCCGATGCAGCCGCAGTCCTGCGCTGGGCCGCGTTCGACGACCCGGAGCGGGCCGCCGCACTGGGAGCCGACGTCCCGTTCTGCGTTCGAGGCGGCCGGGCTCGCGTGACCGGGATCGGCGAAGTCCTCGAACCGCTTCCGCACGTCGCCCGCACGTTCACGCTGGTCACCCCGCCCTTCGGCTGCTCGACCCCGGCCGTGTACCGGGCGTGGGACGACCTCGGTGGACCCCGAGCCGATGGGCCCAACGACCTGGAGGCCGCCGCCCTGGTGGTGGCGCCGGAACTGGCGGTCTGGCGCGACCGCCTCGCCGACGCGACGGGTCGGGTGCCGGTGCTGGCGGGCTCGGGGAGCACCTGGTTCGTCGACGGCGGGTTCCCCGACGCAGGCCGGGTCGTGCACACGCTGCCGGCGGCGGGTTTGGCGGGGCCGGTGGCCTCGCCCTAGGTTGGCCTCACCATGGGTTCACTGATCAAGAAGCGCCGTAAGCGCATGCGCAAGAAGAAGCACAAGAAGATGCTGAAGCGGACTCGCTGGCAGCGTCGAGCCGCCGGCAAGTAGCCGACGGCCGCCCGGCTCGCCCGGGTGGTGCCCACCAACGTTCTCTCCACGACCGCCCCACGGGGCGGTCGTGGCGCGTTCCAGCCCAGGCCAGAGGTGCAATCGGACGGAGGGTCCGGCGTCGAACGGGAGTTGCCCATGACCGCCGGCGCCCGGCCGCTTGGCCGCCGCCTCCGATGCGTGCTTCCCGGACCTCACGAGCACCAGCCGACGCAACGGCGGCAACGGGCGCAGGGCGCTGCAGGGCCGTCCCCTATCGTGGACCCTCGCACGATCGGGGATAGTTCAGTTGGTAGAACACCGACCTTTGGAGTCGGCTGTCGCAGGTTCGAGCCCTGCTCCCCGAGCCAGCCCCCGGCGGGTCTGCCGGTCGTCAACAAGCGGGGTGGAGCAGGGAGCTGACCCGGTCGGGCGATGGAGGTGTCGTTGCTGACGACGCTGCCGCCCTCCGACCGAAGGCCGAGGTGGTAGGTCGAACCCTCGTCCCTGGGAACCTGAAGCCGATGCGGAAGGTGCCGTCGGCCTGGACGTGGAATCGGACATAGGTGGGGCTGATCGGACACCCGAGATCGATCGGAAGAACCATCGCAAACCATCGAACAGGTGTTCGACTCGGGACCTGCACCGGGTACAATGGGGCCCATGGCCCCGCCTCGCAGCATCGACGCCGAACCGGCGGGCGAGGTGTGCGCCGAGGCGGCCTATGACGCGGTGGTGGCGGAGCTGGCGGAGGTGGTGGGGGTCATCAACGCAGCGGAGGGCCGGGTGGTGGCGCTCACGGCTCGGGCGCTCGAGTTGGGGGTGTCGGGTGGGTCACATCTGACACCGGAGCGGTGGCTGGAGTGGCAGACCGGGGTGACGCCGGGTCGTGCCGCGGATGTGGTGAAGCTCGCTGGTCGTCGCGCGGAGCTGCCGCACACGATCGCAGCGTTGGAGGCGGGCGGGTTGTCGGTGGATCAAGCCGCTGCGGTGGCGCGGTTCGTGCCGGGCCGGTTCGATGCGTCGGCGTCGCGGGTGGCGTCGTGTTGCACGGTGCGGCAGCTGCGCCAGGCCCTGCCGTGGTTCCGCGACCCCGAACCCGACGGCGCCGGTGGTGGTGATCGGCGGAGTGTGTCGACGGGGTCGATGAGCAGGGTTGGTGGATCCGTGGCCGGCTGCCTGAGGCTGAGGGTGCGGTGGTGGATCAGGCGCTCAAGGCGATGCGCGAGGACCTCAAGCGCCAAGCCCAGGCCGACTCCGTCGACGGCGCCGAGCCCCAGCGGGTCACCGCGGCTGATGCGCTCGTCGCCTTGGCCGAAACCGCGCTTGCGGCAGGGGAGGCGGTGCGACCTGGTTCGGACCGCTATCTGGTGCACGTGCACCTCCAAGCCGGTGCCGCCGGGACCGTCGAGCTCATGACCCACCTCGGGGTCCGGTTGCCCGATGGGCAGCGCCGCCACCTGCTCTGCGACACCCGCCTCCGAGCTCTGGTGCACGACGGCACCATTCCGGTGGGGACCGGGCGGGTCACGCGCACCATCAACCGGCGGCTGCGCCGAGCCATCGAGCACCGCGACCGCGGCTGCACCGTGCCGGGTTGTGGTGCGACGCGTGGCCTGGAGATCCACCACATCTGGCACTGGGAAGACGGCGGCCCCACCGAAACCTGGAACCTCATCGCCCTCTGCGCCCGCCACCACACCCTCCACCACCAAGGACTCCTCGGCATCGACGGCAACGCCGACCAACCCCGCGACAGCCCCGACAGCATCGTGTTCACCGACCGATGGGGACGACCCCTCAACCCGACCGGCCAACCCGTGCCACCCCAGCCCCCGGCCACCTCGGCGACGCCATCGGAGTACGTCGCGGCGACCGCGTCGGCCATCGGCATCACCGCTGCCCCCTACGCCGGGCCCACCGGCGAACGCCTCGACCGCTGGGGCTTCCACCTCCAAGCCGACCCACCCGACCCCTTCGACGCCCGCCCGCACGACGTCGACGAAGACGGCGAGGAACCGCCGCCTGAGCTGGCGGCCGGCCGCTCCAGCGCCATCGCTGCGGATCCCGCCGGTCCCGTGGGCGGTGCGCCCATCGACCCCAACCGTGCCGGTCCCGCGCGGGCCTGAAACGGTCTCGCCGTTGGCGGCCCACAGTTCCCATCCGCCCCGCAACCCGGCTCACGCCGGGTCGTCGGCGCGTCCTCGGACGGCCCGTCGTCGTCTCACCGTGCGGTCACGGCCGCACCGAGGTGGACCCGGAGCCGCAGCGATCGGCGGGGTGGTTCTCGGTGGCCGCGACGGGGCAGTGGCGGCCATGCGAACCTCCGTCCACCTGAACCGCCCTGCTCCGCCTGCGCTCCGGCCACGACACGGTCTGGTCGCCGTCCTGCTGGCAGCGGGGGTGCTCGTCGGGTGCGGATCGTCGGCGAAACCCACCTCCCAGACCGGAGACGCCACGTTCTGCGCCGCCATCGATGACTTCGTCGAGGCGTCCAAGACCGGAGACCGGACCACGATGGCCGATGTCCTCGACGGGACGGTCGAGGGGCTTCCGACCGAGGGCCGCGAGAAGGTGAGCGCCTACGTGACGGCGCTGCGGTCGTCACCGGCCAACGACGCACCCGACGGCGACGGCGTGGAGTCCGATGCGACCGACACGGCCTTCCGGGACTACGTGGCCGAAGCCTGCGGCGCCGACGTCGAGCTGCCCGGGGAGCTCGATGCCACGACCACGACGGCGGCACCGCCGAGCTCGGGCAGCGGCTCCACCGACGGCACGTCCATGGACGGCGGACCGGTCGACGGCGCCGGCGACACCGGAACCGGCGGCGGCTCGGGCACCCCCTGAGCTGCGGAGCGCTACAGCCCGCCGGCTCGGGGCAGGTCGACGCCCATGATGCGCTGGAGCTTCTTCATCGAGGACGCGTCGCTGATGTAGCAGATCATCCCGGACCGAAGGGTGAGGGCGGCGTAGGGCGGTTCGGGCGTCTCGTTGACGTCGCAGCGCTCGACGTGCTCGCTGGCCACCCACGACTTGATGCCCTGCTTGTTCGAGTCCACCTCGATCCACATGTGCTCGCCCCTTCGCGTCGTCTGGGTGGGCAACGTACCGCACGGGGTGGCCGACGAGAACGGGTACCGGTCGGTGCCGCGATCCGCTAGACCGGACCCATGTCCGAGCGCAGCCTGTCCGCGATCGTCCTCGCCGCCGGTGCCGGCACCCGGATGAAGTCCGCCCGACCCAAGCCGCTGCACCTGCTGGCCGGCCGCACGATGCTCCAGTACATGCTCGACTCCCTCGCCGACTGCCGCACCGGGCACGTGGTCGTGGTCGTCGGCCACGGCGCCGAGCGGGTCACCAAGAAGCTCCAGGCGGCAGAGCCGGACCTGCACCTCACGTTCGTCGAGCAGCACCAGCAGCTCGGAACGGGCGACGCCGCCAGCGTCGGCCTCACCGGGCTGCCCGAGGACGACGGCCCCGACGCCGACGACCACGATGTGCTGGTGCTCCCGGGCGACATGCCGCTGCTGCGCCCGTCCAGCATCGCCGAGCTGGTGCGGGTCCACCGCGAGACGGGGGCGGCCTGCACCGTGCTCACCGCGGTCGTCGACGATCCCGGCCGCCTCGGCCGCATCGTGCGGGGCAGGGACGACCAGGTCACCAGGATCGTCGAGGCAGCGGACGCTTCGCCCGAGGAGGCGGAGATCTGCGAGATCAACACGGCGGTCTACGTCTTCCGCCAGTCGCTGCTGGCTCCCGCGCTGCGGCGGATCACACCGGAGAACGCCCAGGGCGAGTACTACCTGACCGACGTGGTCGGCGTGCTCCGCGACGCCGGCTACACCGTCGCGGCCGTGCAGGTGGGCGACCCGGCCGAGGGCGAGGGCATCAACGACCGCGAGCAGCTCGCCAGCGCTGAGGCCGAGCTCCGGCGCCGCACCAACGAGCAGTGGCTCCGGGCCGGCGTGACCCTCGTCGATCCGGCCAGCACCTACCTGGACTCCACCGTCCAGCTCGGGCCCGACGTCACCCTCTTCCCGGGCACCATCCTCCAGGGCGACACCGTGATCGGCGCCGGATCCGAGATCGGCCCCAACACCCGGCTGGTCGATTGCGTGGTCGGCGCCGGCAGCGTCGTGGAGCAGTCGAACGGGCGCGACGCCGAGATCGGTGCCGGTGCCGTGGTCGGTCCGTTCGCCGTGCTCGCGCCCGGCGCGTCGATCCCTGACGAGACGGTGACCGGTCCGTTCTATGCTGCGAGCGGTCCCGACGACGCCTGAGGTCTCGGGGCCTTCGCGAAAGGCACGCGGTTGAGCACCACCAAGACCCTGGAAGCCGTCACCCGCAAGAGGCTGGAGATCTTCGCGGGTGGAGCCCATCCGGAGCTCGCCCAGGAGATCGCGGACCACCTGGGGGTGGAGCTCGGCGAGCCGAACCTCCGGCAGTTCGCCAACGGGGAGATGCACTGCCGCTACGGCGAGTCCATCCGCGGCTCCGACGTGTTCATCATCCAGACCCACGCCGGGCCGCAGGTCAGCGACTCGCTGATGCAGCAGCTGATCATGATCGACGCCGCCAAGCGGGCGTCCGCCAAGCGCATCACCGCGGTGGCGCCGTACTACGGGTACGCCCGCCAGGACCGCAAGGCGGAGGGCCGCGAGCCCATCACCGCCAAGCTCGTCGCCGACATGCTGGTGGCGGCCGGTGCCGACCGGGTGGTCTCGGTCGATCTCCACAGCGGGCAGATCCAGGGCTTCTTCGACGTCCCGGTGGACCACCTGACGGCGCTGCCGATCCTCATCGAGTGCTGCAAGACAGCCGGCAACGTGGAGGACCTGGTCATCGTCTCGCCCGACGCCGGCGGCGTGAAGGCGGCCAAGCGCTTCGCCAACCACCTCGGCGCGGACCTGGCGTTCGTCAACAAGATCCGCCCGAAGGGCGTGGCGAACGTGGTCGAGGCGTCCAACGTGATCGGCCACGTCGACGGGAAGCGCTGCATCCTGCTCGACGACATGATCGACACGGCCGGCACCATCGTCGCCGCCGCAGATCTGCTCAAGGAGCAGGGGGCCACAGAGGTGTGGGCCATGGCCACGCACGGTGTGCTGTCGGACCCCGCCACCGAGCGGTTGAAGAACTCCGTCATCGAGAAGGTCGTCATCACCAACACGCTCCCGCTCCCGTCGGAGAAGCGCATCGACAAGATCGAGGTGCTCTCCATCGCCCCGCTGGTGGCCAACGCCATCTCGGCGGTGTTCGAGGACGAGTCGGTCAGCGAGATCTTCGGCGGCGAGAACCAGAAGTAGCCCTCCTCGGGACCGGCCGGACTGGGTGGCCCGGGACCGCGGCCCCTAGGATCATCAGCCGTCCACACAACCGAAAGCGCTCCGGCGCGATCTCTGAAGTAGGAGCTACCGATGGCTGAGATCAACCTGAAGGCCAGCACTGGCCGTGAACTGGGCTCCGGCCCGTCCAAGCGGATCCGCGCCGAGGGCAACGTCCCCGGCGTCGTGTACGGCCTCGATGCCGACCCGATCCCGGTGACCGTCGAGTGGCGGCCGCTGCGCGAAGCCCTCACCACCGACGCCGGTCTCAACGCCCTCATCGACCTCGACGTCGACGGCGAGACCGCCCTCACCGTGGTCAAGGAGCTGCAGCGGCACCCGATCCGCGGCAACGTCATCCACATCGACTTCCTGCGGGTCAGCGCCGACGCCGAGATCACCGTCGAGGTGCCGATCATCCTCGAGGGCGAGGCCAAGGCCGTGCTGTCCGAGGGCGGCACCGTCGACCAGCTGCTCTACGCGCTGGCCATCAACGCCAAGCCGGCCGACATCCCCAACGAGCTCATCGTGGACGTGTCCGATCTCGTCATCGGCGAGGCCATCCACGTCGGGGCGATCAAGCTCCCGAGCGGTGTCTCCACCGACGTCGATCCCGAGGAGTCGGTCGCCGCTGGCAACCAGGCCTCGGTCGAGGCCCTGCCCGAGCCCGCCGAGGGCGAAGGCGAAGGCGGCGAGGCGGCTGCGGCCGCCGATGCGCCCGCCGAGGGCGACGGCGAGGGCTGACGCCCCCGTCGGAGGGTGACGCCGTGGCGTTCCGACGCTCGCCGGAACGGCGAGGGACACCCGCAGATCTGGTGGTGCTCGGCCTCGGGAACCCCGGGGCCGAGTACGCCCACTCGCGCCACAACGTCGGCGCGGACGTCGTCGAGCTGCTCGCCGAGCGGCACGGCGGCCGCCTGAAGGCGTCCACCAAGGAGCGGTCGCTGGTGGCCGAGGTCCGCATCGGCACCGCCCGGGTGGCGCTCGCCTTCCCGCAGACCTTCTACAACGAGGCCGGCAACGCCGCCCGCCTGCTGCTGGAGCGCCACGGCATCGACGACCTCCACCGGCTGGTGGTCGTCCACGACGAGATGGACCTGCCGCCCGGCAAGCTCAAGGTGAAGATCGGCGGGGGGCTGGCGGGCAACAACGGGCTCAGGTCCATCAAGGCCCACCTGAAGACCGAGGACTTCGTGCGGGTCCGGGTCGGCATCGGCAAGCCGCCCGGTCGCCAGGAGGGCGTCGACCACGTGCTGCGCCGCCCCGGCAAGGCCGAGAAGGCCGAGCTCGACGTGGCGATGCAGCTGGCGGCGGACGCCGTCGAGGCCATCCTCGCCGAGGGCCCCGAGCTGGCCCAGACCCGCTTCAACGCCCGCTCGTAGCCCCGCGCGTCGCGGCAGGCGACGCTCAGCTGCCGCCGAAGCCGAAGCGGCTCGCCGCGGACTTCTTGGGGCCGAAGGCACCACCCAGATCGACCTGGGCGAACTCCGACGGGAGGGGAGCCTGGGTGGCGTAGCGGTAGAGCGCCAGCTGGAACACGGCGGTCATGGCCGACGACCAGCAGCTCACGCCGATGATCCAGACCGCACCGACCGCCACGGCCGCCACGATGATCGGCACGCTGCCGGTGACGAAGCCGCCGACGATCACGAGGATGGCCGGCAAGGTGAGCACCATGGCGATGAGGCCGATGCCGAGGTTGACGATGAGGTTCTCGCCCCAGGTCCGCTTGAGCATCTCCGTCGAGCGCTTGATGGCGGTGCCCACGCCGACGTCCTCGAACACCACGATCGGCAGCACGAGGAAGGTGACCACGGCCCAGGCCATGCCCACCAGCCCGATGACGATGCGGCCCAGGATCCCCGCCCGCTCCTCGAGCGACCGGAGGATCACCGACACCGTGGCGGTGACGATCGCCCACGGCAGGATCTTCCCGGCCCGGCTCATGGCACCGGACAGGGCAGATCCCAGGGTGGGCTCGCCGCCCTGCATCCGCTCGTCGGCGCCGCACAGCATCGCCGTCTTGAAGAAGATCGCGACGTACGCCAGCACCAGGTACATCAGGAACAGCACGAGGTAGCCGACGGGCTTCATCTCGAGGCTGGTGGATCCGCCGACGCTCCTGGTCTCCGAGCTCAGGTAGAGGGGCAACAAGAAGGTGGCGGCGATCGCGAGCGAGGCGATGCCCGAGATCAGCGGCAGGAACAGCAGCTCCTTGTCGTGGCGGAGCAGGCCCCACGATGCGCTCGCCAGCTGCTTCGATCGTTCCCAACGTCCCATGACCGCTCCTATCGGCTCGTCTGGCCCCAGTCTGCACCGGTTCCTCCGCCAGATGTGCGCACCGGTGGGGGATGCGCGGGACCGGGTCGGTAGCGTGGCTGCGCTTTCGCGACCCCGGTGCTGCGCATCGAGGGCGCGCTGGCGCGCGTTGCCCACCTCGAAGGACCCCCTCCGCCATGGCGCTCACCGACCTGCCCGCCCTGCTCCGCGACGAGCCCGCGCTCACCGGGGTGCTCGGCCGCTCGGCGGCGCTGCTCGCCGTGCCCGAGCCGGCCCGGCCGCTCACGATCGCCGGCCTGGCCACGATCGGGAGCCGGCGGCCGATCCTGGTGGCGGTGCCCACCACGGCCGAGGCCGAGCGCCTGGTCCACGACCTCGGGACCTACCTCGGTCCCGACGCCGCCGAGCTGTTCCCGGCCTGGGAGACGCTGCCGTTCGAACGGGTCAGCCCCAACATCGAGACGATGGGCCGCCGCTTGCGCACCATCTGGCGCCTGCGCGACGTCGACGCCCCCACGCCGCAGGTGGTCGTGGCCCCCGTCCGGGCCCTCGTCCAGCGCCTCGGCCCCCACGTGGACGAGACCGCACCGCTCGCGATCCGCCCCGGCGAGCAGCGCGACCAGGCGGCCCTCGTCGGGTGGCTCGGGGAGCACGGCTACCGGCGCGAGGGACAGGTGGAGCACCGAGGCGAGTTCGCCGTGCGCGGCTCCATCGTGGACGTCTTCGGATCCACGGCCGACGTCCCCGTGCGCATCGACCTCTGGGGCGACGAGGTCGACCGCCTCACCGCCTTCTCGGTCAGCGATCAGCGCTCCACCGAGGACCTCGACCACGTCGAGGTGTTCCCGTGCCGGGAGCTGCTGCCCACCGACGACGTGCGCGAGCGGGCTGCGGCACTCGTCGCAGCTGAGCCGTGGGGCCGCGAGCAGTGGGAGCGCTTCGCCGAGGGCCAGCTGTTCGACGGGATGGAGAGCTGGCTGCCCTGGCTCACCGACGACCACCGCACCATCGTCGACCTCCTGCCGCCGGACTCCCTCGTGCTGGTGGTGGAGCCCCGCCGGCTGCGCGACCGGGCGGCGGATCTGCTGGCCGAGGAGGCCGACCTGGCGGCCTCGCTCGCCCGGACCTGGGAGGTCGGCGACGACCGTGCCTTCCCGCAGCTCCACGCCGAGTTCGGCGAGCTGTTCGCCGCCACCGACCTGCCGGTCTGGTCCGTGACGGTCACCCCCGACGGTCCCGACGTCGCCACCGTCGCCGCCATGGGGTGGAACCCGGTGGTGGGCGGTGGCGAGGGACTGGTCAACCAGCTCCGCCAGCTGCTCGACGACGGCTACCGCATCGTGGTGGCGGCCGACGGCGAGGGCTCCGCGGCCCGGCTCGGCGATCTGCTCCGGGACCAGGGCGTGGCGCTCGACGTGGAGGTCGGCGCGCTCGACCGCGGCGTCATCCTCACCGGGGTGAAGCTGGCCGTGCTGGCCGAGGCCGACCTCACCGGCCGGCGCCGCGCCCATCGCGCCCCCCGCCCCCGCAAGCGCGACACCGCCGGCTTCTTCGACGACCTCAAGCCCGGCGACTACGTCGTGCACCACCAGCACGGCGTCGGACGCTACGGCGGCATGGTGAAGCGGGCCATCGGCGGCGTCGACCGCGACTACCTGCTGCTCGAGTACAAGGGCGCCGACAAGCTCTACGTCCCGTCGGACCAGATCGACGCCGTGCGCCACTACACCGGCGGCGACAGCCCAGCGCTCTCCAAGCTGGGCGGCGGCGACTGGTCCAAGACCAAGGCCCGGGTCAAGAGCGAGGTCCAAGCGGTGGCCCAGGAGCTGGTGGTGCTCTACCAGAAGCGCCTGCACGCCCCGGGCCACCCGTTCCCGATGGACACGCCCTGGCAGCGCGAGCTCGAGGACGCCTTCCCGTACCGGGAGACACCCGACCAGCTCAAGGCCATCGACGACGTCAAGGCCGACATGGAGGCCGACCGGCCGATGGACCGGCTGGTCTGCGGCGACGTCGGCTTCGGCAAGACCGAGGTGGCGGTGCGCGCCGCGTTCAAGGCCATCCAGGACGGCAAGCAGGTGGCGGTGCTGGTGCCCACCACGCTGCTCGCCACCCAGCACTTCCAGACCTTCAGCGAGCGCTTCGCCGCCTTCCCGGTGCGGGTCGAGGTCCTGTCCCGCTTCCTCACGGCCACCCAGTCGAAGGCGGTCGCCGAGGGCGTGCGCTCGGGCGAGGTCGACCTCGTGATCGGCACCCACCGGCTGCTCTCGGACGACATCGAGTACAAGGACCTCGGCCTGCTGGTGGTCGACGAGGAGCAGCGCTTCGGCGTCTCCCACAAGGAGCAGATCAAGCAGTTCACCAACAACGTGGACGTGCTGACCCTGTCGGCGACGCCGATCCCCCGGACGCTCGAGCTCAGCCTCACCGGCATCCGCGACCTGACCCTGCTCAACACGCCGCCCGCCGAGCGCCAGCCGATCCTCACCTACGTCGGGGAGTACGACGACCGGGCCGTCGCCGAGGCCATCCGGCGCGAGCTGCTGCGCGAGGGCCAGGTGTTCTTCGTGCACAACCGGGTCCGCGACATCGAGGACAAGGCACGCGAGCTGCGGGAGCTGGTGCCCGAGGCGCGGGTGGCGGTGGCCCACGGGCAGATGGACGAGGGGACCCTCGAGCGCGTCGTCCTCGACTTCTGGGAGGGCGAGTTCGACGTCCTCGTCTGCACCACCATCATCGAGTCCGGCATCGACATGCCCTCGGTGAACACGCTCGTCGTCGACCGGGCGGAACGCCTCGGCCTCGGCCAGCTCCACCAGCTGCGCGGCCGGGTGGGCCGGTCCGGCCAGCGGGCCTACGCCTACCTGTTCCACCCGCGGGACATGGCCCTCAGCGAGGACGCCTACGAGCGGCTCAAGACCATCGGCGAGGCCACCGAGCTGGGCTCGGGCTTCCGCATCGCCATGCGGGACCTGGAGATCCGCGGTGCCGGCACGCTCCTCGGCACCGGCCAGAGCGGCCACATCTCTGCGGTGGGCTACGACCTGTACGTCTCGATGGTCCACGAGGCCGTGCAGGAGCTGAAGGGCGAGCCGATCCGCGAGCCCGCCGAGGTCAAGCTCGACCTGCCCCTCGACGCCAACCTGCCGGCCGACTACGTCCCCAAGGAGGAGCTGCGCCTCGAGGCGTACCGCCGCCTCGCCGAGGTCACCACCGACGCCCAAGTCGACGACATCCGCACCGAGTGGGAGGACCGCTTCGGCCCCGTCCCCGAGGAGGCCGTCCGCCTCCTCGACGTCGCCCGCCTGCGCGCCGAGGCCCACCGCCTCGGTGTCCGGGAGATCAACGTCACCAAGGGCCCGGCGTTCGGCGGCCCGGCCTGGACCGCCCGGATCTCACCCATCCGCCTCAAGACCAGCCAGCAGATCCGCCTCCAGCGCCTCCACAAGGCCGCGGTCTACAAGGAGCAGGTGGAGCAGCTCATGCTCCCCATCCCCAAGACCCCCGACCTGGCCGGCACCCTGGTCGATCTGTTGAGGAACCTCATCCCGCCCGCCGACTGAGCGCGAGGTCGGACGCGTCCCCGACGACACGACGTCGACCGTGGAACACTGCGGCGATGGGGGATCGACGGGTTCGGTTGACGGCGGTGGCGGCGGGGCTGGCGCTCGTGGGGGTGTCCTGTTCCGGTTCCTCGGGCGGGAGCGACGGCGCCTCGAAGCAGACGACCTCGACGAAGGCTCAGGCCGCAGCGGCGGAGGCGCCGGAGTTCGTCGAAGGCGATTGCTGGTGGGACCGGCCCGAGGGCCTGCCTGCGGCGATCTCGGTGACGTGCGGGACGATCGAGGTCCCTGCCGACCACGACGACCCCGGGTCCGAGCCGCTGCACCTGGCGGTGGCGCGGTTCCACCACTCGGCGGCGGACGCCGACGAGCCGCCGCTGGTGTTCCTCCACGGCGGTCCCGGCGGCGACAACCTGTCGCTCGCCCCGCCGGTGGAGGCCCTGCCGCTCGACGGGCTCGAGCAGCGGGACCTGATCCTCTACGACCAGCGCGGGGCCGGTCGGTCCACGCCCAGCCTCGACTGCCCGGAGAAGGAGCAGGCCACGCTGGAGGCGCTCACCACCGCGGATCCGTGGGACGAGGAGTTCCTGAAGGTGGAGGCCGGAGCCAAGGCGTGTCGAGACCGGCTCACCGCGGAGGGCGTCGACCTCGCTGACTACACCACCCCGGATTCGGTGGAGGACCTGGAGTCGGTCCGCCAGGCGTTCGGCGCGGAGACGTGGAACGTGTCGGGCCGCTCCTACGGCACCCGCCTCGGCCTGGCGTACGCCCGGGCCCATCCGGACCGGGTGCGCACGCTCACGCTGGACTCGGTGTACTCGCCCGACGTGGGCGGCGTGGAGCGGAGCCAGGGCCTGCCCGACCAGGCCATCGCCACCCTCACCGAGGCGTGCGGTGCGCAGCCCGGGTGCCTCGCCGCGAACGGCCAGGTCGACGAGCAGCTGGCGAGGGCGGTGGCCGCGTTCGACGCCGATCCGGCCACGGCCGACGGCACCGCCACCGTCGACGGCGAGGAAGGGGACTGGACGTTCCTGCTCGACGGCGGGGATCTGAAGGGCGGCATGTTCGCCGCGCAGTACCGCGCCCAGTACCTGCCGCTGCTCCCATCGATCATCGCCGGGCTCGCCGCGGGCGACCGCTCCGTGGTGCCCGCGTTCATCGAGAGCGGCGTGCCCAACCTGTTGAACATGAGCGAGGGAGCGTTCTTCTCCTTCGAGTGCGCCGACAACGGCCTGCTCCTCGGGGAGGACGGCCCGGCGGCGATGCGGGAGGACCCGGGCGACGACACGCTCTACGCGCTGGGGACGGCGGAACCGTTCTGCCAGGTCTGGGACGTGCCGCCGGTCGACGCGGCCTTCAACGAGCCGGTCACCGTCGACGTCCCCACCCTCGTCTTCGCCGGCACGCTCGACCCCATCACGCCCTACGCCGAGTCGAAGGCGCAGGCCGAGCGCATGCCCGACGCCCGGCTGGTGACGGTCCCCGGGGGAGGCCACGGCGACCAGAACTTCGACGACTGCACCCGGTCGGCGGCGACGGCGTTCTGGGCCGACCCCGCCGCCGACCTCCCGGCGTGCGTCGACGACCTGGTCATCCCGCCCTTCAGCGCCGGGTGACCGGGGTCAGCCGGGGTCCAGGATCCAGCGCTTGTGCCAGGGCGTGCGCGGCTCGGCGGCCAGGTCCACGTCGGGGTCGATCCACCGCTGGGCGGGCCGGCCGTTGAGGCTGAGCCAGGCGTCGACGTGGACCTCCACCTGGTGGCCCTCGGCGGCCTCGTGGGCGGCGATGGCGCGTGCCGCCTGCTGGATGAGGTCCGGCTCGCTGCGCATCACCCGCAGCTGGGCGGGGGTGTAGAGGCGGTCCGGGTCGAACGTCGTGGTGCGGCCGGTGGCGGGATCGTGGACCAGGAACGTCACCGACGCCATCCGCTCCACCAGCAGCACGTTCCACCCGAACCGGTAGCCCTCGCCGGTCCACCGGTGGTCGCCGGGGTAGGCGAGGTGGCGGAGCGGCAGCGCGAGCTGGATGACGACCCAGGCGACGGCGCCGGCGGCGAGGAGCCGCGTGCGCCACGCAGCCCGCGGTGGGCCGGC
>JAOBWH010000034.1 GCA_025463265.1 Ilumatobacteraceae bacterium
GGTACGCCTCGGTCATCTCGACCCCTCGGAGCGGCCCGTAGCTGCCGTCGTAGGTGACGACGTTGGTGCTCGAGTCGAAGAAGAACGTCAGGTACACGCCGGTTGCGAGCAGGACGACGAACGAGTAGAGCGCCACCTCGCCGAGGAGGAACGACCAGTGGTCCGGGAAGATCTTCCCCAGCGCCGCCCGGGCGAGCTTCGCCCCGCCGACGCGGTCGTCGACCCATCGGGCGATCCGCGGCGTCAGCATCCCGCGCCGGCGTGCCACCTAGTCCGACCCTCGGTCTCGGTCCCAGAACCCGGGCCCCGGCGGACCGGAGAAGTCCCCCCGAGCGATGACGAACCCGTCGTCGTCGATGTCCAGGGGGAGCTGCGGGAGCGACCGGGCCGCCGGGCCGAAGACGGGCCGGGCCCCGTCGAGCACATCGAAGGTCGACTGGTGGCAGGGGCACAGGAGCAGGTGCTGCTCGCTCTGGTACAGCCCCACCGGGCAGCCGACGTGGGTGCAGAGCTTGGAGTAGGCGACCAGGCCGTCCGGGGTCCAGTCCTCCCGGCCGGCGCGCGGCCGGACGGCGACGTCGGGTCGCAGGAGCAGCGTCGGGGCGTCGGCGCTGCCGACGTGGCCCTCGGGGAAGACGGTCAGCACGCCATCGCTGGCCACGTCGCCGACCCGCACGGGCTGCCCGTCATCGGTCACGAGGCGGACCCCGTCGCGGAACGGCGTGTTGCGGAACCCGCGACCCGGACGGGGGCCGAGCGAACGCAACGGGAACACGAACGCCGCGCCGAGCGCCACGAGCGCAGCCGTGGCGCTGCGGACGAGGAGGCGGCGCCGGGTCAAGAGGTGCTCCCCCTGCTCGAAGGTCTCACGGAACTCGGCGACCTCCTCCTCGGTCGATCCGAGCTCGTGGCGCTCCTCGACGGCCGCCACCTTGGGGAGGAAGTAGCGGGCCCACATCACCAGCCCGATGCCGATCCCGCCGAGCGCCACGGCCAGGAACAGGCCCTCGAGCTGGGGCTGCCCGCCGCGCCAGTAGACGACCGACAGGCCCAGTGCGCCGACGACGCTCGACAGGAACGCCGCCGCGGTGAGCAGCTCGCCGCGGCGGGCGAGGGCTGACGGCTCGTCCCCGACGGGGTCGGACCCGTCCTCGGTCTCGTGCGGACGCTGGTCCGGGGCGGTCATGCGGCCTCCTCCTGGTCGGGTTCCTCGTGACGGCGGCCGCCGATCCAGACGCACAGCAGCACCACGACGCCGACGGCCACGGTCCAGAGGAACAGGCCCTCCGGCACCGGCCCGAGGCGGCCGAGGGGGACGCCGCCGCGGTCATCGGGCGTGCGGAGGTACTCGACATAGGACGCGATGTCGTCGACGTCCTCGTCGGGGAACTGCTCCTCGCTGAACCGGGGCATCTCGCCGGGGCCGATCCGCATGGCCGCCCCGACCTGCAGCGGCGTCGCCTCCTGCAGGGATGGCGCGCTCCGGCCGTAGCTCAGAGCGCCACCGGCCCCGGTGGCGCTGTGGCACGCCTGGCAGTTGTCGCGGAAGAGGACGCCGCCCTCCGAGCGGTCGGCTGCGTCGAGGTCGACGCTCGGGCGCTTCGGCCCGGAGCCGAGGCTCCCGACGTAGGCGACCAGCGCTTCGATCTCTTCGTCGCGGTACGCGGGCTGCTTGCGCTCGGGCACCTCGTTGCTGTTGGCCAGCGGCATGCGCCCGGTGGTGAGGTAGTACACGGCCCCGGCCTCGCCGGCGTCCTCGAGCGACGGGCCCCGCACCTCCCCGTCGGCCAGGCGGACCCCTCGGCCGTCGGTGCCGTGGCACGACGAGCAGCCGGTGCTGAAGAGGTCGCGGCCCTGGGCGACGAGCTCGTCGCGATCGCTCTGGGCCGCAGCCTCGCGCCCAGCACCGGGGAGCAGCAGGAGGGTCACCACCCCTGCGACCGCGAGGCACGCCCCCACCACCCGCGCCGACGAGATCATCGGAGGACGTAGAGGGTCAGGAACATGGCGATCCACACGGCATCGACGAAGTGCCAGTAGTACGCGCAGACGGTCACCGTCGGCCCGGTCGGGGCGGCGGAGCTGCGACCGGCGATCGCCGCCACCACCGCCGCCATGAACCCGAGGCCACCGAGGACGTGCAGGCCGTGGAAGCCGGTCATCAGGTAGAAGACCGATCCGTAGGCGTGGGTGCTCGGTGAGAACTCCAGCTCCCGGTACTCGAGCACCTGGTTCACGAGGAACACCGCCCCCAGCGCCGCCGTGACGGCCAGCCAGCGGACGGCGCCGTCGCGATCGTCGCGCTCGGACCGCTGGACGGCGACGTGCATCGTGAGGCTGGAGACGACCAGCACGACCGTGGCCGCTGCGGTGCGGCCCACCGCCAGCTCGGCTCCTTCGGGTGGCCACTCGGCCGTCTGGGACCGCAGCGTGAAGTACGACGCGAAGAACCCGGCGAAGAACATGAGCTCCGACGCCAGCCACACGACCACGCCGACACCGAGGATCGACGGGCGGCGGACCGTGACGGAGGAGACCACGCCGGGCCCTGCCCCGGTGCCCCGCCCCGAAACCGTTTGCCGGTGCTCCAGGAGGGAAGTCCACCGGCGTGGACGCCGTACCGGAGCCCAGCGTTCGCAGCGTGCTCCTCGCATGGTCCCTGGACCCGGCGATGCTGCTCGTCGCCGTGGTGCTCGTCGGCCTGTACCTCATGGGGGTCCGCCGGTTGGACCGGGGCCGCCCCGGGCGCCGTTGGCCCGCCGGCCGGACCGCCGCGTTCGTGTCCGGGGTCGCCGTGCTGCTCTTCGCCACGTGCTCGGGGCTGGCCCGCTACGACGACGTCCTGTTCAGCCTGCACACCGCGCAGCACGTGCTCCTCGGCATGGTCGCCCCGCTGCTGCTCGTGCTGGGCGACCCGATCACGCTGGCGCTGCAGGCTGCGCACCGTCCCGTCCAGGTGGTGCTCGTCCGCTGGCTGCGCCATCCGCTCGTGGCGCTCGGGACCCACCCGGTGTTCGCCTGGGTCCTGTTCGGCGGGACCCTCTTCGGCCTGTACTTCTCACCGCTCTTCGAGCGCTCGCTCGTGGACCCGACCGTGCACCAGGCCGTGCACCTCCACTTCCTCGCCGCCGGCACGCTGTTCTGCCTGGTCGCCGTGGGACACGACGCCGGACCCCGTCGGCTCGGCTCGCCCGCCCGGCTCCTCTTCGTGCTGATCGCCGTGCCGTTCCACGCCTTCCTCGGCCTCGCCGTGCTGAACGCCCGCGACCACCCGCTCGGAGGCGGGGTGTACGAGGCGGTGAACCGGGCCTGGGGATCGACGGTCGCTGCGGATCAGGCCGTCGCCGCCGGCATCTTGTGGGGCGTGGGCGACCTGTTCGGCCTGGTGGTGGGCGGCATCGTGCTGGCCCGCTGGATCGCCGAGGACGCCCGGCACCAGGCGCAGGAGGATCGCCTGCTCGACCGGGCCCGGGCCACCGCCTGATCCCCGGTCCGCCGGGTCGGGTTTGGATCGCAGCGATGGCGGTAGTGACGCGTGATCACCGGTCTCTCCCGACCGGCGGAGATCCTCGACCAGGAGGTCAACGTGAACCGCTCCACGAGCACCACACCCAACCACCGAGAGACCGCCGACGAAGCGGGCCTCGGCAAGCTGTCGATCGTCAGCCTGCTCGCCGGCCTGGTGACCGCCTACGGCACCTTCGCCGTGGTCGCAGCCATCGCCGGGTCGCTGCTGGCCTCGGCCAACGTCGACACCGAGTTCCGGACCAACGACTGGTCGGGCAGCGGCGCCGTCGCCGCCCTGACCACCGCCGTCGTCCTGCTCATCGCCTACTTCTTCGGCGGCTACGTGGCCGGCCGCATGGCCCGGCGGCGCGGCCTGCTCCACGGCATCGCCCTCGCCATCACGACCCTGGTCGTCGGCGCGATCGCCGGCGGCATCGTGGCCGCCCTCACCGACGACTCCGCCATCCGGTCGAACCTGCGCAGCATCGGCGTGCCGACCAGCACCGACCAGATCACCGACGTCGCCCTCACCGGCGCCCTGATCTCGCTCGCCGCCATCATCATCGGCTCGATCCTGGGAGCCCTGGCCGGCGAGCGGTGGCACACCAAGTTCGCCCGGCGCGTCGATGACCCCGAGATCGGTGCGAGCGCAGACGAGCGCCGCCGCCAGGAGGAAGAGCAGGAGGCCCGCCGTCGCCGCATCGCCGCCGACCCCACCGTGGCCACCTCCGATGACCGTCGGGTCGACCTCATCTCCGAGGAGCGCTCGAACGGCGACACCGCCGACGGGCCCCGCTACACCGCTGCGGAGTGGCGCCAGCTCGAGAGCACCAAGAACGCCCGGTAGGGGCGTTTCGCTGCGCCAGGCGGGGTGAGTGCCAAGCCATGAGCAAGCACGATCCCCGCCAAGCACCGATCGAGATCGAGGGCGGCAGCGCCGTGGTCCCCGATGCGGAGGACGCCGCGACCAAGGAGGACCTCGCCCCCGAGGAGCCTTCCGCTGCGGCCCCCGCGATCGGGGACCCCGACAAGAAGCCCTCGGTGGGTCCGCCCGTGCCGGCCCACGGTGAGATGGCCTCTCGGGAGCAGATCCGAGAGGCCGTCTTCGCCGCCGAGGAGGCGGGTGGCGGCGGGACGGACATGAGCGGCATCCCCACCGGGGAGGCCGACACCGGCCGAGAGGGCCAGGGCGGCACCGGCCAGGGCACCGACGATTCCACCATCGGCTCTCCCGAGGTCACCGCCGAGGCGGCCCGGGCAGCTCGAGAAGAAGACTGAGATGCGATTGACGACGAGTCCTCGGCCGGCGGTCCGGGTCCCTGCGGTCGAGGCGGGAGCCACGCCGGCGATCGAGCTGGCGGTCGACGCCCTGGCGACCTACCGGCTCACCCGCCTGGCCACCGCCGACATCATCAGCGAGCCCATCCGCCGGTCCATCGTGGGTCGGGCGCTCAACCTGGACGATGCCGACTCCGGCTCCGATCCGGACGCCGGCGCCGACTCCGGCGTGCCGGCGCCGACCGCCCAGCAGCTGGTGGACGACACCCCGGATCCGCCGGGCGTGGCGCGCCTGGTGACCTGCCGGTGGTGCGCCGGAGTCTGGATCGCAGGCGGCGTGGTCGCAGCTCGCCGCTTCGCCCCGGCCTGGTGGGATCCAGCGGCCAAGGCGCTGGCACTGTCCGCCGTCGGCGTGCTGATATCCGCGCTCGAGGACGGCTGAGCGACCCGCCACTCCTCTCGTGAATCGGACATCGAGAGGGGTTGAAAGGACTCGGCTTCACTGTCATACCCTCTTCGTACGATGAGGGCATGTTCGATCAGCCGACGGACCCGGACCGAGAGGCGAGGCGGAAAGCGGGCGCACGCCCTGCTCGACCGCGTGCTCGATGTCGATCCGGCGACGGCGCACGGTTCGGAGCTGACCGGGCTGATGGTGGCGCGTGCCGAGCTGGCGTGTGTGATCGATGGGGCGGCGGTGGCGGCGATGGCGCCGTGGGAGGCCTCAGCGG
>JAOBWH010000041.1 GCA_025463265.1 Ilumatobacteraceae bacterium
GGCGGCGGCCGCGGCGACGGTCGCCGCCACCAGGTACGCCGGGGTCCAGCCCGTCACCGCCACCAGCACCGGCCCGAGCGTGGCGCCGACGCCGAACGAACCGAACATCAGCCCGGCGCTCCCCACGCTGCGGACCACGGTCTGGAACCGGTTGCCGAGGGCGTCGAGGCAGCCCGACAGCAACCCGATGGCCAGGAACGCCGCCACCAGGACCGGGAACGACCGGGTGGCGGCCACGACCGCGCACGACGCCGCCAGCGTCGCACCCAGCACCGCGTTCGCCGGGCGGATGTGCCAGCGCCGCAGGATCGGCAGCGCCGACGTGGCGGTGGCGAGCCGCCCGAACCCGTAGGCCCCGGCCGCGACGCCCAGCGCCCCGTCGGACTGGCTGAACAGGTGCCGGGCCTCGGGCCAGCCGGCCCCGAGCATCGCGATGGGCGCCCCGAACGAGAGGAAGATCACGCACTCCACCAGGAGCGGGTCCTGGCGGCGGGTCGGGGCGGTCACCCGCCCACGGTAGAGACCCGCGATCCGTCGCCGGTCCGAGGCGGCCGGGGCGACGAGCGACCGCTGCTGATCAGGCGCTGATCCCCAGGCGGACCTTGGCGGCCGCGAGCTCGGGGCCGTCGCCTTCGGCGAGGTTGTCGAGGAGGCGGAGGGCGGCCCGGCAGCCGGCGAGGTCGCGGGTCGAGGGCGGCCGCAGGTCCAGCAGGCGACGGCCGACCGGGGGCAGGCAGGCCTTGGCGCCCACCCAGAGCGAGCGCCACACGGGCTTCGCCGGGCCGGGGATGATGGGCGGGTCGTCGAGGAACGCCACGCCGGCGGCGGCGTACTCGGCGACGGCCAGGTCGGGGCGGTGCCGTTCGAGGGACCGGAGGATCTCGTCCCAGGAGCGGGGCGGGGACTCGACGCCGGTGTGCTCGCCCACCACGGCGACCTCGGCGATGTACTGGTCGAGCTCGTCCCGGGTCATCGGGTGGAGGGCGAACCGGCGGTTGGCGGCGGCGATGGCCAGGTACTCGGCGATGTGGACCCAGTCGAGGAGGTCGGGGTCGTTGGCGGCGTAGGGCCGCCCGTCCGGGGCGACGCCCACGACCGGCTCGTGCACCTTGCGGACCATGCGGCAGAGGCGTTCGGCACGGGGGGTGGAGCCGTACACGACGCCCTGCACGAACTCGCCGGTGCGCCGGGTGCGGCCCATGAAGTCGTCCGAGAACGCCGAGTGCTCGGCGACGCCCGCCATGGCGAGCGGGTGGAGGGCCTGGAGCGTGAACGCAGCGATGCCCGCCACGAGCAGCGACGGGTCGCTGTGGACCCGCCAGGCGACGCTGTCGGGACCGAACCAGCCGGGGTCGCCCATCTCGGCGGCGTCCACCGGCCGGCCCCCCGGCCCGGGGCCCAGACCGGCGAGGGCCTGGTGGACGGGACCGGCGATGATGGGTGCGGCGATCGCGCCGACGAGGCCGCCGGCGATGCCGCCCAGCAGCTCGGCGCTCGACGCGGTGGCGGGCACCCAGGTCGGCTCCGGCTCCCACACCCGTGCGGCGGCCGGATGGATGCCGGGGGTCCTCGATGTGGCGCGCCGGGACCGTCGGGGTGACGGCCGGGCATCGGCGACAGAGCTCATCGGGTTCCTCCGAGTCGTTCGTGCCCGCCGAGGATGGCACGAGACCCGCCGGACGGCAACGCGCGCCCTCCTTCCCGGTGCCGACTTGGTCGAGGTCCTCCGCCCAACAAGACTCGCAGCCACGAGGAGGCCAGGGGGCCTTTCCGGGGGGAGCGATCCACGATGCGTCGTCTGCTTGTAGCGCTGTGCCTGATGGCCACCGCCGTCCCGCTGGTGGCCACGGCCACGGCGTCGCCGGCGGCGGCCGCCGATCCGTTCACCGCCAAGGGCAGCGTGAACCAGGTGTACGCCTACGGGCTCGGGGTCGGCACCTCGGTGCAGCTGCGCAACGACAGCGACGTCGCGGTGCAGACCGGCACCTCCGACGCCCAGGGCGCCCTGCTGTTCCGTGACGTCGAGGCCGGGTCGGGCTACTCGGTGCAGACCTCGGCGGGCACGGTGAGCGACATCACCGTGACCGACACCACCCAGAACCCGCCGGAGTCGTTCTACGCGCAGAACGCCCTGGCCAACCCGATCTCGTCGGGCTTCGGGTACCTGACCACCCGGGACGGCACCAAGCTCTCGATCAACGTCACCATGCCGAACGACGGCAGCTCCGGCCCGTGGCCGGTCATCCTCAACTACTCCGGCTACGACCCCTCGCAGCCCGGCGACCCGCCACAAGAGGTGGCGATGTACCCGTACCAGGGCTACGTGACCGTCGGCGTGAACCTGCGCGGCACCACCTGCTCGGGCGGCGCGTTCGAGTTCATGGAGGACCTCCAGGCCCTCGACGGCTACGACGTCGTCGAGACCCTCGCCAAGCAGACGTGGTCGAACGGCAACGTCGGCATGGCCGGTATCTCCTACTCCGGGTACAGCCAGCTCTACGTGGGCTCGACGAACCCTCCGCACCTGAACGCCATCGCCCCGGCGAGCCCGTACTCGGACACCTACTCCGGGATCCTGTACCCGGGCGGCATCTTGAACGACGGGTTCGCCCTCGGCTGGGCCAGCGAGCGGGAGGCCGATGCCAAGCCCAAGGCCCACACCTGGGTGAAGAACCGGATCACCAACGGCGACACCACCTGCGCCCAGAACCAGGTGATGCGCTTGCAGTCCAAGGCGCTGCTCCAGCGCATCCACGACACCCCGTTCGCCGATCACGAGTTCGACTACCTGAACACCGAGACCTTCGTCCACAAGATCGGGATGCCGGTGTACCTGTCCGCCCAGTGGCAGGACGAGCAGACCGGCGGCAGCTCGGCGAACCTGATCCCGTTCTTCGATCCGGCGAACACGCGCGTGTTCGGCGACTTCACCAACGGCACCCACGTGGAGCCGATGGGGCCCGAGGTCATCCAGGACCAGCTGACCTTCATCGACCTCTACGTCGGGAAGCGCAAGCCGCACACCGCCAGCCTGCTGACGCTCGGCATCCCATCGATCCTCGCCGACCTGTTCCAGGCCCCTGACCGCGACGAGGACTTCGGCCTCCCGTTCAACAGCTGGAACCAGAAGCCCGACTACGCGACGGCGCTGGCCGACTACGAGGCCCAGCCCCGCATCCGGGTCCGCTGGGAGAACGGCGCCAAGCCCGGGCTCGAGGGCCTCCCGTGGGGGACGACCAGCACCCGGTACACCACCTGGCCCCCGGCGGAGCTGACCAACGAGAAGCTCTACCTCCAGCCCGACGGCGCCCTCGCCGGGTCGGCCCCGACCATCGCCGACACCGCGGCTCGCGCCTCGTCGTCGTACACCTACGACCCCACCACGAAGCGCGACAGCACCTCCACCGGCAGCACCGACGCCGCGTGGGGCCCGCACCCGAACTACCACTGGGACGTGTTGAAGGAGGGCAACGCCCTCAGCTTCCTGAGCGCCCCGTACACGTCGAAGGTGGCCTACGCCGGCCAGGGCAGCGTGGACCTGTGGCTCAGGTCGAGCGCCGCCGACACCGACCTCGAGGCGACCTTCACCGAGGTCCGGCCCGACGGCAAGGAGGTCTACATCCAGAGCGGCTGGCTGCGAGCCAGCCACCGCAAGGAGGACCTGACCCGCTCCACCGAGCTGGTGCCGTACCAGGACCACCAGGCGGTCGACGCCGCCCCGCTCCCCGCCGGGCAGTTCACCAAGGTGCGCATCGAGATGTTCCCGTTCGCCCACATCATGCGGCCCGGGTCGCGCCTGCGGGTGAACATCGAGGCGCCCGGCGGCAACCAGCCGTTCTGGAAGTTCGAGGAGCTGGGCGGCACCGCCACCAACTCGATCGGCCACAGCACCGGCATGCCGTCGCGGGTCGTGCTGCCCCGGCTGCCCAGCGCCCCGTTCTTCATCCCGAGCGCCCTGCCGGCGTGCACCCTGTCGGGCGTCACCTCCCAGGCCGTGTCGCTGCGCAACCAGCCGTGCCGCACCTCCACCGCGGACCGCAAGGCCACGGCCGTGTCGGCCGCGGCCGACGGCGGCGATGTCGTGGTGACCTGGACGGCCCCGGCCGGTGCGGCGCCCACCACCTACGAGGTGGTGCCGAAGCTCGGCGCCGGCGCACCCTCGGGCGCTTCGATCCCCGGTCCGGTGTCGGTCCCGGGCGGCACCACGACCGTGACCTTCGACGGGGCGCCGGAGTCGACGCCGCTGGAGTTCACCGTGCAGGCCACGTACGACGCCGTCCTCGCGCCGGTGTCGGACGCATCGCTCCCCGTGACGGTCGAGCCCTTCGCCAAGCGCCTCTTCGGCGGGTGGCAGGCGTTCGTCACCCAGCAGCTGACCGACTTCACCGGCTCGGCTGCCGCAGCGGCCGTCACCGCCGGCGTGGCCGCCATCGAGGGCGGGCAGTCGCCGCTGGACTACATCGTCGCCCAGCGCCACGCCGCCGCCCAGGCCGCCAACGTCGATCCGGTCACCCGGCTCTACTGGGCGTACTTCCAGCGCACGCCCGACGCCAACGGCCAGGGCTACTGGGTGCGCAAGCGCCAGAACGGCACGACCCTCATCACCGTCTCGAACAACTTCGCCGGCAGCAGCGAGTTCAAGACCAAGTACGGGTCGCTGTCGAACAAGGCGTTCGTCGAGCTCGTCTACCAGAACGTCCTCGGCCGGACCGGCGACGCCGGCGGCATCAGCTACTGGACCGGGCAGCTCAACGCCAAGAAGAAGTCGCGCGGCCAGGTGATGCTCAACTTCTCCGAGTCGAACGAGTTCAAGACCAAGGCCACCAACCGGGTCGATGTCATCAACCTCTGGATCTCGATGCTGGGCAAGGCACCCACCACCGCCCAGCTGAACGACGCGCTCCAGACGCTGGCCGGCGGGGCGTCGCTCACGGAGATCGTGGACGAGATCCTCCGCAGCCCGGCGTACGCCACCCGCGTGGCCAGCTGAGCCGGAGGGACCGTGGCCGCCTACCTCCCCCGTGACATCGGGTTCGCCGACGCCGCGCCGGTGGTCTTCGAGAGCTCGGAGACCGTGACCGGCACGCCCGAGGAGGTCTGGGCGGTGCTCTGCGACCACGAGCGCTGGCCCGAGTGGATGGGACGGGTGACCCGCGTCCGACCCACCTCGACCCCGCCGGCGGGCGTGGGCTCCACCCGGGAGGTGGTCCTCACCGGCGGCCTCGCGTTCCAGGAGGAGTTCATCGTGTGGGACGAGCCCGAGGTGTGGGCGTTCACCGGGACCGACGGCCCGCCGGTCGCCCGGGGCCTCGTCGAGCGGGTGACCCTCCGGCCGGTCGACGACACCCGCACGAGCATCACCTACCGCATGGCCATCGAACCGCGGCGGGGCTGCGGGCTGCTGGTGAAGGTGGCTCGGCGCGGGGTCGAGGCCAACCTCAGCCGGGCGCTGCGGAACCTCGAGGGCGTCGTCGCCGCCCGCCGCGCCTGAGGCGTCGAGCTCCTTCTCGCAGATTTCTCTGCGGCCGGCGTCATGGACGCGGGGTCGAGCGGGTCTCTCTCGGCACCGTGGCTGTCCCGCCGGCCACGGTCACTGCCGGGACCACGTCCCGGCCCACAAGGGACACCACACCCCTCCCTCGTGGTGGACCCCCGGCTCCGCCAGGCTCGGCCTGGCGGAGCCGGTCTGTGGGCTCCGATCCGTGCGGGTCAGTCCCCCGACGGGGCGATGAGCTCGACCTCGAAGCCGTCGCGGTCCTCGAGGTACGCCACGGCCTGATCGGGACCCAGCGGGTGCCGGGGATCGGCGCCGCCCAGGCGGTGCCAGCCGTGGTCGCCGGCCTCGTCGAGGAGCCGGCTGATGGCATCGGTGCTCTCCACGTGGAAGGCGACGTGGTTCATCCCCGGCCGCAGCCGCGAGTGCAACATGCCGGGGACCATGTCGGGCGATGACTCGATGACGATGCCGGTGCCGTCCTGGCGCCACACCCGGCCGTGCTCCCAGCGGCGGGCCGGCTCGTAGCCGAGCGACTCGAGCAGCCAGCCCCACGACTCCTCCGCTCGCGCGAGATCCGGGACCCAGAGCTGGAGGTGGTGGATGGACACGGCGTGATGCTACGGGTCAGGGGCCGGACTCCACCGCGAGCGTCGGACCGGTCAGGGTTGCCCGTCGGCGTCGCAGCGCCCAGCACGGATCGCCTCGGCCCGTCGCACGTCGAGGTTGAGGCTCCGTGCACCGCCCGGCGCGTCGTCGCACCGCAGGGCCGGTTCGAGCGCGATGCGGCCGGCAGGACCGGCCTCGTCCCAGGCTGCGGCCACGACGGGGACGGCGTCGTCGGACAACCCGGAGAGGTAGGCGAGGTCGAGCTCGGCGCCTCGGTCCGCTCGGGCCAGGTTGTGGCGGGCGACGAGCGCCTCGGGGTTGGCGACGTCGGCGGCGAGCACGAGCACCAGGCCGGCGGTCGCTGATGCGGCCAGGACCCACTCGCGGCGCACGCCGACACCGGCGTTGCGGACGGCGACGAGGATCAGGACGACCCCCATCCAGGCGGCAGCGCCGAGCACCCAGAGGCGCAACATGGTCAGGCCGAAGGCGTCGTCGTAGAGCGCCATGCGGCGCAGGCTCACCGCCACCAGCCCGAGCGCCAGGACCGGGACGAGGGCCCCGAGGGCCCGCACGGCGGGCGAGCGCCGCACCGCAGGTGTGGCCAGCGCCCGGATGGCGGCGAGGAGGCTGAGGATCAGCCCCGTGGCCCAGCACAGCTGGAAGAAGCCGCTGCGGGCGTACTCGGCGGGGGTGAGCCCGGAGCGCTCGACGAGGCGCTGGCCGGCGGAGGTGAGGGCGATCAGCTGCGAGATCACGAACAGGCCGAGGACCGCTGCGGTGACGGTGAGCATGGTGACGACCTCGAGCGCACCGAAGCGCCCGGCCGGCGCCCGGTCCTCGGTGTCCGAGGCCGCGGCGCCGATCACGCAGACGGCCACGATGCCGATCACGGCCACGAGGATCAGGTGCCCGAGGGCCGGGCCCGGGTCGATGTCGGGCGCGAGGAGGCCGGCGAACACCGGGTCCGCGGCGGCGAGCAGCGCGGCGACGACGGCGAGGACGGGCACGCAGATCGCGAGGGCCACCCCGATGCGGACGAGCCGGGCCGAGCGGTCCGCCCGGAGGCTCGGCACCAGCGGAGCGAGCACCCGAGGGGCGGACCACGCCGCCGGCACGGCAGCGGCCAGGCGCCGACCCAGACCGCCGACCGTGGTGTCGGACGGCCGGCCGCTCCGGCTGAACGCGATCGCCGTGGCCACCAGCACGCCGGCCGCCACCAGGTTGGTGGCCACGAGCCAGGCACTGGCCCGGACCGCGAGGAACGCCAGCGGCACCAGCGCCAGGAGGGCGACGGCCCGCGCCGAGCGCTGGCGCAGCCGCTGGTGGGCGGCGAGCCCGACCACCACGGCGCTCAGCCCGAGTGCCACCAGCAGGTTGGCCAGGCCGCCGCGCAGGCCGAGCTCGAGCGCCACCCCGGCCACGAGCGCGACGACGAGCAGGGAGCGCGGGGCGGGGTCCGGCTCGCGCG
>JAOBWH010000049.1 GCA_025463265.1 Ilumatobacteraceae bacterium
GACCGACCGCGACGACCGCGGAGATCGCCATGCAGCGCTGCCCGGCCGAGCCGTAGCCCGCGGCGACGATGTGGTCGGCGGCGAAGTCCAGGTCGGCGTCCGGCATCACGACGGCGTGGTTCTTGGCACCGCCGAGGGCCTGGACCCGCTTGCCCTGCTGGGTGCCGGTCTCGTAGATGTACCGGGCGATCGGCGTGCTGCCCACGAAGCTGACCGCTGCGATGTCGGGGTGGTGGAGGATGGCGTCCACCGCCTCCTTGTCCCCGTTGACCACGTTGAAGATGCCGGCGGGGAGCCCCGCCTGCGCCAGGAGCTCGGCGAGGAACAGCGCGGTGGACGGATCCTTCTCGGACGGCTTGAGGATGAAGGCGTTGCCGCAGGCGATGGCGTTGGCGAACATCCACATGGGGACCATGGCCGGGAAGTTGAACGGGGTGATGCCCGCCACCACGCCCAGCGGCTGGCGGATGCTGTAGACGTCGACGCCGGTGGCGGCCTGCTCGGTGAAGCCGCCCTTGAGCAGGTTCGGGATCCCGGTGGCGAACTCGACGTTCTCGAGGCCGCGGGCCACCTCGCCCAGCGCGTCGGACAGCACCTTGCCGTGCTCGGCGGTCACGAGCGACGCGATCTCCTTGCGGTTGGCGTCGATCAGGTCGCGGAGGCGGAACATGATCTCGGCCCGGCGGGACAGGCCCGTGGCGCGCCACGCCGGCTGGGCGGCGCGAGCGACGGCGACGGCGGCGTCGAGCTCAGCGGCGGACGCCAGGTCGACGGCGGCCTGCTGCTCGCCCGTGGCCGGGTTCCACACGATGCCTTCGCGCCCCGACGTGCCGGCGACGACCTGGCCGTCGATCCAGTGGCTGATGCGCTTCACGGCTCTCCTCCGGTGACGGCACCGAGTGGAGGGGCGGCCGCCGGTGACCGATCCTAATGACACATGGTGGCCCGGACAATCCGCCCTTTGTTACGGTACAAAGGCAGACCCGCCGTCCCGCCGCCCTCGAGGGAGGAGCACCGTGCCGATCCAGCTGGCCGACGCCATCGAGACCCGCAACGCCCAGGGCATCGCCGCCGGCATCGGCCGGCTCATCACGGCGGGCGACCTGCCGGTCGGCACCCGCCTGCCCACGGTCCGCGCCCTGGCCCGAGAGCTCGACGTCTCCCCCACCACGGTCAGCGAGGCGTGGCGGACCCTCGCCGCGGTCGGGGCCATCGAAGCGATGGGCCGCAACGGGACCTTCGTCCGCCAGGTGCCGGGGCCGGGCGCCGGCCAGCGCTACCGGCGGGTCACCGAGGGTCCCGGGCACTTCGCCGTCGACCTCTCGACCGGCACCCCGGACCCGGCCCTGCTCCCCGAGCTCGGCCCGATCGTCGCCGCGGTCGGCGGCCAGAACCTGACCAGCTCGTACCTCGATCCGCCGGTGCTCCCCGCCCTCGAGGAGGCCCTGCGCCGCGCGTGGCCCTTCGACGCAGCGTCGCTGACGGTCGTCGACGGCGCCATGGATGCGATCGATCGGATCGCCCAGGTCGTGGTCCGCCTCGGCGACCGCGTGGTGGTGGAGCACCCCACGTTCCCGCCGGTCCTCGACCTCCTCGACCAGCTCGGGGCCGAGGTCATCGGCGTGGACCTCGACGACGAGGGCATCTCGCTCGCCGGGCTGGACGCAGCCCTCGCCCAGAACCCCTCGCTGGTCTTCCTCCAGCCTCGGGCGCAGAACCCCACCGGCGTCTCCCTGTCCGCCCGACGGGCACGAGCGGTGGCGAAGCTGCTCGCGGGCACGTCCGCCGTGGTGGTGGAGGACGACCACATCGGCGACATCGCCAGCGCGCCCCCCATCAGCGTGGGGACCTGGCTGCCTGCGCAGACCGTGCACATCCGGAGCTTCTCGAAGAGCCACGGACCAGATCTGCGCCTGGCCGCGGTCGGGGGTGCGGGCGATGTCGTCGACGCCCTCGCCGAGCGCCGCCTCCTCGGCCCCGGCTGGAGCAGCCGCATCCTCCAGGCCGTGCTCCTGGCGATGCTCAGCGACCAGGGCACCATCGACCAGATCGCCCGAGCCCGCGACTGCTACGCCGACCGCCGGGCCGCGTTCGCCCAAGCGCTCGGGACGCACGGGATCACCGCCCCCGGAACCGACGGGATCAACCAGTGGGTGCCCGTCGCCGACGAACGGTCCACGACGATCGCCCTCGCGGCGCAGGGCATCGGCGTGGCGCCGGGGGCCCCGTTCCAGGTCCGGACCGACGCCCCCCACGTGCGCATCACCATCGGTCTGGTGGACGATCCCGAGGCGATCGCCACGCTCGCCGACCAGCTCGCCGCCGCGGACCATGCCGCCGGTCGACCCGCTGGTCGGCGCTGACGACCCCGACCCCCGTCAGCCGGATGCGGCGAGGCCGTGGACCCAGCTGTCGTAGAGCTGGGCGTAGCGGCCTCCCTGGCCGACCAGCTCAGCGTGGGTGCCGAGCTCGGCCAGCCGCCCGTCGGCGACCACGCCCACGCGGTCGGACCGCTCGGCGGTGGAGAGCCGGTGGGCGATCACGATCACGGTCCGGCCCTGGACGAGCCGTTCGAGCGCCCGCTCGACCAGGACCTCGGTGCCGGGGTCGAGCGATGACGTGGCCTCATCGAGCACCAGCACCGCGGGATCGGCGAGGGCGGCACGGGCCAGCGACACGAGCTGGCGCTCTCCTGCCGACAGCGAGGAGCCCCGCTCGTTGACCTCGGTGTCGAGGCCGTCCGCCAAGACGGAGAAGCGGGCGAGCAGCCCCAGCGACTCCAGCGCGGCCTCCACCTCGAGGTCGCTCGCCGACGGACGACCGATGCGCACGTTGTCGCGGATGGTTCCGTGGAAGAGGTAGCCCTCCTGCGGGACCACGGTGATCTGGGTCCGCAGCGACAGCAGGTCCGCGTCGCGCAGGTCGATGCCGCCGAAGGTCACCCGCCCCTCGGTGGGGTCGTAGAGCCGGGCCATGAGCTTGGCGAGGGTGGACTTGCCGGCGCCGGTGGGGCCGACCAGCGCCAGCTTCTCCCCCACGGGCAGCACGAGGTCCACATCGGCCAGCACCGGGGGTCCGGTGCCGTAGGCGAACGAGAGGCCCTCCACCCGCAGCTCGCCGTGATCGGGCAGCGGGACCGCCCCCGCGCGCTCCTCCAGGTCGACCGGCGTGTCGAGCAGCTCGAACAGCTTCTGCAGCGCGGCGCCCGAGGACTGCACGGTGTTGAACAGCTGGGAGAGCTGCTGGAGGGGCTCGAACAGGTTCGACAGCGTGAGCACGAAGAAGGCGACCGTGCCGACCTGGGCCGAGCCGTCGATGACCATCCTCCCGCCGATGGCCACCACCAGCGCGGTGCAGCCGACCGCGGCGCCCTCGATCACCGGCAGGTACCACGCCTGCACGAACACCGACTTCATGTGGGCCCGGTACAGGCTGTCGTTGCGAGTCTGGAACCGACCGATCTCCACGTCCTCGCGCCCGTAGGCCTGGATGACCCGCACGCCGCTGATGCCCTCCTGCAGCGACGACAGCGTGAGGCCGATGCGGTCGCGCACCGTGAGGTAGGCCTCGTTCGAGTCCCGCTGGAACTTCACCGACGCCAGCACCACCAGGGGCACCGGGATCAGGCACACCAGCAGAAGCTGCCACGACACGATGCCCAGCACGATCACCGACCCGACGATGAGCAGCACGCTGGCCAGCATCTGGAGCAGGCCCTGCTGGATCAGCTCCTGGAGCGAGTCGACGTCGGAGGTCATGCGGCTGACGACGACGCCGGCCTTCTCCCGGTCGTAGAACGGCATCGAGAGCTTCAGCAGGTGGTCGAACACCCGGTTGCGGAGGTCTCGGAGGAAGCCCTCGCCGGCGCGGCTGATCATCAGGATCTGGGCCCGGCTCGCCAGGTAGGCGATGACCGCCACGGCGATGAACGCCACCACGCACAGGTTCAAGACGGTCTCGTTCTCGCCCGAGATGCCCCGGTCGATGCCCACCTTCACGAGGAGGGGGCCGGCCAGGACGGCGAGGGTGGAGATGGTGACCAGGACGCCGGCACCCACCACGTCTCGTCGGTAGGGCCGCAGCATCCGGAAGGCGCGCCGCAGCACCTGGGCGGCCTCGCGGCGGTCCAGCTTGGCGTCTTCGTCCACCGCCGACATGGAGATCACGGCGCCACCACCCCCTCGGTGCCCTCGAGCGCCGCGTGGCGCGCCTGCTCCTCGTCGGCGGCCGCCGAAGCGAGCACCCCCCGGTACGCCTCGCTGGTGCGCAGCAGCCCCTCGTGGGTGCCGTCGGCGACGACCCGGCCGTTTCCGATGAGCACGACCCGCTCGGCGAGGGCGATGGTGGCGGGCCGGTGGGCGATGACGACGGTGGTCCGCTCGCGCATGACCTCGCCCAGGGCGTCGCGGATCTCGTGCTCCTTGGTGGGGTCGACGGCGGAGGTGGCGTCGTCGAGGATCAGCACCCGGGGGTCGGCGAGGATGGCCCGGGCGATGGCGATGCGCTGGCGCTGGCCACCCGACAGCGAGAAGCCCCGCTCGCCGATCTCGGTGTCGTAGCCGTGGTCGAGGCCGGTGATGAACTGGTGGGCGCCGGCGAGCTTGGCGGCCCGCTCGATGTCGTCGATCGAGGCGTGGACGTCGGCGAAGGCGATGTTGGCGGCGATGGTGTCGGAGAAGAGGAACGTCTCCTCGAACACCAGCCCGACCGCGCTGCGCAGCTCGGCGAGCGCCAGGTCACGGACGTCGATGCCGTCGAGGAGGACGGCACCGTCGCTCACGTCGTAGAAGCGGGAGATGAGCTTGGCCGCCGTGGACTTGCCGCTGGCCGTGGCTCCGACGAGCGCGACCGACTGACCGGCGGGGATGTGCAGGTCGAACCCGTCGAGCACGGTGTGGGCGTTGCCCTCGTAGTGGAAGCGGACGCCCTCGAACCGCACGTCGCCGCCTGCGGCGGGGAGCGGCCGGGACCGGGGGGGATCGATCACGAGCGGCTCGGTGGCCAGGATCTCGTGCACCCGCTGGGCCGACGCCGCCGCCCGCTGCGACATGGCGACGATCCACCCGAGCATCCGCAGCGGCCACACCAGGAGCACCACGAAGGCGTTGAACGCCACCAGATCCCCCAGCGCCAGGTTCCCGTTCAGCACCTGGTGGCCCCCGTAGGCGAGGACCATGATGAGCCCGATGCTCGGGATCACCTCCAGCGCCGGCCAGTACACCGAGCGGATCGTGGCCGCCTCCATCGAGACCGCGTAGAGGTCGTCGGCCTCCGCGGCGAGGCGAGCCGCCTGGGTCTCCTCGGCGGCGAACCCCTTCACCACCCGGATCCCCGCCACCGTCTCCTCGACCACGGCGGACAGCTCGGCCGACTCCTGCTGCACGGCGGTCATCGTGGGCTGGAGCCTGGTGGCGAACCGCTTGGCGAGGATGTTCACCGCCGGGAGCGACCCCAGCGCCAGCACGGTGAGCACCGGATCGGTGAGGAGCAGGATCACCAGGACGGCGGCGACCGTGGCCAGGTTTGCGATGGTGAGCGGCACCAGCACCACAGCGTTCTGGATCTGCTGGAGGTCGTTGTTGGCGCGGCTCATCAGCTGCCCGGTCTGCTGCCCGTCGTGGAAGGCGAAGTGCAGGCGCTGGAGGTGGGCGAACAGCCGGTCGCGCAGCTCGGCCTCGGTCCGGCGGGCCTCCCGGAACGCGGAGTAGCGGCGCAGGCCCGTGAAGGTGGCCACGAACACGCCGGCGAGGGCGATGAGCCAGGCGTAGTGCATGACCTGGTCCTCGTCTGCGGGCACGATGCCCTCGTCGATCGCCAGGGCCACGAGCGCCGGCACCGAGACCTTGGCCGCCGTCCAGGCGAGGGCGACGAACGCGCCGAACGCGAGGCCTCGCCGCTGGGTCCACAGCTGCTGGCGGATCAGCCGCCAGCCATCGCCCACCTCACTCGGTTCCGATGGGGTTCGTCGTCTGATGATGCGCTCCGAGGCCTTGACCGCCGGGTCAAGGGTAGTGGTGGGCCAAACGGCTCAACGCATCGAATTGCCACCCTCCGCGCCGACAAAGCTGCTCAACCTGGGGCGCCTGCGCGCCGATGCTCTCCACGTCAACCGTTCCCGACCGCCGACCCGGCGGGGGCCGACGCCCACCTCCCACGACGCGCCCGGCGACGGGCAGAAGGCCACCACCGTGCGCTTGGAGCAACTGGTCCTGTTCGGACCCAGCGACAACTTCTCCATCCAGTTCGGCCCTCGGGTCACGGTCCTGGCCGGCCTCGCCGAGGACGAGCGCCGGGCCATGATGGCCACGCTCGTGGACGCCATGGCCGGCCGGACGCCGAACGCCTCGGTGGTCTTCGTCGACCAGGCCGGGCGGCGCGTCTTCGCCGATCGCACCGGCGCCACCTACGCCGACAGCGGCGTGGCCGCCCCTTCGCTGGGCGAGCTGCTCGGGTCCGACCCTGCGGTCGTCAGCGACCTGGTGACCCTCCGCCGCGAGGACCTCGGACTGGGTGCCGAGCGGACCGCCGACGAGATCGACGCCGACCTGCTGGCCGCTCGCGCCACCGTGGACCAGCTCACCGCCGAGGTCACCGAGGCCACGGCGTACGTCGTCCAGATCGAGGCCATGCAGGCCGAGCTGGCCCAGCTCGACGAGGCCATCGCCCTCGCCCCCGAAGCTGCCGCCCGGTGGCAGTGGACCAGCCTCCGCAACCAGCTCGACGAGCTGCGCGCCGAGCTGGCGTCGCTCGACCACGCCGACGACGACAACGGAGCGGACGCCGATGCCCGGCTCCTCGATGCCGTCGGCCAGCTGCGCGACGCCGGCGAGACCTGGGGTGAGGCCAGCACGACCGCCACCGAGCTCGGCCAGCAGCTCGGTGCCCTGCCGCCGGTGAGCGACGCCGATCTGGCCCGGGTGGCCGCCACCCCCGACGACCTGCCCGACGACTTCGATCGGCGCGTCGCGGCCGTGGAGGCGAGCCAGGAGATCGTCGGCGCCTGCGAGGCCTCGCTCGCCGCCGCCACCGCCGAGCCCGTCGATCCCGAGGACGGGATCGTCTACCAGCTGGCCCAGCTCGACCAGGAGCCGCTGTGGAAGGTGCACGCAGCCGCCGTCGCCGCCCAGGCGCTCTACGAGTCGGAGCTCGCGAGCCGAGAGGAGGAGGCCGACCCCGAGGTCGAGTCGGAGATCGAGCGCGCCCACCACGAGGTGGTCCGCTGCCAGCGCGAGGTCGACCGCCGCTTCCGGGCCGGCATCCTCGGCCCGTCGCTGCTGGCCGTCGGCGCCCTGCTCGCCGGGCAGTCGATCTCGGTCCTGGTGGGGATCCCGGTGCTGCTCGCCGCAGCCGGGCTCGGGTTCTGGCTGCTCGCCGTGCCCCGCAAGGCCCTCGCCGCCGCCGAGCGGGAGGAGGAGGTCGCCCTCGGGCGCGCCGACGCGGGCTCGTGGCTCGGGCTGCACCTCCGCCGCATCGACGACGTCATGTCGCCCGCGGACCGCAGGAGCATCGACCGTGCGGTCGACCGCCGCTCCACGACCCGGCTCGACTGGGAGGAGATCAGCGGCGGCACCTCGCTGGAGGCCGCCGGCCAGCGGGAGGAGGCGGTCCGGGCCTACGCCGCCACCATCGACCCCCGGGCCCGAGCCGCTCGGACCAAGGGCGCCGCTGAAGCGCTCGCCGCAGCACGGGAGCAGGCGCTCGACGCCCGCCGCCAGCTCGCCGCCGGCCTCGACGGGTACGGCCTCGCCGCTGACGGCGCCGCCGAGCTCGATGCTGCGCAGGTCCGGACCGTGCTCGAGCAGCGCGCCGCGGCCGGCCGCTTCGCCCGGAAGGCCCTGCAGCTCCGCGAGCTCCAGACCCAGGCCGCCAGCGCCGGGACCGCGCTCGACCACCTGCTCTGCCAGCTCGGGTTCGATGACGGTGACCTCGAGGGCCGCCTGGAGCGGGCCATCGGGGCGGTCGAGGCGGCTCGCCGCCGGCGCCGTGCGGCCGAGGCGACCCGCGGTGCCGAGGAGATCGAGGCCGAGATCGCCGAGCTGTCCGTCGAGGTGACCCGCCACCGCCGCCTCAGCTGGGACCTCACCCCCGCCCCGACCGAGGCCCCCGCCGACCCCGCCGGCCTGCTCGACCGACGCCGGGTGCTCGCCGAGGCCCTGGCTGCGATGCGCGGCCCGGACCCGGTGGACGTCCAGCGCCGCCGCAGCGTGGCCGAGGAGCGGGTGCGGCTCCTCGAGGCCGAGCACAAGGCCCGGTCCGACGGACCGACCGCCCTGCGCCGCCGCGTGGCGGACCGCATCGCCCGCACCACGTTCGTCGGCGAGCAGGAGGAAGCCCTCCCGATCATCATCGACGACGCCCTCGTCGGGGTGGATCCGAGCGAGCTGTTCAAGCTCCTCGACCTCGTGGTCCGCCTGTCCAGCCGCACCCAGATCGTGGTGCTCACCAGCGACCTCACCATCGCCAAGTGGGCCCGTCGCGAGGCCGCCCACGGCATCGTCACCCTCCTCGAGAGCGACGGCGCCGCCATCCGCTGACGCGGCTCGTCAGTCGAGGCGGCGCAGGTCGGCCCGGTACCGGTGGCCGCGGTCGACGTAGGACTGCATCCCGAGCGAGATCATCTCGGGGGTCACCGCGTCGGGGCGGATCTTGGCGGGGATGCCCAGCGCCATCGCACCCGACGGCACGACCGAGCCGCCCGACACCACGGCGCCTGCCCCCACCAGCGCACCCGACTCGACGACCGCCTTGTGGAGCACCACGGACCCGGACCCGACGAGGGCGCCGTCGTGGATGATGCAGCCCTCCAGGTGGGCCAGGTGGCCGATGACGCACTCGTCGCCCACGGTGGTCGGCTGGAAGTGGGTGGTGTGGATGATGGCGCCGTCCTGGATCGA
>JAOBWH010000067.1 GCA_025463265.1 Ilumatobacteraceae bacterium
GGCGGCGGATCGGCCGGCCTGCGCTCCGTGGCCGAGCGGGCCCGGGCCCTTCCCGGCGGACCGCCGCGGCTCCTCGTGGCCAAGCCGGGTCTCGACGGGCACTCCAACGGCGCCGAGCAGATCGCCGTCGCCGCACGCGACGCCGGACTCGAGGTCATCTACCAGGGGATCCGGCTCACGCCCGAGCAGATCGCCGCGGTCGGACGCGACGAGGACGTCGACATCATCGGCCTGTCCATCCTGTCGGGCAGCCACCTCGAGTTGGTCCCCGAGGTCGTGCGGTTGCTCCGCGCCGAGGGGGTGACCGCCCCGGTCATCGCCGGCGGCATCATCCCCGAGGACGACCGCCCTCGGCTGCTCGATGCCGGCGTGGCGGCCGTGTACACGCCGAAGGACTTCGAGATCGTCAAGATCATGGGTGAGCTCGTCGATCTGGTGGAAGCGCACCGCGCAGGCTGATGCTGCCCGCAGGGGTGACACCTCCGTGCATGTGACGCTTGGTGGCCAAGTTCCCACGGAAAGAGTCCGAAACCTGTGAACGCGCCCACATCTGCCGATGGATCGCCCATGTTCGATCGACGCGCGCTGCCCGGAACCCTCGCGGGCGCCCTGGGCCTGGGCTTCGCCATCGGTGCCATCGTCACCCGCGAGCCGGTCCTGTTGGGCATCGCCGGTGTCTTGACGGTGGTCTGCGTCGCCCTCATCCTCATGCTGCCCGACCGGGCCCCGGTCCGGTACAAGGAGCGGATGGACCTCCAGGAAGAGGCCGACAAGCTCGCCCGTGAGAACGACCAGATGGCGGCGCGGGCCGCCAAGTTCGAAGCGGAGGCCATCGCCGCCCGCCAGAAGCTGGCCACGGCGATGCTCGCCGAGCGCTCCGGCGCCATCGGCGCCGAGACCGCACCGCCCGCGGTCACCACCCCTGCCCCGGACGAGCCCCGCTCGGGCGACGACATCACCGACCCCAGCACCGGCGTCTTCACCCAGATCTTCTTCGATGCCTCCCTCGGGAAGCGCATCTCGGCTGCTCGCCGCGGCCTGCGCCCCCTCACCGTGGCCATGGTGGAGGTCGTCGAGCGCGTGGGGGAGCCCGACATGGCCCACACCGCACCCAAGCCGGTGGCCGACATCCTCGTCGAGACCCTCCGCGAGGCGGACACCGTCGCCCGCATGGACTCCGGCGTCTTCGCCGTGCTGCTCGAGGACACCCCGGAGAACGGTGCCATCTGGACCCTCGAGCGCATCCGCCGCAGGATCAGCGAGGACCTCCCCGGCTGCACCGTCCGCGCCGGGATGAGCTGCTACCCCGCCTACGCCTTCGACGCCGCCCAGCTGGTCGACCAGAGCCTGGGCGCCCTGGAGGCCGCTCGGGAGTGGCGCCAGGACCGCATCGAGGTCACCACCTCCACGCCGGAGGACTGAGCGCGCTCCGGTCGAGGCGCACCGACGGCCCCAAGCGCCCGCCGATGTGGCCGCGGCTCCGTCGTCGATCGTGATGGGGCCTGACCACTACGCGAGCTCGGGAAGCGGTGGCGTCACGCCCACGTCGTAGACCAGCCGGTCCCCGACGAGCCGGACGCCTTCGGTGGGGGCGTGCAGGGTGAGCCGGCCATCGTGCATCAGGTGGTGCACCCCGATGTCGCGGACCAGGACCAGGTGGTCGGCGAGGAGCCTCCGGTGGCAGCGCCACCACACGGTCTCGCTGCACATCACCGCTCGGCCGGACCGGTCCAGTAGATCGTCGACACCGGCCAGGAACGCATCGGTCTCCATGTGATCGGCGTAGGCCCGAAACGACGGGTTGCGCAGCGCGAGGTGCTTCGACCCGGGCACCGGTGGCCGCCGGCCGCCGAGGGCGCGCATCCAGGTGTACGAAACCCCCGACTCGGGCAGCCACCCGGCCATGGCGTCGGAGCCGAACTGCGGGTTCCGGCGGCTCCCCGGGAACGAACGGACGTCGACCACCTCACCGATCTCGGCGCCGGTCACGAGGGCGGTGAAGGCCTCTGCGGCGAGGGTGCCGTGCCCGATGGTGAGGATCGTCGTCACACCGGATCGTTCCCACCTCCGCCGAGACGCAGTCCCGACTCCAGGGGGTCGAACGTCAGGGGAGACCGTAGGCCTTCACGCCGTCGCGGGTGCTGATGTAGATGCGTCCGCCGGCGATCGCGGGGGCGCCGTACGTGTACACCGACGGGTCGGGCGAGCCACCATCCCAGAGCTTCTCGCCGGTCAGGAGGTCGTAGCCCGTGAGGGTGTAGCCGCCGCGCCCGACGATCAGGTCGCCGGCGATGGCGAAGCCCTCGAAGGAGTTCGCGTCCGCCTGGGTCCAAAGCACCTCGCCGGTGGCCAGTGACAGGGCCACCAGGTTGCCGTCCTGGTTGTCGCCGCTGTCCAGCACCCAGACGCCGTTGGCGATCGCACCACCGCCGGCGCCGTACCCGCCCCTCGTCCCGCTGCGCCACCGCACGACGCCCGTGGCGGCTTCGATGGCGATGGATCCGTCGAAGGTCGTGGCGAACACGGCGCCATCGGCGTACATCGGTGCGTGCCGGGTTGCGGTGCCGCAGTTCGTCGTGCCGCCCGCTTTGACGGGCACGGTCCAGGCCACGGCACCGGTGGCGATGGTGATGGCCTTCACCTCGCAGTTCGCCAGGACGAACGCGCGAGTCCCGTCGGTCGGGATCACGATCGAGCCGCTGAGCTCGTTGCCGTCGAGCGGCACGACCGCCCCGCCCCACGCCGGGCTCCCGTTGGACGTGTTGAAGGCGCGCAGGTCGTAGTCGAGGTCCTGCAGGAGGACCTTGCCGCCCTGGACGAGCAGCTCGTTGCGCTGCGTCGCACGGCTACCGATGTCCACGTGCCAGAGCCGGACGCCGTCGCTGGCGCGGACCGCATCGAGGAAGCCCGCGGAGTCCACGATGTACAGGACGCCACCCGACTCCGTCGGGCTGTCGGGGTAGGTGGCGCCGTCGCCGAACGCGGGGAGGGACCACGCCGGCGTCGCCGACTTCGAGGTGCCGCCGGTGTTCCACGCGTCGAGCCGGCCGATCTGGTCGATGTCGTAGAGCCGGGTCCCGACGATGACCGGGGTGCGATCGGCCACCTCCGACGCCTCGGTCCCCGCCACCACCGCGGTCTTCCACCGGTAGCCGAGCTGGGCTGCGGTGGTGCGGCCGACCACGACCTCGCCCTGGTTCCACGCGTCGCGGCTGTAGCTGCGGCCTTCGGCGTTCCACGAGTCCGTGGCGCTGCCCACCACCTCGACGTGGAGCCAGCGCGTGCGCGACCGGCCCTTGGCGTCGGTGATCCGGACCTGGACCCGGATGGCTGCCGCTGCGGTCGGGGTGCCGCTCAGGACCCCGCCGGTCGACAGCGAGAGACCGGCGGGCAGGCTGCCGGAGGTCACGGACCACGCCAGGGCTCCCGACCCGCCCGATGCTCCGAGGGTGGCGGTGTAGGCCTGGCCCACGCGACCGGTCGGCACCATCGTCGTGTCGATGGTGGGAGCCGGCGGGCTGAACCCGTACGAGCGGAGGCGAGCGGGATCGGGACCGCCGAAGCTCCCGCCCTGGCCGAAGACGACGTGGCCGTTGGCGAAGGCCGCCTGCCCGTAGCTGTTGTCCTCGAAGTGGATCCGCTTCCGCTCGACGCCGTCGGCGCGCCCGAAGGCGATCATGTTGCTGTCGCGACCCCACGCGTAGATCTGGGACTCCAGGATCCACACCAGGTCCTTGGTGATCCCGGCATCGCGGATCCGGGTGCCGAGCGGCGCCTCCCAGCGCTGCGATCCGTCCGACGCCTTGAGCGCCCGGAGCACCGCCGACTCCTGGCCCAGCTCGCTGAAGCGCGCCTCGAAGGCGTAGATGGTGTCGGCGTCCGCGCCGACCAACTGGTAGATGCCCGTGCCGGCGAGGACGGACCAGCCCGGCGCGCCGGTGGCCAGGGCGAAGCGGCTCACGCCGCCCCCGCTGCGGGTGTACGCCCAGCCGTCGGCGACGATCACCTCCGATGGTGTGGCCATCGATCGTGTCCACTGCTGGGCCCCGGTCGTGGTGGCCAGCGCCCGGAGGCGATCCGAGTAGGCGACGACGACCGAGGAGCCCGATGCGGCCACGTCGCTGATCGAGTCTGCGCCGGTCGGGAGCAGCTGCTGCCACAGGCGCTCGCCGTCGGACAGCCGGTAGGCCAGGACCCGGTCCTGGCCCCAAGCGATCGCGGTCGTGCCGGTGATCAGCAGCGACTGGGTCGAGATGCCGGGATCGGTGGTGTTCGTGTCCCACAGGACGGCGTGGCTTCCGCCCCGGTCGTAGGCGACGAGGCGACCGCACTGCACGACCACGGCCGTCGCCGTGACCGCGACGGGGCCGCCCTGGCAGCCCGCGGGCAGCGACGGGCCGTACCAGGAGACCTCGCCGGTGGAGAGGTCGAGCGCCATCGGCGCGAACGTGCCGCTCCGTCCCGGCACCGGTCCTGCGGCATAGATGAGGTTGCCCACGATGGTCGGCTGGAGGCTGCCGGGCACCGCCCACTCCTCGCCGACGCCGGCCACGTTGGACGAGTCGATGGCACCGTCCGACGGCGACCAGGCCCGGCCGGTCTCATCGTGGCTCGCCTGAGGCCAGTCCGCAGCTGCGGTGATCGGGAGGGTGAACTGCTTCGACGCCGTCTTGGCTCCGGTCGCGTCGACCTTGACGGTGAACGTGGGCGAGCTGACCGCGGTGGGCGTGCCGGAGATCAGCCCCGTGCTCGCTGCGAGCGACAGCCCCGCCGGAAGCGACCCCGCCGTGATCGACCAGGAGTAGCCGGTCCCGCCGGCCGCCTCCAGGGCGAACGCGTACGGGATCCCGACGTAGCCGCCGGGGACCGACGTCGTCGTGATGGCGAAGGTCGACACGGTGATCGACAGCGCCTTGGTGGCGCTGCTCCCGCCGTCATCGGTCACCTTCACGGTGAAGTTGGCGGTGCCACCGGCGGTCGGCGTGCCGGTGATCACGCCCTCGGGTGAGAGCGAGAGGCCGGCGGGCAGGGCCCCGGCCGGGACGGTCCAGACCGGGGTGCCGTACACGTTCGAGGCGGCCAGCTGCGTGGAAGGATACGCGGTGTTGATCACGCCGGACGGCACCGATGTCGTCGTCACGGCGAGCGCGGGCACGGTGATCGTGAACGAGCGGGTCCGCACGGCGTTCGACTCGTCGGTGACCTTGACGGTGAACGTGAACGAGCCGCCCTTGGTCGGCGTGCCGTCGATGCTGCCGTCGCCGAGGAACAGACCGTCGGGCAGCGCGCCGGCGCTGATCTCCCAGGCCAGGGAGCCCTGGCCGCCGGTGGCGCTGATCGCGGCCGAGTAGGCCACGCCGACCGTGCCGTTGGGCAGGGATGCCGTGGTGATGCCGAAGCTCGAGATCGTCAGCCCGAGGGTCCGCAGCGCGGTCGCGCTGGTCGCATCGGTGACCTTGAAGGTCAGCGTGGCGGTCGCCCCTGCCGTCGGCGTGCCCGACAGGACGCCGGCGGCGCTGAGGGTCAGCCCGGCCGGCAGCGTGCCGGCCTGCAGCGACCACGTCAGCGCCCCCGACCCGCCAGCGGCGGCGAGGGTCACGGAGTACGGCGTGTTGATGACGCCGGCGGGGAGCGACGTCGTGGTGACCGAGAACGAGGTCACGGTGATGGTGAACGTGCGCTGGCTGCTCCGGCCCGACGCGTCGGTGACCCTCAGCGCGAAGGTCGACGTCCCCGCGGCCGTCGGGTTGCCGGAGATCTGGCCGGACGACAGGCTCAGGCCTGGCGGCAGCGACCCGGAGGCCACGGTCCACGTCAGCGCGCCGGTCCCGCCCGTCGCCGCGAGCGGCGCCGAGTACGCGGTGCCCACCCGTCCGGCGGGGAGCGACGTCGTCGTGATGCCCGGCGCTGCCGGCGGCGCCGCCACGCCGACGCGCGCCACGTAGGCCGGCGTCCCGAGCAGGAAGGTGATGAGCGCCGCACGCGTCTGCGGCTTCCAGGTGCTCACCTCGGCCGTGGTCGGCAGCCGCAGGAGCATGCCGGTGAAGAAGTTGACGATCCAGACCTGCTCCTTGGTCTTGCGGATGTACTCCGAGGACTCGCTGAACCCGACCATCACCTCGCCGCGGGTCTTGGTCTTGGCGTCGAGCTTCGCGGTCCACGAGTTGATGCCGGCGGTGTCGCCCGTGCGGCCGAGGACGTTGAGGTAGATCTGCTCCACGAACTGCCGGTTCGTGAGGGTGCCGTAGCGACGGGTGAACTCGTTCGACCTGGCCATCTCGCCGGAGATCTCGGTGATCTTCTTCCCGGCGCGGGACTTGCCCGTCCAGTACGCCAGGCCGGACTTGTCGGGCAGGCGGAGGAAGTACGCCTGGAACAGGCGGATCACGGGAGACTGCTTCTGCCAGTAGGGGAACGCCTCGGCGGCGTCGACGAGGTCGACCGGGGTCCTGGCTCCACTCGCCAGGTCGGCGAGCCAGGTGGAGCGCTCGGCGCTGGTGACGGGCGCGCCGCGGAAGTCCAGGTACTGGCGGTCGATCATCGCCGTGGTGGTGGTGAACGGCGGGGGGGCATCGGTCGATTCGGAGCTGCTGGGCCCGACACCCTCGCCGTTGCGAGCCGCCAGGCGAAAGCGGTAGAGGGTGCCCGCCTGGAGCCCCGTGACCTCGGTCTGGGTCGTACCGATGCCCACATCCACCTGGCCGGCTGCGTCACCTGCGCCGGTGGCCAGCACGAACAGGCGGTATCCGGTGAGACCGGCATCGCTCGAACACCCCGGGATGGTGACCGTGAGGCGGTCCGCGCCTGAGCCCACCACCACGGGCTTCCCCGGCGTGCACGTCGGTGCCGCGGCTGCGGCCGGGACCGCGGCCAGCGCTCCGCCGATGACCGCCACCGAAATGGCGACCACCGCTCCGACTGCGCCCCTGCTCCCGAACGTCGAACGCCGCACGGCACACCTCCGACCTCAGGCTTGGCGGCGGGCCGGGCGGTCGCAACCCCCAATGTGTGCCAACTTCGCCGATCCGTCGGATCAGCCGTCCTGGTCCAGTTCCCGCCAGACGTCATCGGTGTCCGCACCCAGCGGCCGGCCGGCCCACCGCAAGCGGCCCGGCGTCTCGGACAGACGGGCCACCAGCCCCTGCATGGGCGTGCCGTCGAGGTCGACGACCGTTCTGCGGGCGACCATGTGCGGATCGGCGGCGAGGCCCTCCATGTCGTACACGGGGGCGGCGGCCGCGTGGGCCGCTTCGAAGGTGGCCAGGACCTCGTCGAGCGGGCGGGCCGCGCACCACGAGCTCAGGACCGCATCGATCTCCTCGCGGTGCTCGATGCGGCCGGTGAAGCCGGCGAACCTCGGATCGTCACCCAGGCCGATCAGCTCCATGACCCGGATGGCGACCGATTCGGCCGACGTGGAGATGGCGACCCAGCGCCCATCGCCGCAGCGGTACGTCCCGCGCGGCACCGAGTAGGGGATCCCGGACCCCAGCCGCACCTGCTGCTCGCCCCGGAGCTCCCAGAGGCTCATCAGCGGTCCCATCAGCTGGAAGAGCGACTCGAGCAGGTTGACATCGACCACCTGGCCGACGCCAGAGTGCAGCGCCACCATCGTGGCGAAGGCGGACGTGAGGGCGGTGACCTCGTCGGTGAGCGCGATCGGCGGGAGCAGCGGGCCGCCTTCGGGCTCACCGTTGATGGCGGCGAACCCCGACATCGCCTCGGCGAGGGTCGCGAAGCCGGGGCGCTGGGCGTACGGCCCGTCCTGGCCGAATCCGGTCACGCGGGTCACGACGAGCTTCGGGTTGGCCGCCATCAGCTCGGCTGGGTCGAGCCCGATCCGCTCGAGCGTGCCCGGCCGGAAGTTCTCGACGAGGACATCGGCCGTGCCGATCAGGCGTCGGACCCGCTCCAGGTCGAGGGGATCCTTGAGGTCGGCCACGACGGTGCGCTTGTTCCGACCGGCGAGCTTCCACCAGAGCGTGACGTCGTCGTCGGGATGGGTCCAGCCCATGGCGCGGGTGGTGTCCCCTGCACCCGGCCGCTCGACCTTGATGACGTCGGCACCGAAGTCCGCCAGGTAGCGGGCGCAGCCCGGCCCCGCGACGACGGTGGCGAGGTCCACCACCCGGAGGTCGTGCAGCGGCCCGTCGGCGCTCGTCGGCATCGACCCAGCTTGGCGGCTGGGTGCGGGTGCGACCGAACCCGTCGGTCAGGCGAACTTCTTGCCCCGCAGCTCCGCTTCCACGGCCGAAGCGGCGGCGCCCTGCTCGTCGGTCATCGGTCCCAGCTCGAGGTTCACGGTCACGACGGTGCGACCGACCTGGAAGGTGTCCGTGTAGACGATGCTGGCGACCTCGCCGCCGTCGCTGATCTCGAACGAGTCGGCCGCGACGCGGTGGTCCTGGCCCACGCCTCGTTCCGCAGGGGGACCGGACGTGACCGTCACCTTGTAGTCCTTGCGACCCTTCCCGCCGGCGGCCTGGAGCGCCTCAGCCGTGCAGGCGGCGTGCTCGGGCGTCGCCACCTGCTCGGAGAAGGCGGTGGCCTGCGCCTCGTCCTCGAACGTGGCCGCCCACGAGGAGATGAAGGCCGGGTAGCCAGGGGCGCGCATCGTGGGGCCTCCGGCCGCCGCACCGAGCGGGATCTTCGAGAGCGGGCCGCCGTCCGGGTTCGTGCAGTCGTCGTCATCATCGATGCCCTCGCCGGCGTAGTCCAGCGGCTTCACCGCCACCGTCCAGCCCTCGGGGAAATCCCCCTCATCGAACACCCGGGAGGCGGCCTCGGCCCTGGTCGCCGGGTCCGCCTTGGGTGCCTCGGTCGTGGTGGTCGTCGGCTTCTCGGTGGTGGTCGTCTGGGCTGCGGCCGGCCGGCTGGTGGACGACGCCGTCGCGTCTGCGTCCGAGCTCCCGCCTCCGCACGCGGCGAGGACCGCGACGAGTGCGGCCGCCAGCAGCGAGGGGAGCACACGGGATCGCAGGTTCGACATGCAAGCAGCCTCGCGGAGGCGGACGAGTCCAGAACCCTCAATCTGGGCCAACCTGCAGCCAGCAGACCGGCATCGGGGCCGATGCCGTCAGGCCAACACGTTGGCCAGGGGCAGCGAGCCGGGGCGCCCGGTGAGCAGGCGCAGGACGCTGGCTGCGTCGTCGGCGGTGGAGAGGTCGAGCAGGACCTCGATGGCCACCCGCGCCCCCGACGGCGGCGGCGGAGACGGGATGCCGATCGCCTCGGCGAGGTCCGTGCCGTGCACCACCAGCTCCACCACGCGCGTGGCCAGGTACTGGCTCAGGGCCATCTCGCCCACGAAGAGGTGGACGTCGGTGTCGGCCGGGACCTTCGAGACCACCAGCTCGGCCGCCGCCCAGTAGCGGTCGGTGGCCTCGACCCAGTCCGTGTCCTCCCGAGCCTCCTTGCGGGCCCGGTTGGCGATGTGGAGGTGCGGCGTCTGCTCGGCCAGCACGATGCGGAAGTACTGCGCCGCCGACGAGATGGGGGCGGGGTCCTTGACCTCCCCGCCGACGTAGTCCGACACCGTCCGGAACGCCCGGGCGCCGTGGGCGACGAGCTCGCGCACCGTCCACTCGCCCAGCGCCACGAGGTCCCACTGGTGGTCATCGACGCCGCCGACGAGGGACCGCCACCAGTGGCCGGACTCGCGGAAGGCAGTCAGCGTCTCGGCGGCATCGAAGGTGCGGTCGGCCAATGGGGGCTCCTGGCGTCAGATCGAGATGGGGAAGCAACGATCGGCCAGGCCGCCGAGCGCGTAGTCGTGGTACAGCCCGTGGTACATGTGCCGGGTCTTCTCGGTCCAGGCCAGCGCCTCCGGCGTGGAGATCCGGTGAGCGATCTGGACGATGCCGCCCTCGTAGACCCGGTACTCGGCCCAGGTCCCCGGATAGTCCTTCACGCAGGCGACCTCCACCCACGGCACGTCCCCGGTGGGACCGAACGTCCGCACCCGGTTCCGGTGGGTGTGGCCGGCGAAGTAGCCGCGGATGGCGGGCCGGCGAGCCGACAGCTCGAGCAGCGCGGCGGAGTCGGCGAGGTCGATGCCGAACGTGCGGTCGGCCTGCTCCGGGGAGTCCGGGTCACCGAGGTGGTGATGGCCGAACAGCAGCACCGGACGGTCGGCCTCGGCGGCGAGCGCGTCCAGCCAGGCGAGCTGCTCGGCGGAGACCGCCCCCGCCGTCGCCCGGACGACCGAGGTGTCCAGCACGGCGAGGACGACGCCGGGCAGCACCACCTCCTGGAACGGATCTGCGGCGAAGGGAGCGTCGTAGTAGCTCTCGTGGTTCCCCCGGACGTGGGTCAGCCGCTGGCCGAACGCCTCGTACGCGGCGAGGAAGGCGTCGTACTCCTCCTGCGTGCCGTTCGAGGTCAGGTCGCCCTTCACCACGACCGCATCGGGATCGATGGCGGCGATCTCGGTGACGGCACCGCGGTTCATGACCTCCGGGAACGGATCGTCGCCGGGTTCGGAGCGGAACACCGGGCCCATGTCCGAGCCGTCGATCAGCCCGCACACCTCCTCGCCGAAGTGCACGTCGTTGACCGTGGCGAACGTGGCCAGCCGGGCACCCCGCTCCGGCAGCGTGCGGAACGCGAAGCCTTCGATCTCGTGATCCGCGTCCGGTCGGAGGCCGTCGTAGCGGCGCGCCTCGACCCCCTCGTGGATCACGGCGAAGTCGGGCCCGACCGTGGACAGCTCGGGAGGGGAGGTGGCGGGGGTGACGACATCCACCCCGCCGTCGACCGGATCCATGGTGGGACCCTACCGGCGGCTCCCCGCGCCATCCCCCGCGATCCCGGCGGGCGTCGCGGTCAGGCGCAAGGCTGGCGGAAGATGGATCCGACGCCCCCGCCCGTCCTGCTCCTGCCGACCGACCGGTCGCCGGCGGGCACACCCGACGACGAGGTGGTCGCGCCGGAGGGCTGGCACGTGCACGCCGGCTTCGATCTGCCGCCGGAGCCGTGGGACCAGGGGGCCTCGCGCCTGCTCTGTGTGGGCACGGTCGACGACGAGGCCGCGGCGCAGGCGGCCATCACCGCGATCGCCCGAGGCGCCGGCCTCGCGGTGCGGGTGACCCTCCAGGGTGCGTCGCACCACCGGTTCCTCGACGACCTCCACAAGCTCGGCGCTCCCGAGCCGTACCAGCGGCACGGGACCACCGCGACCAGCCGGTTGGCTTGGGATCAGCAGACGCTGCTCGACGCCCTCGCGGGCGGTGCCACCGTCACCGCTGCGGCCGCCGATCTGCACGTCTCGCGCCGGACGGCCAACCGGCTGCTGGCAGCAGCGCGAGCACAGCTCCGCGTCGACTCGAACGCGGCTGCGGTCCAGCGCTGGATGGCGGACCGGGCGGCTGCGGAGCGCTAGTCCTCGGGGCCCTGCTCCCGAGCCGCCCGCCACTGCACCGCAGCCGCCATCCGGGTGCTGGCGCCGAGCTTGCGCATCGCCGAGCGCACGAACGAATCCACCGTCGATGGCTCGATCCCAAGCTCGGCACCGATCGTGACCGAGGTACCGCCCTCGGCCACCAGCTCCAGGACCGCACCCTCGCGCCCCGTGAGGCCGGCCACGCCCTCGACGGTGGCGGCCCGGCGCGCCATCCCGATCGATCGCAGCGATCGCCGGGTCCGCACCAGGATGGGGTCGAGCCCATGGGCGAGTGCCGAGGCCTCCGCCGCCAGGAGCAGCTCCGGGGCGTCCTCTCGTCCGGCCGTGGCCGCCAGCGATCCTGCGGCCCACCGGCAGCGCGCCTCGCTGCGCACGTCGTTGCCGACCCAGGACGCCGCCGCATCGGAGAAGCCTTCGATGGCGTCGCCGATCCGGCCCTCCTGTGCGGCCACGAGCGCCGCCCACTCGGCCGGCACCGCCCGCCACGCCGGGAACGCCGCAGCGGGGGCCGGACCCGGCAGCTCCACCCCAAGCTCCAGGGCGCCGTGCGCACCGACCAGCCGTCCCTGGGCCGCCGACGGATAGTCGCCCACGCCCAGCGCGAGGAGATCGACCGCCGCCGCCACGGCGTCGGGCGCCCGCCCTGCGCACCACGCCGCGTCGATCGTCGCCCACGCCCCGATGGAGCGCGCCAGGGCGTCGGCACCGATGCGATCCCCCAGCCCGGCCAGGCGATCCGACGCGGCCCGGTGCAGCCCCTGGTCCGCCAGGGCCAGCACGATCGTGGCCTCCAGGAACGGGCGAGCGCGGTGCCCCGCCCACCGATCCAACAGCGGTGCGAACCGGTCGATGATCTCGTTCCTCGGCCTGCCCACCAGCAGCCCGAGCAGCGCGGCGTAGGACGCGATGCTGGGCCAGTGCTCGTCGTAGCCCTCGGGCTGCGCCACCTGCAGCTCGGCCACGGCGACCTCCTCGGCGCGAGCGGCGTCGCCGGTGATCCAGAGGCCGAGCACCAGGCTGGTGACGGCCGTGCGGCGGAGGGGCCGGTCCCCGTCCTCGATCGCCTGCGCGATCACCTCGTCGTACAGGTCGGCCCAGCCGGCCTCGCCCGCGGTCAGCAGCACGCTGGCGAGACGGGTGCGGGTGTACCCCTGCTCCTCGCCGATGGCATCGGCCAGGCGCACGGCGGCGTGCGCCCGCTCCAGCGCCGGCCGGCCGTCCAGGTCCACCGAGGTCTGGAGCACGGTCGATCCAGCCAGCGCTGCGGCCTCGTAGGCCGTTCCCGTGCCCTCCAGGTCGTCGAGCGCTCGACCGATCAGCTCGGCCATGTGGTCGGAGCGGCCCTGCAGCCAGGCCGCCTCGGCCTCCGCGGCGTAGAGGCCACCGCGCAGGACCGCCGCCAGCTCGTCCCTCCCCTCGACCGCGCACAGCGCCCGAGCGGTCGCCGGCTCACTGATCGCGGTGAAGAGCCGGGCGGCCTCGATCCGGTGCTCGACGTCCAGGTCGTCGGCGCACTCGACGGCCAGGGCGAGCATCGTGGCCCGTCGACGCCGATCGGTCTCCTGCTCGCTCGCCTCGAGAGCGGCCGTGCGCGCCGACGGTCGGTCGCCGACGGCGGCCAGCAGATGGGCCCGCTCCGGCAGGTCGACCAGGGGGAGGAGCTCCCGCCGCACCTGATCCGCCCGTTCCCCGAGCTCATCGGCGATGACCTCGGCCAGGAGGCTGTGGTGCACCTCGAAGCGCTCGTCCACGCGGTGGACCAACCCGGCGGGAACCAGGGCGTGCGCGCCCGGGCCGAGGACCGCGGCCGAGGCCGGGTGACCGAGCACCGCCAGGCGCTCCATCGCGGCGCGGGCCGGGGGATCGAGTACACGCAAGCGGCCCAGCAGGGTCGACACCAGGCCGGGGGCGGCCTCGGGGCCCTTCGGGAGCTCCCCGAGCAGGAGCGGGTTGCCGCCCGCCACCGCCACCAGCTCGTCGCGTTCGGTGGACCCGAGCTCCGGGTGCAGCGCCGAGGCCAGCTCGGCCGCAGCTTCGTCGGTGAGCCCGGCGAGCTCGATGCGCGCTGCGCCCACGAGCTCCAGCGCCTCGGTCACCTCGTCGCTGCGCGCCTCACCCGATCGGACCGTCGCCACGATCGGCACCTGGTCGACCAGCAGCGCCAGCGTCTCGAGCGATGCGTCGTCGGCCCACTGGAGGTCGTCGAGCAGCACCGGTGAGGCTCCCTGGTGGACCACGGCGCCGGCCACGCCGGCGGGCAGCTCGTCGGGCGCCTCCCGAAGCACCCGGCGGAACACGAGGAAGGGCGACCAGCTGAGCGTGGCCAGCGCTCCCCCCTCCCGGAACGGCCCCTGCTCCGCGAGGGCCGCTCGGGCGAGCGTGGACTTGCCGATGCCGGCGGGGCCGACGAGGACGACCGGGCGCGCCGCAGCGATCAGCTCACGGAGCACCTCGAGTTCGTTCTGCCGTCCCACCAGCACCGCGGCAACCTACCCCCGCGGGGCGCGGGGTCGCCCGGAGCACCCGCCGGGTGAAACCTGCGACGAGCACTCCGAGGACGACCGCGCCCACCCAAGCCAGGAGACGGTCCGCCCCGACCTCGTGGCTCCCTCCGTTTGGACGTGGAGCAAGCCTGCGGCACGGACCCACCCCGCTTCATCCCCAATGTGTGCCAACCTCGGCGCGCCGCCGATGCGGCGAGGCGCGGGTGGGACAGCGGCGGCGTGGATGGGTGAACGAGCGCCTACCAGGGACGGACGCGGCGCTGGGGGATCGGACGGCTCCACCAGCGGCCGGACCAGCGCCAGCGGGGGGCCTCCGTCGACGGGACCGAGGCGGCGCCGCGCGGGGTGGCGGCCTCGACGGCGGCGACGATGGCCGCCACCTCCTCGTCGGTGGGCTCGCCCGAGATCCGGACCTGGGTCACAGCGGCATGTTCCCGTGCTTGCGGGGCGGCAGCTCTTCTTTCTTCGACTCCAGCATGCGGAATCCGTCGATGAGCATCTGCCGCGTGAACGACGGGTCGATGACGTCGTCGACGTACCCGCGCTCGGCAGCCACGTACGGGTTGAGCCACTTCTCGCTGTACTCGTCGATCAGGCGCGCCTTCTCGGCGTCTTTGTCCTCGGCCTCGGCGATCTCCTTGCGGTTCAAGATCTCCACCGCACCGGAGGCACCCATGACCGCGAGCTCGGCGGACGGCCACGCGTAGGCGAGGTCGGCACCGATCGACTTGGAGTCCATGACGACGTAGGCGCCGCCGTAGGCCTTGCGGGTGATGACCTGGATCCGTGGGACCGTGGCCTCGCAGTAGGCGTACAGCAGCTTGGCGCCGTGGCGGATGATGCCGTTGTACTCCTGGTCGACGCCGGGGAGGAACCCGGGCACGTCGACGAAGGTCACGAGCGGGATGTTGAACGAGTCGCACGTCCGCACGAAGCGGGCCGCCTTCTCGGAGGCCTCGATGTCGAGCACGCCGGCGTACGCCGACGGCTGGTTGCCGACCACGCCGATCGACTGGCCGCCGAGGCGGATGAACCCGCAGACGATGTTGGTGGCCCACTTCGAGAAGTACTCGAAGAAGTCGTTGTCGTCGGCGACGGCCTCGATGACCTTGCGCATGTCGTAGGGGACGTTGGCGCTGGCCGGGATGATCTCGAGCAGCTCGGGCGTCTGGCGGTCGATGGGATCGCCCGTGTCGACGATGGGGGCCGTCTCGAGGTTGTTGAGCGGCAGGTACGACAGCAGGAACCGGACATCGTCGAGGACGGCCTTGTCGTCGGGAGCGGTGAAGGCGGCGATGCCGGACTTCGACGCGTGGGTCTGGGCGCCGCCCAGCTCCTGCTGGGTCACGTCCTCGCCGGTCACGGTCTTCACCACGTCCGGGCCGGTGATGAACATGTACGACGTGTCCTCCACCATGAAGATGAAGTCCGTCAGCGCGGGGCTGTAGACGGCGCCGCCGGCGCACGGGCCCATGATCACCGAGATCTGCGGCGTGACGCCCGACGCCATCACGTTGCGGTGGAAGATCCCGCCGTAGGACGCCAGGGAGACGGGGCCCTCCTGGATGCGGGCACCGGCGCCGTCGTTGATGCCCACGACGGGGGCGCCGACCTTGAGCGCCATGTCCATGACCTTGTGGATCTTCTCGGCGAAGACCTCGCCCAGCGCACCGCCGAAGAGGGTGAAGTCCTGCGAGAACACGAACACCGTGCGGCCTTCGACGGTGCCCCAGCCGGTGATGACGCCGTCGGTGTAGGGACGTTCGACCACGTCGGGGCTGCGGTGCCGGGCGAGCATGTCGAGCTCGCGGAACGAGCCGTCGTCGAGGAGGTACTCGATGCGCTCGCGGGCGAGCATCTTGCCGCGATCGTGCTGGCGCTGGATGGAGCGCTCGGAGCCGGGAGTGCGGGCCTGTTCCTTGCGGGCGAGCAGGTCGTCGAGTCGCTCGCGGATTGGGTGCTCGGGCATGGCGCAGAACCTACGCCAGCGCCGATTCCGCAACCCAACCGTGACCCCCGCCACCGCCCGCGCTCCTCCCACCAGCACGGATCGCTGATCTGCGGCAGGGTTGGCCCATGACCGACACCCCCCGGATCGCGCCCCTTCCTCCCGACGCACGAGAGCCACGGACCGAGGAGCTGCTCCGGTCCCTGAAGCTCGATCCCGACGGCGACGACATGAACCTGTTCGCCACGCTCGCCCACCACCCCCGGCTGCTGAAGCGCTGGTCGCAGTTCGGCGGCCTGCTCCTGGCCGGCGGCACCCTGTCGCCCCGCGACCGGGAGGTCCTGATCCTGCGCACCGCCGCCAACTGCGGTGCCGACTACGAGTGGGGCCACCACCTCCCCATCGGCGAGGCCGCCGGGCTCACGTCGAACGAGATGTCCGCCCTGGCCGGATCCCGCCGGGAGGCCGAGGGCGTCGACGCAGACCTGGTGCGCGCCGCCGACGAGCTGCACGACCGGAACATGATCATCGACGCCACGTGGACCACGCTGGCGGCCCGCTACGACGAGGCCCAGCTCATCGAGATCTGCATGGTGGTCGGCCAGTACCACCTGGTGGCCTTCACCCTCCGGTCGCTCGGCATCCAGCGGGAGGCCGGTGTCGAGGGGCTGCCCGAATGAGCCGGCTCGAGGGCCGCAAGATCCTGGTGGTCGGGGCCGGGACCCGCCACGTCGACGATCCCGACGCGCCGCCCGGCAACGGGCGGGCGATCGCGGTGACGGCGGCGACCGAGGGCGCCACGGTCGCGTGCGCCGACATCGATGTGCGCGCCGCCCGGGAGACGGCGAACCAGGTGCGCGACGCCGGCGGCCACGCCCAGGTGGTGGTGGCCGACGTGTCCGACGCCGTTGCCTGCGCCGCCATGGTCGCCGAGGCGGCCGATCTGCTCGAAGGGCTCGACGGCGTCGTGGTCAACGTCGGCATCGGGGCCGGCCAGTGGCTGGGCACGACCACGGCCGAGCAGTGGGACCAGGTCTTCGACGTGAACGTCCGGGCCCACTTCCTCACCTGCCAGGCCGCTCTGCCGCTCATGGCCGGCGGCGGGTCCATCGTGTTGATCTCGTCGGTGGCGGGGCTCCGTCCCGGGTCGCGCATCCCGGCGTACGACGCGTCGAAGGCGGCGCTGGCCGGCCTCTGCCGCCACGTCGCCTTCGAGGGCGCACGGGCCGGGGTCCGGGCCAACGTGGTCGCCCCCGGGCTGATCGACACCCCCCTCGGCCGCCTCGCCACCGCGGGCCGCCCCAGCCGGACGAAGGCCCCTGTGGCGCTCGGCCGCCAGGGCACGGCCTGGGAGGTGGCCAAGCCGGTCACCTTCCTGCTCAGCGACGAGGCCAGCTACATCACCGGCGCCATCCTCCCCGTCGACGGCGGCCTCTCCACCCTCTGACGCCCCACCGACCGGGCAGAATCAGGCGATGGAACCGCAGCGGCACCTGGAGATCCTTCGCCTGGAGATGGGGCGGCTCGGCTCGATCGACCCGGAGCTGCTGGGAGCGGCGGTGCCGGCCCTCGACGACTGGACCGTGGAGCGGGTGGTGCGGCACGTGGGCAAGGTGCACGAGTGGGTGCTCGGCATGCTCCGCCTCGAGCCGGGCCAGGAGCTCGGCGATGCGCCGGCCGCCGTCGGGCTGCCGAAGGGGCCCGACTGCCTCCCCGCCTACCGGCAGGTGGCGGCCGACCTGCTCGCCCACCTCGAAGCCGACGACCCGGATCGAGCGTGCCTCAACTTCGCCGGGGCGGGGGACGTGGCGTGGTGGATGCGGCGCCAGGCGCAGGAGGTGTCGGTCCACCGGGTCGATGCCCACGACGCGGTGCACGCCGCCGGCGGCGCCGAGCCCGATGCGCTCGCGGCCGACGGCGCGGCCGATGGGATCGACGAGTGGGCCCGGTTCTTCCTGGCCGTGCGGTGGGGACAGCGGTTCGGGTCCCTGCCGGCGGACCTGGTCGGGCGGACGGTCCACATCCACGGCACCGACGAACCGGCACCGATCGATGGCGCCGAGTGGCTCGTGGCGTTCGGCACCGAGGGCGTCGAGGTGGCGGCCACCCACGCCAAGGGCGACGTGGCGCTACGGGGACCGGCGAACGACCTCCTGCTCGCCCTCTGGCGGCGGCGACCCCTCGCTTCGATCGACCTCGTCGGCGACACCGCCGTCGCCGAGCGCCTGCTCGACATCGCTCGTTTCTGACACGGCCCCGCCGTCCCGGATGGCGATGCGCCGCGCCAGCTCCGGCGCCGCCACCGACGCCAGCTCGCCGCTCACCAGATCTCGTCGCGCGGCGGCGAGCAGGGCGGCCACTCCGTCGTCCAGCTGGCCGTGGAGCGCGTGGAGCATGATCTCGGCACCGACCACGTTGGCGATCATCTTCGGGTGCACCAGCGTCTCCGCCCACCGGAACGCAGCGGCCACGTCCTGGGCGCGGTAGTCGGTCAGCACATCGGCGCCGATCGCCTCGGGTGGGAGGGGAGACCGGAGCTCGAACGCCACCGTCGGGCTGTGGTTGACCACTCCGAGCGGCTCGAAGTGGCGCCGCCACCGGTGGTGCCAGAGGATCAGCCAGGGCGTGTTGGCATGGGCCCAGTCCTGTTGGACGACGAGCCCGCCGACGGCCACGTGAGCCACGAACGTCTCCCGCACCGCGCGCCAGGTGTCCCACGTCTTGGCGATGTCCACGAAGAGCAGCTGGATCGGCCCGCCGGTCCACTCGACGCCGCACACGTCGCCCTCGTGGACGCGCACGCGCTCGCCGTGCCGGCCGAGCCGGCCCTCGACGAGCGAGCGGAACGACGTCCCGTCGTGGAACCTCCCCTCGAGCGGCGTGCCCGCGGTCCGCTCCTCGATGTCCTCGAAGACGAACGTGTCGTAGGTGTCGAACCCGTCGTTCCGGCCCGCACGCTCGAGGCCGCGCGCGATCGCCGACGACGAGGCGCCGAGCCACGGGCCGAGCTCCACGACGGCACCTGTGGCCGGGCGGGTGGCGAGCTCGCGGGTGAGCCACGCCTGCTCCCACGGGGTCGTGAGGTCGAGGAACGACAGCGGATCGAGCAACCGCGCTCGTGGGTACCAGCGCCGCAGCTCCCGGTCCTCCCGGCCCTCTAGGTGGATCACGCGGAGGCGCGTCCGGAGGCCGTAGGCCGAAGCCGCAAGGTCACGAGAGATCGGCACGCAACCCATGATGTCCCAGCCGACCGGTACGGTGCGGCCGTGCGCCGCATCGCTCCTGCCGTTCTCATCGCCAGTGCCCTCATCGTCGCCTCGTGCAGCTCCGCCGGCAGCGACGCGACGAAGCGGACCACCACCGAGCCGAAGGGCCCGACGACGTCGGCGACCGTCGGCGACGAGGGGGCCGGGGAGGGCCACGAGTGCGATCAGGGTGCGGCGTTCGACGCCGTGACCACCGAACCGGTCGACGGGGTCGACGGCGACCTGACGATGACCTCGCCCATCGACGACACCGACATCCGCCTGCACTGGTTCCCCGTCGAAGGTGCGTCGGCCGACCATCCGGCGCCCACGATCCTCATGGGCCCGGGCTGGTCGCTCCCCGGCGACACGTCCACCGATGGCGCCGCCCTCTTCGGAGCGCTGAGCATCGGGAGCATGTGGGAGAGCGGGTACAACGTCCTCACCTGGGACCCGCGGGGCTTCGGCGAGTCCGGCGGCGTCGCCACGGTGAACGACCCCGACAAGGAAGGCCAGGACGTGCGGGCGATGCTCGACTTCGTGGCCGAGCAGCCCGAGGCGCGCACCGACGCCGAGGGCGACCCCCGCGCCGGCATGGTCGGGTTCTCCTACGGCGGCGGCATCCAGCTGACCACCGCCGCGCTCGACTGCCGGGTCGACGCCATAGTGCCCGGCATCGCCTGGAACTCGCTGGAGACCAGCCTCTACAAGGCCGACACGGTGAAGACGGGGTGGTCGAAGATCCTGACCAGCACCGTCGACCCGAAGCGCCTGGACCCGCACATCGTCTCCGCCTCGGCGTCGGGGCTCTCCGACGGCACCCTCAGCGACGAGGACCACGAGTGGTTCACCAGCCGCGGCCCCGGCGACGAGGCGGTCGGCAAGATCGACATCCCGACCCTGTTCGTGCAGGGGACGGTCGACACCCTCTTCACCCTCGACGAGGCGGCCCGGAACACGGCGGTCCTCCAGGAGGGGGACGTCCCCACCGCCCAGCTCTGGTTCTGCGGCGGCCACGGCACCTGCCTCACCGATCCCGGAGACCCCGATCGCGTCGGCAAGGCCAGCTTCAACTGGCTCGACCACTACCTGAAGGGCGAACCGCTCGCGCCGGTGCCGGCCCTGGATCTCATCGACCAGGACGGCCAGCGCTGGACGGCCCAGGAGTGGCCGGTGGCCACGGGCGAGCCGCTCACCGGGACCGGATCGGGCACCCTCGACCTCAAGGCCGACGGCGGCAGCGGCGGGGAGATCACCCCGCCCGACGGCGACCCGCTCGGTGGGCTCGTCGCCGGCATCACCCCCACGAAGGCGACCAACGCGATCGACGTGGCGATCGATCCGGGAGACGCCGATGTGCTCGCCCTCGGCGCGCCGCAGCTGACGTTCACCTACTCCGGCGACCTCACCGGCGACATCGGCCGGTCGGACACCCGGGTCTTCGCCCAGCTCGTGGACGACGAGACCGGCTTGGTCCTCGGCAACCAGATCACGCCGATCCAGGTCACGCTCGACGGCGCGACCCACGATGCCGAGGTCGACCTCGAGATGGTCGCCCACCACGTCACCCCGGGCCACGGGCTGACCCTGCAGCTCGTGGCCGCCACCACCGCCTACGGCATCCCCGTCCTCGACGGCGAGATCACGTTCGACACCATCGAGATCGCCGTCCCCACAGCGAGCGCCGACGCCGTCACGAAGGGCTGACGCCCTCCACCTGCCGGACCTCGCCGGTGTCGCCCGTCGGGTTCTGGATGTTCTCGCCGGTCTCGGCATCGAACAGGTGGATGCGGTCGATGTCGAGGCAGAGCTCGATCTCCTGGCCCTCGGACGCGTCGCTGCCGGCGTCGAGGCGGGCCACCACCTGGGGGCCGGCGCTGCCGAAGTCGACCGTGCCCAGGTCCTCGGCCATCTCCCGGAGCTCCTCGCGGGTCTCCTCGGTCTGGACGGTGAAGTAGGCGTAGAGCTCCGAGCCCATCCACTCGATGACGTCGACCTCCGCGGTGAAGGTCGCCATGTGCTCGCGCTCCTCGTCGGACACGAAGGCCGTGTCCTCGAAGTGCTCGGGCCGGATGCCGGCGACGAGGCGGTCCGAGGTCCGGCCCCGGAGCCGCTTCTGGACGTCGCCGGGCACGGCGAACGAGGCCATCGGCAGGTGGAGCTGGTCGCCCTCCATGTGGGCGGGCAAGAGGTTCATCGCCGGCGACCCGATGAACCCGGCCACGAACAGGTTCGCCGGCTCGTTGTACAGCTCCTTGGGCGTGCCCACCTGCTGCACCTCGCCCCGCCTCATCACGGCGACCCGGTCCCCCAGCGTCAGCGCCTCGGTCTGGTCGTGGGTGACGTAGACGGTGGTGGTGCCCAGCCGCTGCTGGAGCTTGGCGATGGCGGTGCGGGTCTGGACGCGGAGCTTGGCGTCGAGGTTCGACAATGGCTCGTCCATCAGGAACGCCGCCGGCTCGCGCACGATCGCTCGGCCCATGGCGACGCGCTGGCGCTGGCCGCCCGACAGGTTGGCGGGCTTGCGGTCGAGCAGCTCCTCGAGCTCGAGGGTCTTGGCGGCGGTGGCGACCCGCGACTCGATCTCGTCCTTCGGGACCTTCTTGATCTTGAGGGGGAACGCCATGTTCTCTCGGACGGTCATGTGCGGGTAGATGGCGTAGCTCTGGAAGACCATCGCCATGTTGCGGTCCTTGGGATCCAGGTCGTTGATCCGGTCCCCGTCGACCAGGAGGTCGCCCTCGGTGATGTCCTCGAGCCCCACGATCATGTTGAGCAGCGTCGACTTCCCGCAGCCCGACGGCCCCACCAGGATGAAGAACTCGCCGTCCTCGATGGTGAAGTCGGCGTCGTGCACCGCGCTGGTGCCGTCGGCGAAGCGCTTGCACACCTTGTCGAGGACGATCTGAGCCATGGGGTGCCTCCTGCCCGGCCCTCAGCCCTTGACCGCACCGGACGTGAGCCCGGCCACGATGCGGCGCTGGAAGAGGAGGACCATGACGATGATGGGGATGGTGACGATGACCGAGGCCGCGGCGATCTGACCGGTCGGGAAGTCGAACTGCGACGAGCCGGTGAAGAACGTGATGGCGGCAGGGACGGTGCGGGCCCGGTTGGTCGACGTGAGCGCGGTGGCGAACAAGAAGTCGTTCCAGGCGAAGATGAACACGAGGATCGCCGAGGTGAACATGCCGGGGGCCGCGAGCGGGGCGATGACCTTGCGGAAGGCCTGGAACGGGGTGGCGCCGTCGACCCGAGCCGCCTTGTCCAGGTCCCAGGGGATCTCCCGGAAGAACGCGGACAGCGTCCAGATGGCCATCGGCAGCGTGAAGGTCATGTACGGGATGATGAGCCCGAACCAGGTGTCGAAGAGGTGGAGCGACCGCCACATGTTGAACAGCGGCCCGATGATGGCCACCGGCGGGAACATGGCGATGGCGAGCGCACCGGACATGATCAGCGTCTTGCCGGGGAAGTCGAGTCGCACGATCGCGTAGGCCGCGAACGTGGCGAGCACCACGGCGAGCAGGGTGGAGATCAGCGCGATGCCGAGCGAGTTCCGCAGGGCGGATGGGAACTGCGGGTCCTTCCAGACGTCCGAGAAGTTGTCGAACGAGGGGTGCTGCGGCAGGAACTTCCCGTTGGTGATCTCGTCGGTCGGCTTGAGCGACAGCGAGACGATCCACGCGACGGGGAGCAGCGCGTAGATGACGACGATCACGATCCCGCCCGCCCAGAACGCCTTGTCGGACGCTCGCCGCCGGCTCACGGGTTCTCGCCTCGCTGCTGGGCCAGGTTGGCGCCGAAGCCCTTCACGAACACGAACGCGATGATCAGGACGCACGCGAAGATCAGCACCGAGACCGCCGAGCCGAGGCCGAGGTTCAGCCGGGAGATGAGGGTCTGGTAGCCGATGATCGACACCGACTCGGTGTTCTGCGCCCCGCGGGTCTGCACGTAGATCGTGTCGAAGATGCGGAACGCATCGAGCGTGCGGAACAAGACGGCCACGAGGATGGCCGGCTTCATCAACGGGATGATGATCTTCCAGAGCCGCTGCCAGGCCGACGCACCGTCCACCCGGGCCGCGCGCACGGCGTCCTGGGGGACCAGCATGAAGCCCGCCAGCAGCAGGAGCGACATGAACGGCGTGGTCTTCCACACCTCGGTCGAGATGATGACGACGTAGCTCGACCACTGCTCGGTGAACCAGCTGCGGTCGCTGTTCGTCAGCCCGTTGACGAAACCGGTCGTCGGGTCGAACGCGAACCGCCAGGCGAAGGCGGCCACCACGGTGATGATCCCGTACGGCACGAGGATCGCCGAGCGCACCACTGCTCGGCCGAAGAACGCCCGGTACATCACGAAGGCGAGGGCGAAGCCGAGGATCAGCTCCACGATCACCGACGCAGCCGTGATCACCAGCGTGTTGATCAGGTCCTGCCACCAGACCCCGTTCGAGAGGACCGCCTGGTAGTTGTCGAGCCCGACGAAGCCGTGGTCGTCGGGGAAGCGCAGGTCGTAGCGCTGGAGCGAGAGGTAGAGGGCGTAGACGATCGGGTACGCCGTGACCAGCAGCATCACCGTGACCGCGGGAGCGCAGAGCATCCAGCCGAGCCGCCGCTCGGAACGGGCCCGCCCCGTCGTGCGCTTGGCCGTCGCCGTCACAGCAGGCCCTCGCCCTTCAGCGCGCGGCCGATCGCCTCTCGGAGCCGTTCGACGTCACGCTCGGGATCGATGCCCTTGGTCGGGTGGAGCGTCCGGGCGATCGCCAGCGCGACGTCGTTGTAGTACGGCGTCTGGGGACGGACGATGGCATCGGCCAGCTCGTCCTTGATGACGTCGGCGTACGGGAACGACCGCACCTCGACCTGCTTGCCGTCGACCTCGACCTCGGTCGTGGCCTCGGTGAGCTTGGGATCGTCGTAGAGCGCCTCGGTCACGGGGAGGAGGCCTCCGTCGGTGGCGTTGGTGATCTGGTTCTCCTCGCCCACCAGGCACGACACGGCGTCGAAGGCCTCGTCCGGGTGATCGGTGTAGCCGCCGACGCCGAGGTTGAAGCCACCGATCGCCACCTTGGACGGGACGTCCTCTCGCACGGCGGGGAAGCGGGCCCAGCGCATCTGCTCGGCGACGGCCGGAGCGTTCTCGTTCGCGCTCGGCCAGACGAACGAGTAGTTGGTCATGAACGCGGCATCGCCCGTCTCCCAGGCCAGGCGGCCATCGTCCTCGCGGGCCGTGGCGAAGTTGTCGGGCGTCGACGGCGACCGCGAGATGTCCCGCATGATCTGGAGCGCCTTGCGGGTGGGCCCGGTCTCCAGCGAGACCTTGGTCCCGCTCTCGTCGAGCACGTGGCCCCCGGCCGACTCCAGCAGGCTCGTGAACCACACGACCAGCCCCTCGTAGCGCTGGCCCTGGCCGAGGATCTGGTCCGGCTCACCCGCTGCTCGCAGCTCCGCCGCCTGGTCGAGGATGCCGTCCCAGGTGGCCGGCGGCTTCGGCGTGACGTCCTCGCGGTACCAGAGCATCTCGGCGTTGGAGTTGAACGGCGCCGCGTACAGACGGTCCTCGTAGGTGCCGGTCTTGATGGCCGGCTCGAGCCGGCCGTCGGTGACCTCCTTCGCCTCGTCGTCGGGGAACGGCTTCACCCACTCCGCCTCGGCGAACTCGGCGGTCCAGATGACGTCCATCCCGAGGATGTCGATGTCGCCGTCGCGCGCCGCCAGGCGGCGGACCAGCTGCTCGCGCTGCTCATCGGCGTTGTTCGGCAGGTCGACCGTGACGATGGAGTAGGCGCCGTCGGCCGCCTTCGTGCACCGCTTCGCTGCGGTGCGGAACGCCCCCGACGGCTCGTTGTAGACGTACCAGTGCAGCACCGGGGCCGATTCCTCGCCACCGCCGCCGCCGCACGCGGTGAGCAGGCCGGCCAGCACGCACCCGGCTGCTGCGGCAGCGAGCGCTCGTCTGGTCATCCCCTGCTCCGTTCGACGGAGGCCGACGTCCCCTCGGCCCGTGGAAGGGCGCACCGCACGGGTGCGTCGGTTCTCCCCTGCCCGGGTGTGACGAACGTCAAACCGGACGCGGCTCCTACGCTGCTGCCATGGATCTGCCGGTGATGCCGCCCCTGCTCCCGATGCTCGCCAAGTCGTCGCCGGAGCTGCCCGACGCCGAGGCGGGGGCGTACTGGTTCGAGCCGAAGTGGGACGGGTTCCGCTGCATCGTGTTCCGGGACGGCGACGAGATCGAGCTGGGCTCTCGGAACGACAAGCCGCTGACCCGCTACTTCCCCGAGCTGCTCGAGCCGCTGAAGGCGTCGCTGCCGGCTCGCTGCGTGATCGACGGCGAGGTGGTGGTCGCCGGTCCCGACGGCCTCGACTTCGACGCGCTCCAGCAGCGCATCCACCCGGCCAAGTCGCGCGTCGACCGCCTGGCCGCGGAGACCCCCGCGGCGTTCGTCGCGTTCGACCTGCTCGCGATCGGCGACGAATCCCTCCTCGATGCCCCGCTGTCGAGCCGTCGCGCCCAGCTGGAACGCGCCCTCGCCGAGCCCGCCCCGACGATCCACCTCACCCCCGGCACCTTCGACCGGGCCCTCGCCGAGGACTGGTTCTCCCGCTTCGAGGGCGCCGGGCTCGACGGCGTCATGGCCAAGCCCGCCGAGGGCGCCTACCAGCCCAACAAGCGGGCCGCGCTCAAGGTCAAGCACCTCCGCACCGCGGACTGCGTGGTCGCCGGGTTCCGGGAGCACAAGAACGGTGACGGCCCCGGCTCGCTGATGCTCGGCCTCTACGACGACGACGGCAACCTGCACAACCTGGGCGTGGCGTCGAGCTTCTCCGTGGCCCGGCGGGCCGAGCTCCGAGATGAGCTGGCGCCGTTCATCACCGACGACTGGTCCACGCACCCGTGGGGGCGCTGGGCTGATGCGGCCGCCCACGAGTCCGGCGACGGCCGCCTCCCCGGCGGCCAGTCCCGTTGGAACGCCAAGAAGGACCTGACCTTCACGCCGCTGCGCCCCGAGCTGGTGGCCGAGGTGGCCTACGAGCGCGTCGACAACGGCCGCTTCCGCCACAGCTGCCGGTTCCAGCACTGGCGCCAGGACCGCACCCCGGAGTCGTGCACGTTCGAGCAGCTCGAGGTGGTCCCGGCGTTCGAGCTGACCACCGTGTTCCAGACCGACGGGTCAGCCTGAGGTGCGGCGGCGATCGACCGGCGCCGTCGCCGTCGCCGCCTGCCTGGCCCTCGCCTCGTGCTCGGTCACCCGAGGGGACGGCGCGGCTCCCTCCGGCCCCGGCCGGCCCGTTCCCTCCATCACCACCCCCACCTCGGGTGGCGGGGCCAGCACGACCGCTGCGCCCAGCAGACCGTCGGACGAGCCGCCCACCTCCGGGGACCCGCTGCCCGACGACGTCCCCGACTCCACGTTCCCCGGCCTGGGCGACCCGCGCATCGACGTGTCGAGCGAAGCCGTCACCGTCCGGGCTGCGCCCGACGATCCCGAGATCTCCGGTCGCGCCCGCCTGACGCTGCGCTCCACGGTCGACGAGCCGCTCACCAGCTTCACCTTGGGCCTGCGAGGCCCGCAGGCCACGTCGATCACCGTCGACGGCACCGCGGCCCGGTCGGCCGCGGCCGACGGCGAGCTGACCATCACCCCTGGGTCGCCGATCCCACCCGACACCGACGTGGAGGTCGAGGTGGTCTACGCCGGCCTTCCCGACCAGACCGAGTTCCCGGGGTGGGGGATGCCGGTCGGGTGGCAGGCCGACGACGAGGGCGGCTGGTTCGCCATGTCCGAGCCCGATGGCACCGCCACGTGGGCACCGGTCAACGACCACCCGTCGGACAAGGCGTCGTGGACCGTGGCCCTCGACGTCCCCCGGGGCGTGACCGGCGTCTCGAACGGGCGGCTCGAGGGCGGCGGGCCCACGCGCACCGGGGACGGCCGGGACCGGTGGACGTGGGTCGAGGACGAGCCCATGGCCTCCTACCTGGTCCTCGCCGCCGTCGGCGCCTACGACCTGGTCTCCTCGGAGCACGGCGACGTGCAGGTCGTGCGGGCCTTCCCAGCGGACATGAGCAAGGGCGACCGGGCCGCCTTCGACCCCATCGAGGACATCCTCGACTACTACGCCTCGCAGTTCGGTCCCTACCCGGACGAAGACGCCGGGGCCATCGTCGTCCCCACCGACCTCGGCCTCGCCCTCGAGTCGCAGACCCGGCCGCTCTTCGGCACCGACGGTGTCACGGGCGACTCCGCACCTGCCCTCGCCCACGAGCTGGCCCACCAGTGGTTCGGCGACGCCGTAACCCCCGAGACCTGGACCGACGTCTGGCTGAACGAGGGCTTCGCCACCTACGCCGACTGGATGTGGACCGAGCACGACGGTGGACCCACGGTGGACGACACGGCCCGCCGCGCCGCCCGCAGCGGACCGGCCGACGAGGCTGCCGTGCGGGACCCGGAATCGGCTGGCTCGTTCTCGGCGGCGGTGTACGAGGGCGGTGCCGTCGCCCTCCACGCCCTGCGCCAGACGGTGGGCGACGAGGTGTTCCTCCGAATCCTCCGCACCTGGGTCTCGACCAACGGCGGGGCGTCCGCCAACACCGGAGACCTGGTGGCCATCGCGTCGGAGGAGTCCGGTCGCGACCTGACGGGGTTCTTCGACGAGTGGCTGGACCAGACCCCCCAACCGGACCTGCCACGGTGACCTGCGTCGCCATCGTGTTTGCTCTCACGAGAGGGCGACCGGTAGCGTGCGCACTCGCCTCGGAGACGGGGTTCCAGTAGGTCCCGTGGTGCAGTTTGGAGTGCACGCCGGCCTGTCAAGCCGGAGGTCGCGGGTTCAAATCCCGTCGGGACCGCCACTGTTTCAAGCAACACCATGGTCGGGTAGCTCAGTTGGCAGAGCGCTCGCCTGAAAAGCGAGAGGTCACCGGATCGACGCCGGTTCCGACCACCAGAGCAACGGAAGCAGGTCAGGGGCACCAACCCCTGACCTGCTCTCGTTCGCGGCCTCGTGCGCCTCGACGGTCCCGGGGCGCACGCTCGGGATGACGGCGGGCCCCCGGGGATTCGCCCCTACTCGGGCGGGCCGTCGCCCTTCATGACGTTGAGGTCGGTGTGGCCGGCGATGCCGTCGACGCGGCTGGTAGCGCTGAACTGCCAGAGCCACCAGTCGTCGGTGAGCGGTCGGCGGTGGATGCGGCGGGCCCACCGTGGGCGCTCATCAGAACCGGCCACCGGGTAGCGAGCCTGCCAGTCGTCGCCGATGTAGAGCACGACCTTCTCGCCGGTCTCGGACTCGATGGCCTCGATGAACGCGGCCACCTCGGCCGCAACCGTCGCCTCGTCAGGACGGTCCGAGCAGTTGCCGGCGATCTCCAGGTCGAGGGCCGGCGGGAGCTCGGCGCCGCCGGGCAACGTCGCCAAGAAGTTGGCGGCCTGCTCGTCGCCCGGTCGGCACAGCGTGAAGTAGTGGTACGCCCCGCGGTCCAGGCCGGCGCCGCCGGCGTCCTTCCAGTTCTCGGTGAACCGCTCATCCACCAGGTCCCCGCCCTCGGACGCCTTGATGTAGGCGAAGTCGATGTTGTCGTCGGCCACACGATCCCAGTCGATCTCGTTCTGGTGACGGGAGACGTCGACGCCGTACCGCTCCCCCGGCCGCAGATCCGACCGGTGGTTCGGCAGGTACCAGAACCAGGTGAGGGCGGTTGCGGCCACGAGGACCAGGGCACCGCCGGTCACGACCCACGGCCACCGCCGTCTGTCGCCCGCCTCGTGTGCCACGGCCGCCAGGGTGGCACGCCCGGCCCCCTGCCGGACCGTCAGGGTCCCAGCGGGTCGGTGCAGCAAGTAAAGAAACAATAAGAAAAGGGTGGAAACAACCGAACATATGTTCTATCCTGCTTTGCATGCTCCCTCCTCTTGCAGAACCGGACCCGGACGGGTTGGTGCGGTACAAGCAGCTGTGTGAGGAGGTGTCGGTGGTCATGGGGGCCATCAACGTGGCTGCCGGCCGGTTGGTGGAGCTGGCCCGGCTGGCGGTCGAAGAAGGGCAGGCGGAAGGAACGGGGATCCGCTCGGAGGCGCACTGGATCGCGTGGCGGACCGGTCTGTCGCTGCGCCATGCGAAGGATGTGGTGCGCTTGGCGAACCGCGCCGAACAGCTGCCGTGCTGCCTGGCCGCCCTGACCGCTGGTGAGCTGACGTTGGATCAGGCGGCGATGATCGCGTGGCACGTCCCGGCCGAGTACGAGGAAGCGTGCACCGAGTTCGCGAAGATCGCCACGGTGTCGCAGCTGCGCAAGGCGCTGCCGCGCTACGGGTTCGAGAAGCCCGGCAGGGACGACGGCCGGGTCACCGAGCGTCGGGAGGTGTCCACGGGGACCGATGAGCTGGGCTGGTGGTTCGGCGGTCGGCTGCCGGAGGATGAAGGCGCCGAGTTCGACCACGCCATCCGGGCCAAACAAGACGACCTCTACCGGCAGCGCAGGGCCGAAGCCCCCGAAGGGTCCACGGTGCCGCCCGTGTCACGGGCCGATGCGCTCGTGGCGATGGCCCGTGACTCGCTGTCCGCCGGTCAAACGGCTCGACCCGGCTCAGACCGGTACTTGGTGCACGTGCACCTCGAAGCCGGGCCCGATGGGGCCATGCAGCTCATGACGCACCTCGGGCTACCGCTCCCGGACCACCAGCGGCGCCAGATCCTGTGCGACGCGGCGCTGCGCGGCCTCGTCCACCAAGGGCTCGCACCCATCGGCGCCGGTCGCACCACCCGCACCATCAACCGGCGGCTCCGACGCGCCATCGAGCACCGAGACGGCGGCTGCCGCACCCCCGGCTGCGGATCGACGATCGGACTGGAGATCCACCACATCTGGCACTGGGAAGACGGTGGGCCCACGGAGACCTGGAACCTCGTGTGTTTGTGCTCCCGCCGCCACCGAGAGCACCACCTCGGCCTCTTGGCCGTCACCGGCAACCCCGACCTGCGCCCCGGCGCCTCCGGAACCATCGAGTTCCGCGACCAGCACCATCGGCTCCTGCACCCCTGCGGCACCCCTGCCCCGCCGGTACGCGACGCCGGACGGCGGCCGGCCACCACCACACCGGGCGAGGGTGCGGTGGAAGCGGCTCGGGCCATCGGCCTCGACCCACCTCACTACCAGCCGCCGCTCGGTGAGCCCATGCGCCTCAGCGACCTCTCCTTCCACCGCAACGAGCCCGTGCCGGTCACCGACGAACGGACACCCGACTCTGCCCTCAGCTCGGACCCGATCCCGTTGGATCGCCGGGAAGGCAGCTGCTCGCAACGACGAGCTCCAGCCACCGAACCGGCGGGCCGGCCTGTCACCACCGGACCGCCCGCCGCCTGAGCCGCGCCCCGCCGAGCCACGGGCGCGTCAGCGGCTCTGGACCTCGAGCCAGGGCGGGAGGGCGATGTCTGCCGGTAGGGCGAGGGCCAGCTCGAGCTGGTCGCCGTCGGCGGCCACCTCCTCGAACCCGATCGCCCGCAGGATCCGCTCGAGCTCGGCGTTGCGTGCGCCCCGGGTGAACGGGACCACGAGTCGCTCCGCGCCCTCGGCCGCGGCCTGCTGCGCCATGGCTGCGACGAGCGCCGCCTCCACCGACCGGCCCATGGCCCGGCAGCTGACCGTCAGCTCGTGCAGCCGCCGGTCCGGCCCGGTCGACCCGCTCGGCCGGCTCACGGCAGCGCCGATCAGGCCGTAGTCACCGAAGCGGTCGACGAGCGAGGCGACGCGCACGACGGCGCCGTCGGCCACCCAGCGCTGCAGCGTGGGCAGGTCGGTGCGGGCGAGCGTGGCGTTGAGCTGGTTGGAGCGGGCGGCCAGCTCCGCCACCCGGGCGAGCTCCCCCGCCCCGGGCGGACGGACCGTCAGCTGCAGGCCGCTTTCGAGGAGGAAGCCGTCGAGGTCGCCGGATGCGGCCACCGCCTCGGCGCGAACCGCTCCGGCCCGGTACCGCTCGGTGCGGCGGCCGCCATCGGGGGTGACGGCGCCGAGCGGCTGGAACTCGGGCCGCTCCAGGCTGCCCACCAGGTCGGCGTCGGAGAGGACCAGCACGTCGGGGGCGTTCTGGCGGACCTCGGCTCGCTCACGCGGGTTGTCGTCGAAGAAGGCGATCGAGTCCAGGCCGATGTTCAGCTCGCCGGCCAGTTCCGCGAGCGCTGCCGACTTCGCGCCCCACCCCAGCTTGACCGCGCTGAGCTGGTCGACGAGGTGCTGGCCGAGCAGATCGGGGAGCAGCTCGGCTTCGGCGGCGTCGTTCTTCGAGACCACGGCGAGCAGGATCCCCCGGGCGCTCAGCATCCGCAGCACCGACTGGTAGGACGAGCGGGGCTTCACGCCGTCGGGCCCGTCCTCCCGCAGCACGCCGGTCCACATGGTCTCGTCGAGGTCGACGGCGACGCACTTGATGCGGCGCACCGCCGGCTCGAGCGCGTAGAGCTGGCGGACGATGCGCCGGATCATCCGCTGCACGCCGTCGTCGGTGAAGTGCTCGTAGTACCCGTTCGCCCGCTCGGTCTCGTAGTTGACGGTGCTGTCCTGGCCGGCGGCCTCGAGGTCGACGTCGATCACGACGACGTGGTCGAGCTCGCGGGCCAGCTCGTACACCTGGAGGGAGTGGAGGCGCAGGATCTCGGCGAACGAGTAGGCGTCGGGGAACGACAGGTGCTCGTTGACGCCGAGCGCCGGGCGGTACGCGATGGGGTGGGTGAGCACGAAGACCGGCCCGTCGTGGACGCGGCGGGCGGCGGCGATGGCGTGGCGGAGCTCCTCGGCGAGCAGCGCCAGATCGGCCTCCTGGCTGGCCCGGGTGCAGGCCAGCGGGTCCGCCTGCATCCGCTCGAGGAGCGCCCCCGTGCGGCTCGCGTGGGAGATGACGAGGACGTCCGCGCCGTAGTCCCAGAACGCGCTGTCGAGCCGGGCGAGCTCCTGGCCGGGATCGGTGGCGGCGCCCTGCTCGAACGTGGCGTAGGTGGCGGCGCCGAGGCTGCGCAGCCCGACGCTCATGCCCACGAGCTCGCACCCGCCGATGAGGTACACCCGCTTGCCCACCAGCCAGGACACGTCGAACGCGAACGTCTCCGGCTCGGTGACGTAGCCCCCGTACCGGCCGCGGACCTGCCGGTGGAGCATGTCCACGGTGACGTTCCGGAACTGGGTGTCGCGCACGAACCGCCAGCCGAGCGCCCCGATCTCGCGCCAAGGCCGGGGTCCGATGCCCAGCGGCCTGCCGGTGGCCGGCTCGGGGCCGTGGGCGGTCACGTGACCCCGCCGGTGCGCACCAGGCCCCGATCCACGCTCAGCTGGTCTCGAGCGCCAGCCAGGCGGGGATCTCGATGTCGGTGCCGACCGGCAGCACCAGGTTCACGAGATCGCCTTCGGTGCCGGCCTCCTCGAACCCGATCCCCCGCAGGATGCGCTCGAGCTCGGCGTTGCGACTGCCTCGGGTGAACGGCAGCACGACCTGGTCCGCGCCCTCGTCGGCCGCTGCGTCGGCGATGGCGCCGATGAGCGCCGCCTCCACCGAGCGACCCATGGCCCGGCAGCTGATGGCCAGCTCGTGGAGCCGGTGGTCGGCGCCGTCGCGTCCGCTGACCGCGACGCCGATGAGCCCGTAGTCGCCGAAGCGGTCCTCCAGCTCGGCGACGCGCACGAGGTAGCCGTCGGCCACCCAGCCCTGGAGGGTGGGCAGGTCGGTCCGGGCCAAGGTGGCGTTCAGCTGGTTGGTCCGCGCCGCCATCTCGGCGGCCCGGGCCAGTTCGCCGGCGACCGGTGGCCGCACGGTGAGCTTGAGCCCGCTCTGGAGGAGGAAGCCCTCGAGGTCGCCGGACTCGGCATCAGCCGCCGCTTCGGACCGGGCGGCCGCCGTCTTGTACCGCTCGCCGCGGCGGGCACCGTCGGCCGTCACCGCGCCGAGCGGCTGGAACTCCGGCATCGCCAGGCTCCCGGCGATGTCTGCGTCCGACAGGACCAGGACGCCCGGGGCGTTGAGCTCGACCTCCGCCCGCTCCCGCTCGTTGTCGTCGAAGAAGGCGATCGAGTCGATGCCGATGTTCAGCTCCTTCGCCAGCTCGGCGATGGATGCCGACTTGGCCCCCCAGCTGAGCTTGGTGGCGCTGAGGGTGTCGTAGAGCTCCTGGCCGAGCAGCACCGGCAGGAACTGCTCCTCCTCGACGTCGTTCTTCGACACGATCGTGATGAGGATCCCGCGGGCGGCGAGCATCCGCATGACCGACTGGTAGCACCCTCGCGGCCGGACCCCGTCGGGGCCGTCCTCGCGGAGCACGCCGTTCCACATGGTGTTGTCGAGGTCGAGGGCCACGCACTTGATGCGCCGGGCGCCGGGCTCCAGGGCGTAGAGCCGGCGCAGCAGGGCGTCGACCATCCGCTTGGTGCCGGTGTCGGTGAAGTGCTCGTAGAAGCCGTTGGCCCGCTCGGTCTCGTAGTTGGCCTCGTTGCCCATCGGCTCCGAATCCAGGTCGACGTTGATGACCACGACGTGCTCGAACTCGCGGGCGAGCTCGTAGATCTGCAGCTCCTGGAGCCGCAGCAGCTCGGCGAGCGAGTAGCAGCCGGGGAACGAGAGGTGCTCGTTGATCCCGAGCGCCGGGCGGTACGCCAGCGGATGGGTCATGAGGAAGATGGGGCCGGTGTGCACCTTGCGGGCGGCGAGGATGGTCTGGCGGAGCTGCTCGCGCAGCATCGCCAGATCGGACTCCTGGCTCTCCTTGGTGGCCGAGAGGGGATCCCACTGCATCCGCTGGAGCACGCTGCCGGCCTGGCTGGCCTGCGAGACCACCAGCACGTCGGCGCCGAACGCCCAGAACGCGCTGTCGGGCCGGGACAGCTCGAGGAGCGGATCGGTGGCCGCCCCCTCCTCGAACGTGTGGTAGATCTCCGCCCCCAGGCCGGTGAGCGAGATGCCCACGCGGGAGAACTCGCAGCCACCGATGAAGTAGATCCGCTTGCCGGCGAGCCACGACACGTCGAAGGTCAGCTCGTCGGACTCCACCTCGAAGCGCTCCGAGCGGTCGCGCGTCTGCTTGTTCAGCATGTCCATGGTGACGTTGCGGAACTGCGGGTCCCGCAGGAACCGGATGCCCAGCGCGCCGATGCGGCGGACCGGGCCGGTGCCGGCGCGCACCTGGAGCGACTGTCGGTTGGCCACGGATTCTCCCCTCGTGTGGACCCGCCGAGGAGCGATCGTACCGGGCGGCGGTGGTTCGGCCCTCAGCCGGGGGCGTCCAGGTGGACGGGCACCGCCGTCGCCGCGGGGTCACCCGCGTGGCGCGCCAGCGCCACCTGGACCGGACCGGTGACCGCCGCCCAGCCGTGGACCTCCGGATCCCAGCGGGCGAGCCGGGCGAGCGGGAAGCGGACCTCGACGACCTTCCGCTCGCCCGGATCGAGCTCCACCCGGATGAACCCGACGAGCTTGGCCGGGGCATCGCCCACCGACGCGTACGCCTGGACGACCTCCACGCCGGCCCGCTTCCCGGCGTTGACGGCGGTGGTGGTGGCCACGATCTCGTCGCCGTGCTGGACGGCACCGATGCCGAGCAGCGAGAGGTCCGTGTAGCTGAGCCCGAACCCGAACGGGTGGGCCGGAACGTGGCCGTCGGCGGCCAGCTTCCCGTACCCGTGCGCGCCGTCGTAGGTGGCCTCGACGGCATCCGGATCGAAGTCCGGGAGGTGCGCGGGATCGGTGGGCACGGAGAACGGCAGCCGGCCCGAGGGCTCCGCCAGGCCGAGGAGGACGTCGGCCAGCGCGTGTCCGCCCTCCATGCCGGCATACCAGGACTGGACCAGCGCCGGCACGGTCCGGTCCCAGCTGCCGGTGAGGACGGCGCTGCCGGCCACGAGGCACACCACGGTGCGGGGGTTGGCCGCCGCGACCGCGGCGATGAGCGCCTCGTCCTCGTCTCGGAGGCGCAGCGAACGGCGGTCGCCGCCCTTGGCGAAGCCGAAGCCGTCGCGGCCACCGGCATCCGCTGGCGGCAGGAACACGTGCTCCTCGGCAGCTCGGGTCGCCTCGTAGGCGGCGACGACCTCGGGCTCATCAGCGGCCGGCATCAGCGCCACCAGGTGGGCGGTGCCGCTGTCGCCGATGAACTCGCCTTCATCGGCCTTCGTGTACCCGACCACGACGACAGCGACCTGGGCACCCGCAGCGATCGACGCGTCGTCCTCCGCGTGCACCACGTCGGCGTCCGGAAGGGCGGCGCGGAGACCGTCGAGCGGGGTGACCACCGAGGGCGCCCACACGTCGCTCGACCCGCCGTCGCCCAGGTTGCGCACCGCGGCGAGCCGCCCGACCACCGCCACCGAGCGCAGCGACGCCGCATCGAGCGGCAGCACCGGCGTGCCGTCGACCGGCTCGTTGCGCAGCAGGACGATCGCCTTGGCCGCCGCCTCGCGGGCCAGCGCGCGGTGCGCCGGCTGGGCCAGGACGTCGATCGGCGGCCGGGGCTGGGTCAGCACCGGATGGAACCGCAGCAGGGTGGCCACCACCCGGGTCGCGGCGGTGGCGATCTCGTCGGTCGTGCACTCGCCGGCAGCAAGGTCGTCCTCAAGGCCGAAGGCGCGGATCATCCGGTAGGGCATCTCGACGTCGAGCCCGGCGCGGACCGATGCGCCGGCGTCGCGCAGCCCGAAGATCCAGTCCGAGATCACGAAGCCCTCGAACCCCCACTGCTCGCGCAAGATGTCGTGCAGGAGGGTCCGGCTCTGCCCGCACCACTCGCCGTTGACCGCGTTGTACGCGCTCATCACCGAGGCCACGCCCTCGTCCACGATGCGCCGGAAGTGCGGCAGGTACACCTCGTGCAGCGCCACCTCGTCGATGGTCACGTCGACGGAGAAGCGGGTGTTCTCCATCGAGTTGGCGGCGAAGTGCTTGACGCACGCCATCGCGTGGCGCTGCACCCCACGGGTGATGGCCGCGCCCATCTCGCCCACGTGGACCGGGTCCTCGCCGTAGGTCTCCTGGGCGCGGCCCCAGGCCGGGTGGCGCAAGACGTTGACGCAGACGCCGCCGAACAGGGTGGCGCCGATGGCCCGGAGCTCGACGCCGATGGCCTCGCCGATGCGCTCCTCGAGGTCGACGTCCCACGTGGCCCCGCGAGCCATGGTCACCGGGAACGCCGTGGCCGGACCGATCACCACCCCCCGAGGGCCGTCGGAGAACGCGAACCCGGGCACGCCCAGACGCGCCACCCGGGCGGCCGGGAAGGTGCGCTGGTGGTACCCGCCCTGACCCATCTCGGACAGGTCGGCCCAGAAGGGATGGTCGCCGTCGAGGCACCACCGCTGCTCCTCGGCGGTCATGGCGGCCACGATCGCCGCCGCCTCCACCGCTGCATCGGCGCCGCCGGCCACCCGCTCGGCTGCGACATCGAACATCGTCGCCTCGGTGCCCGTCGGTTCGCCGGTGGTCGGGTGCGTCACGGTGCCACCTCCGCCTGGGGCCGACCGATCCGTGGTGCCATGCGGGGCGAACCTACCTCGGCGCGGACGGCTACCTTCCTCCCATGCTCGAACTCCAGCGCGACGGCGATGTGTTCATCCTCCAGATGGACGACGACGAGAACCGGTTGTCCCCTGCGATGCTCGACGCCTACCTCGATGCCCTCGGGACGGTCGAGTCCGCCGAAGGCCCCAAGGCGCTGGTGATCACCGGAACCGGGAAGTTCTTCTCGAACGGACTCGACCTCGACCACCTCGGGGCCAACCCGAACGACTTCGGGCCCTACCTGTTCCGGGTGCACAGCCTCTTCACCAGGATCTTGACGATGCCCTGCGTCACCGTCGCCGCCCAGAACGGCCACACCTTCGCCGCCGGCGCCATGCTCGCCATCTGCACCGACCACCGGATCATGCGCGAGGACCGCGGGTACTGGTGCCTGCCCGAGGTCGACCTCGGCATGCCCTTCACCGACGGCATGAACGCCCTGATCCCGGCCCGCCTCCCGCCGATGACCGCCCACGAGGCGATGGTCACCGGCCGCCGCTACCCCGGTGCCGACGCCCTCGCCGCCGGGATCGTGCAGGAGCTCGCACCGGAGGCCGACGTCCTCCCTCGCGCCGTCGCCTACGCCGCCGCCATGAGCGGCAAGGCCGGCCCCGGCATCGCCGGCATCCGCAGCCACCTCCACGCCCACGTCATCGGCCACCTCCAGGGCAACGAGCGCGGCTGAGGGGCCCGAGAGCTGGTCAGAGGGCTCGGGCCGGTTCGAGGACGTCGCGGGCGAGGTCGTCGAGCTGCGCTTCGAGGGTGGCGGTGTCGAAGGCCAAGCAGAGGACCACGAGGCGGTCGACGCCGACCTCGGCGTACTGCTCGACCATCTCCGGGGTGACCGGGTTGAAGTACGGGCACACGGTGAGGACGATGTCCTCTCGGCGACGCCCGTGCTCGGCGAGGATCGGGTCGAGGCGCCCGAGCGGCTCCGCCAGATCACCGGGGAGCCGGTTGAACGAGAACCACCCCTGGCCGAGGCGGGCCACGCGCCGCATCGCCGCATCGCTCTCGCCGCCGACGTGGATGGGCGGGTGGGGCGTCTGGACCGGCTTGGGGTACATCGAGCAGGCGGGCAGGTCGTACAGCTCGCCGTGGAACTCCGAGGTCTCCTGGGTCCACAGGCTCTTCATGACCTCCAGGTGCTCGTCGGTGCGCTGGCCCCGTCGCTCGAACGGAACACCGAGGGCCTCGAACTCCTCGCGCAGCCAACCGACCCCGATGCCGAACTCGGCGCGGCCACCGCTCAGGTTGTCGAGGTCGGTCACCTGCTTGGCGGTGTACACGGGGTTGCGCTGGGGCACGAGGCAGATCGCCGTGCCCAGGCGGACCCGGTCGGTGACCGCGGCGAGGTAGGTGAGCGCGGTGAGCGGCTCGAGCATGCCGGTGTCGGCACCGCCCGGGAACTTCCCGTCGGGCGAGTAGGGGTAGGCCGAGGCGTAGTCCTCGAAGAGGACGACGTGCTCGGGCACCCAGATCGACTCGAAGCCGCGGTCCTCGACCGAGCGGCCCACGGCGCGGAGGATCTCCGACGTCGCGTTGCCGTTGCCCAGCGGTACGAACACTCCGACATCCATGCGCATCCCCCTGGTTCCTGAACTAGAACCTGTTCTAGTTCAGCTCGCCGCCCCCCGCCGCGAGCACGACCAGGGGAAGCAGGCCGCATGTCAGGCAACGAGCCGATCAAGGTCATCCAGTGGGCCACGGGCACCGTCGGCATCCACGCCGTCCCGGGCATCGTCGCCCACCCGGACCTCGAGCTCGTCGGGCTCTGGGTCCACTCGGACGCGAAGGCCGGCCAGGACGCCGGGACGCTCTGCGGCATCGAGCCCACCGGGGTCATCGCCACCCAGGACGTCGACGCCCTGCTCGCCCTCGACGCAGACGCCATCTGCTACACCGCCAGCTCCGACATCCGGCCCGACGCGGTCGTCGATGACCTCTGCCGGATGCTCGCCGGCGGCAAGAACGTGGTGGGCACCTCGTTCGTGCCGCTGCTGTACCCCGCAGCGGCCGGCGACGGCGTCCTCGACCGGCTCGAGGCGGCGTGTCAGGAAGGCGGGAGCAGCTTCTACAACAGCGGGATCGACCCGGGCTTCGGCAACGCCGGGCTGGCGATCCACCTCGCTGCCCTGTGCAAGGAGGTCGACACGATCCGCATGATGGAGATCGTCAACTACGCCACGTGGGACAACCCGTTCACCATGTTCGAGATCATGGGCTTCGGCAAGCCCGACCCCAGCCACTCGCTGCTGCTCTCGCCCGGGTCGACCTCCCTCGGCTGGGGTGCGGTCATCGAGCTGGTGGCCGCCGGCATCGGGCTCGCCCTCGATGAGATCACCGAGCGCAACGAGGTCATCTACGCGCCGACCGACATCGAGATCGCCTCGGGCACGGTGGCCGAGGGGACCATCTCGGGCATGCGCTTCGAGATCATCGGTGTGGCGGGTGGCGAGGAGCGCATCGTGGTCGAGCACGTCACCCGCCTGCGCGACGAGGACGCACCCGAGTGGCCGCAGGGCGCGGGCTACCGCATCCTCATCGGCGGCGAGCCCAACCTGAAGGCGGAGCTGGAGCTCAGCTCGGACCACGGCGACCACAACCACGCCGGCTGCCTGGCCACCGCCATGCACGTCCTCAACGCCATCCCCAACGTGGTCGCGGCCGACCCCGGCGTGAAGACGATCCTCAACCTCCCGACCTACTCGGCCAAGGCGACCTGACGCTGAGCCGAGGGTCTGTGCGGGACGCCGTCACAGGTAGGGACGGGTCTGGATCTCGAGGAAGTGGCCGCTCGGGCCGCAGAAGTAGAAGCCGGTGCCGCCGTTGTGGCGATACTCCCCGCCGGGTTCGGTCCGTCCCGGATCGCCCCACGTGTCGAGGCCCCGTGCCAGGACCCGGTCGCGGACCACGGGGTACTCGTCGTCGGTGACCAGGAACGAGTAGTGCTGCGAGTCGAACGGCTCGCCGCCGGCGTCGATGAAGTCCAGGCTGGCGCCGTTGCCCGTGACCACCACCTGGAACGGTCCGAACGGGACCGGCGGGTCCAGACCGAGCACCTCCGTGAGGAACGTGGCCGAGGCGACCGGGTCCTCGGCGTGGACGATCGTGTGGTTCAGCTCCGCGGGCACGGGTCCAGGTTACGGACGCTCGGCCCAGGCTGCCCGGCTACCAGCGGGTGAGGAACTTGAGGACCTTCTGGATCTGGTCCGTGTAGGGCGGGTAGGCGAAGCCGGGATCGGTCCAGGTGGGGCGCTTGAGCACCGACTTGGTGTGGCTGAAGGTGTCGAACCCGGCCTTGCCGTGGTACGCCCCCATGCCGCTCGGGCCGATGCCGCCGAAGGGAAGATCGGTCACCGCGGCCTGGTACACGAGGTGGTTGATGCACACCGACCCGGCGTGGGTCTGGTCCAGCACCTGGCGCTCGGTCGTCTTCGACGACGTGAACAGGTAGAGCGCCAGCGGGCGCGGCCGGGCCTTGATGAACGCGATGGCCTCGTCCACGGAGGCGACCTCGATGAACGGGAGGATCGGTCCGAAGATCTCCTCCTGCATCACGGGCGAGGCCGGGTCGGGCGAGCGCACGACGACCGGTGCCATGACCCGGGTGTCGCGGTCGGTCTTGCGGGGGAGCAGCTCCTCGCCGCCGTGGCCGTCGAGCAGGCCCTCGAGGCGCTCGAGGTGGTGTTCGTTGACGATGGAGGTGGCTGGGGCCTGGTCACGGAAGCCGGCGAGCTCGTCGACCACCAGGCGGGCGAACTCGTCGCTGACCGACTGCTCGACGAGCAGGTAGTCGGGAGCGATGCAGGTCTGGCCGGCGTTGAGGATCTTCGCCCACGCCACCCGACGGGCGGCGACGGCGAGGTTGGCGTCGGCGGCGATGATGGTCGGGCTCTTGCCGCCCAGCTCCAAGGTGACGGGCGTGAGGTGCTTGGCCGCCGCCTCCATCACGACCTGCCCGACCCGGGTGGAGCCGGTGTAGAGGATGTGGTCCCAGGCCTCGGCCAGCAGCTCGGTGGTCTCGGGAACCCCGCCCTCGACGACGGCGACGGCATCGGTGTCGAGGTACTTCGGCACCAGTTCGGCCACGGCGGCCGACGTGGCCGGGGCCAGCTCCGACGGCTTCAGCACCACGGCGTTGCCCGCAGCCAGCGCGGCGACGGCGGGCGCGAGGAGGAGCTGGAGCGGGTAGTTCCACGGGGCGATGATCAACACGGTGCCGAGCGGCTGGGGCTCGGTCCAGGCCTTGGCCGGCTGGGCGACGAGCGGCACCGATCGCTTGGTCTTTCGGGACCAGCCCCCGAGGTGCTTGAGGGCGTGTGCCGCCTCGTCCTTGACCAGGTTGAGCTCGGTGAGCCACGTGTCGAACGCCGGCTTGCCCAGGTCGGCGGCGAGGGCGTCGGAGAGCTGCTGCTCGTTCTCCCGGACCAGGTCGATCACGCCCTGGAGCTGCCGCTTGCGCCACCCCAGGTCGGCCGTCCGACCGGAGTCGAAGGTGGCCCGGAGGCGGTCGATCGTGGCGACGACGTCGGTGCTCATCCCCGAAACGCTACCGGCGACCGCATTCGATGGACAGCGGCCGCGGGTGCGAGTCAGGGTGACCGCTCAGCGCAGGTCGAAGTGGTCCGGGTCGGGGGCCTTGGTCCAGGCCCAGTAGTCCACCAGGCGCCAGGGGCTGAGGATGTAGGTCTCGCCCGCTGCGTTGCGGTACCAGCTCGTCGTGATGCTGGGGTGGCTCCACACCATCTCCTGCATGCGGGCCTGGAGGCGCTCGTTGTACTCGTCGTGCGCGCCCTGGCGGACCTCCATGGACGACACGCCGTCGCCGAGCAGCGTCGCCAGGCAGCCCACCACGTAGCGGACCTGGCACTCCGAGTGGAAGATCAGGCTGCCGCCGCTGGCCAGGTTGGTGCCGGGGCCGTACAGGCAGAACAGGTTCGGGAAGTTCGGGACCGTGATCCCGAGCAGCGCCGTCGGCCGCTCGCCCCACTGCTCGGCGAGCACGGCGCCGCCGCGACCGACGATGTCCATCGGCCAGAGGTAGCGGTTGGCGTGGAAGCCGGTGGCGTAGACGATCACGTCGACCTCGTGGTCGGTGCCGTCGGCCGTACGGATCCCGGTCGGCGTGATCTCGGCGATGGGCTCGGTGACCAGGTCCACGTTCGGGCGGGTGAGCGCCGCGAGCCAGCTGCCGTTGTCCTGCAGGGTGCGCTTGCCGAGGCACACGTAGTCGGGCACGACCTTGGCGAACAGCTCGTCGTCGTCACCGACCTGGTCGCGCATCCACTGGGTGAACATGTCCCTGGCGGCGTCGTTGATGTCGCTGATGCCGTGCTCCGGATCGGCGTAGTCCGGGTCCTTGGTCATGGCGATCATGCCGCCGTCGCAGGCCGGCCAGAACAACAGGAAGCGGTACCAGCGGCCGTAGTACGGCAGGTGCTGGATGGCCCACCGGACGCCGGGGCCGACCTGCTCGTGGTAGTTCGGGTTGGGGAACATCCACGGCGCCGAGCGCTGGAAGACCGTCAGGTGCTCGACCTCGCCGGCGATGGTCGGCACGATCTGGAAGGCGCTTGCACCGGTGCCCACCACGGCCACCCGCTTGCCGGCGAGGTCGGTGCCGTCGATCCACCGCGCCGAGTGCATGGCGACGCCCTCGAACGAGTCCCGGCCGGCGATGTCGGGCAGAGCGGGCCGGTTGAGCTGACCGACCGCGCTGATCACGGCGTCGGCGGTGAGCTGCTGGCCGTCGGTGGCGACGGTCCAGGTGCTGGTCGCCTCGTCCCAGGTCGCGGACCGGACCTCGGTCTCGAAGCGGATGTGGTCGGCGATGCCGTGGTCGACCATGCAGCGGCGGAAGTACGCCTGCAGCTCGGGCTGCTGGGCGAAGAACTCGGTCCAGCCATCGTCCGGGGCGAACGAGTACGAGTAGAAGTGGTTGCCGACGTCGACCCGGCAGCCCGGGTAGCGGTTCTCGAACCACGTGCCGCCCACATCGGCGTTCTTCTCGATGATCGTGAACGGGATGCCTGCCGCAGCCAGTCGGATGCCGGCGAGCAGCCCCGACATGCCAGCACCGATGATCACGACGTGGAACGCGTCACGCTCGTCCTCGTCGACGGCGCGGAGGTCGACCTCGCGCTCATCGTCGCCCTGGATGGCCAGCTCCTCGAGCATCATCGGCACGTACTCGTCGGGGATCTCGCCGGCGATGAGGAACGCCATCGCCTCCTTCACGACCTCCGCGTCGGGCGGCGGCGGGAGCACGCAGCCTCCGTCGCGGAACTCGATGATCTTCTCGAGGGCGAAGGCGCGGGCGGCCGCCTGGTCGTCGGGGCTCATGAAGCCCTGCACCTCGTTGAGGTAGATCCCTGCTGGTCGGAGCGGCCCCCGGAGGATCGATGCGTCGCCGGTGAGGTGGACGAGCGAGACGAGCAGCGTGGGCACGCTCACGTCCTCGAGGGCGGCGGCGATGGCCGCATCGTCGTCGGTGATCGGCAGTCCGGCGTATCGGTCGCTCATCAGGGCGGGACCCTACGATGCCGAGCCATGGCCCATCCCGGAATCGATGTCATCCGCCAGCTGATCGGCGCCACGAAGGACCAGGAGTCGACGCTCCTCGAACGGCGGGCCAACCTGGCGGCGCTCGCCGGGTCGCCCCCAGCACCCGGCGGCGTGACCGTCGAGGCGATCGAGCTGGCGAACCGTACGGCGGAGCGGCTCACGCCCGACGGCGCACCCGACGACGAGGTCATCCTCTACCTCCACGGCGGCAGCTACACGGCCGGGTCGCCCGACACGCACCGCGGCCTCGCCGGATCGCTCGCCGTGGCTTCGAGCCGTGCCGTCGTCGTCCTCGACTACCGGCTCGCACCGGAGGACCCGTTCCCGGCCGGGCTCAGCGATGCCCTGCTGGCGTTCGACCAGCTGGCGCCCGCCCGCATCGCCCTCGCCGGCGACTCGGCCGGTGGCGGGCTGTCGGCGGCCGCCGCGCTCGCCCTGCGGGACCGGGCGGGCGCCCAGCCGGTGGCCGTGGCGCTGATCTCCCCGTGGGTGGACCTCACCCAGTCCGCCGGGTCGTACCGATCGCGGGCCGAGCTCGACCCGATGCTCACCGACCGGTCGCTCACCCAGGCGGCCGAGGCGTACCTCGCCGGCACCGACGCCCGCACGCCCTACGCATCGCCGGTCTTCGGCGACCTCGGCGGTCTGCCGCCGATCCGGGTCGACGTCGGCAGCGACGAGGTGCTGTTCGACGACAGCCGGAACCTCGTCGATGGCGTGGAGGCCGCCGGCGGTTCGGCCGAGCTGCGCGAGTGGCCCGACATGATCCACGTGTTCCAGGCGTTCCCCGTCGACCTCGTCCCCGAGGCCGGCGAAGCCATCGAGGCCATGGCCGCCTTCCTCACCACCCACCTCTCGGCCGACCCGAGCTGAATCCCGTCACCTCCGCCGCCCGCGCCACGCGGCGCGAACCGGCCCGATCCGGGTGGCTCAGGCGAGGCCGAGAGCGGCGAGCAGATCGGCGTGGTCGGCGATGACGGCATCGCCCTCGACCCCGTCGGACCCGTCCTCGGCGCGACCCGGGTCGCCGAAGATCCCGGCGTAGCGCACGGCGAACACGCCGTGACCCTGGGCGCCCGCGATGTCGGTGCGGCGGAGATCGCCGACGTGAGCCGCCTCGCCCGGTGCGATGCCGCCGAGGCCGGTGAGCGCGTGGTCGAAGATCGCGGGATCGGGCTTGAACGTCCCCACCTCGTCGCTGAAGGACCAGTGGTCGAAGTACTCGAGCAGGCCGTGGCCGACGAGGAACCGTCGCAGCGTCGTCGACGGGGCGAGGCCCACATCGCAGATGATCCCGATGCGGATGCCGGCGGACCGCAGGCCCTCGAGCGCCTCGCCGATGTGCGGCGTGGGCTTGGGGTCGTGGGCCGGATCCGGATCGGTGATGGTGGCGAGGAGCCCGGCGCGCAGCTCCGGGGAGGCGTCGATGCCCAGCTGCTCGACGATGTCGTCGATCGCGTGCTGGGCCCCGTAGTACTGGTTCTCGCGCCACCGGCGATCGAACTGCTGCCCGGCGTGGCGCATGGCGCCGCGGACGATCTCGCCGTCGACGTCGAAGCCCGCCTCGGCCAGCACCCCCAGCTTGGCGGTGAGCCTGCGGTCGCGGATGCCCGCCGTCTCGGCGTCGAGCAGGGTGTTCCAGAAGTCGAAGGTGACGGCCTTGAGCGGCGCACCCGACCGTGCCACGCGATGCCTGCCCGTCAGCGCTGGTCGCGGCAGACGCCGTCGGCCCGGGCCGCCTCGGCGACGGCCAGCGCCACCCGCTCCCCCACCCGCGTGTCGAACACCGACGGGATGACGAAGCCGGGACGCAGCTCCTCCGCCGACACGCACTCGGCGATGGCGGTGGCGGCCGCCCGCTTCATGTTCTCGGTCACGTCGGTGGCACCGGCGTCGAGCGCACCCCGGAAGATGCCCGGGAAGGCCAGCACGTTGTTGATCTGGTTCGGGTAGTCGCTGCGGCCGGTGGCCATGACGGCGACGAGGTCCCGCGCCAGCTCCGGGCGGATCTCCGGGTTCGGGTTCGACATGGCGAACACGATGGGGTCGTGGGCCATCTTGCGGAGGTCGTCCTGGTCGATCTGGTCCGGGGCGCTCACGCCGATGAAGACATCGGCGCCGGGGAGCACGTCTCGCAGGCTGCCGCTGATCTGCTCGGGGTTCGTGATGTCCGCGAACTTCTGCTTGGCGATGTTGAGGTCCGTGCGGCCCTTGTGGATGGCGCCCTTGGTATCGGTGGCCACGATGTTGGTGACCCCGGCGGCGATGAGCATCTTGGCGATGGCCACGCCGGCGGCGCCCGCCCCACAGATCACGATGCGCAGGTCCTCCATGCGCTTGCCGACGATCTTGAGCGAGTTCTCCAGGGCGGCGAGGGTGACGACCGCCGTGCCGTGCTGGTCGTCGTGGAAGACCGGGATGTCGAGCGAGGCGCGCAGCCGGTCCTCGACCTCGAAGCAGGCCGGAGCCGAGATGTCTTCGAGGTTGATGCCGCCGAACACGGGGGCGATCCGCTCGACGGTCTCGACGATGGCGTCGATCCGGTCCTCGATGGGCGTGTCGGCATCACCGGCATCGATGCAGATCGGGAAGCCGTCGACGCCGGCGAAGTTCTTGAACAGCAGCGCCTTGCCCTCCATGACCGGCAGCGCCGCCTCGGGGCCGATGTTGCCCAGCCCGAGGACCGCGGTGCCGTCGGTGACGATGGCGACGGTGTTCTTCTTGATGGTGAGCTCGTGCACCCGCTCGGGCCTCTGCTCGATCTCGGTGCAGATGCGCGCCACACCGGGGGTGTACGCCATCGACAGGTCGTCGCGATCGGCGACGGGCATGCGGGCGAGGACCTCGATCTTGCCGCCCTCGTGCATCGCGAACGTGCGGTCCGAGACCGAGATGACCTCCAGGCCCTCGATGTTGTCGAGCGACGCCACGACGACCTCGATGTGGGCCTCGGAGATGCAGTTCACGATGAGGTCCTCGTCGAGGTACTCGTCGCGGGCCTCGAAGCCCTCGAGCGCCACGATGTTGCCGCCTACGCCGCCGATGGCCGCCGCGAGCTTGCCGAGGGTCCCCGGCGTGTTGTCGAGCCGGACGCGGATGGTCACGGAGAAGGCGGCAGTGGGCGAAACCATGCCGGAACGCTAGCCGCCGCCCTTCAGGGCCCCCCAACCCCTTCCAGGAACTCCAGCAGCTCGTAGACGGCCCCCGCAGGGAACCGTCGGTGCCCGCCGATGGTGCGCTCGCCGGGGAGGAGGCCGGCGGCGTCCCAGCGGGCGATGGTCCTCGGCGTCACGCCGAAGAGCGAGGCGACCTCGCTGGGCATGAGCATCGCGGCGGGTTCAGCGTGACCGACATCGGTCCCCATGGTGAGCGTCCTTCGTCTGGTGAACGAGAAACACCGGGGGTGGTCGATGTGCGTGGGACCTTACCCCCGCCTTGGGGCAGGCGAGGGTGACGCGACCGTCAGGTCAGACCGGGCCCTCGAAGGGGAAGCCCAGGTCGGGGGCGGTGACGAGGGCGAGCACCGGCAGTCCCTGCTCGGCGGCCATGGCGGTGACGGTGCCGCCGCGGTCCACCACCGGCATCAGCAGCACCGGCTCGGCGCCGGCCTGGCGGACGACGTCGGCCGCCTCCAGCATCGACACGCCCCGCGTGACGGCGTCCTCGGTGATGAGCACCTTGTCGCCGGGCTCGAGCGCCCCGGCGATGCGCCCCCCGCCGCCGTGGTCCTTGACCTCCTTGCGGACGCTGAACGCCCGGAGCTGGCGGCCCCGGGTGGCGGCGACCGCAGCGATGACGAAGGCCATGGCGTCGGCGCCCATCGTGAGCCCGCCGACCGCCGTGATGTCGTCGGGCATCGCCTCCAGCGCAGCATCGGCCACGAGCAACATGCCGTCGGGACGGCACGTCGTCTGCTTGGCATCGATGAACCACGAGGTGGCCTTGCCGGACTTGAGGACGAAGTCCCCCCGCTTGACGGAGTGGGCGAGGAGGTGGTCGATGAGCGCAGCCTTCGTCATGGAAGTCGACCCTACCGAGCTGCGCCTGACACACTTCGATGCCATGACGCGCGTGCTGGCCATCGCCAACCAGAAGGGCGGCGTGGCCAAGACGACCTCCACCCACGCGCTCGGCGTGGCCATGGCCGAGCGTGGCCGCAAGATCCTGCTCGTGGACCTCGATCCGCAGGCCTCGCTCACCTGGGCGTGCGGCGTCGACCCCGACCTGCTCGAGGTGTCGATCCACGACGTCCTGCTGAAGCGGGTCAAGGCCGAGGACGCCATCGTCGCCCTCCCGACGCCCACCCCCGCCAAGGACGGCAAGGCCGGCGTGCTGCACCTGCTGCCGTCGACCATCGACCTGGCCGGCGCCGAGCTCAACCTGCTCACCAAGACCGGCCGCGAGTACGTGCTGCGCAAGGCGCTGTCGAAGGTGAGCGACCGCTACGACCGGGTGCTCATCGACTGCCCTCCGTCGCTGGGCATCCTCACCATCAACGGCCTCACCGCCGCCGACGAGGTGGTCATCCCCCTCCAGTGCGAGTCGCTCAGCCAGCGCGGCGTCGGCCAGCTCCTCGAGACCATCGAGGACGTGCGGGACTACACGAACGAGGACCTCGAGGTCCGCGGCGCCATCGCCACCCTCTTCGACGGGCGCACCAAGCTCGCCCACGAGGTGGTCGAGCAGGTGCGCCGCACCTACGACATCAAGGTGCTCGAGCCGTTCGTGCCCAAATCCGTGAAGGTCGCCGAGGCCCCCGCCCGCGGCAAGTCGGTGCTCACGCACGCCCCCAAGTCCCGGAGCGCCCAGGCGTATCGGGAGCTGGCCAACCAGCTGCTCGGGCGCAAGGGCTGATGGCCTCCTCCGACGACGCCGGGCGGGGCGGGAGGCGCCGGTCGCTGGACCCCCAGGGCCGGCGAGCGCTGTTCGAGACCCCGGTGAGCGCGGCGCGCGACACCATCCGGTCGGGGACGCCCCGCGACGGCAAGGACGCGTTGTACTCCACCGGACCCCGCCAGGCCGGCACCGTCATCGTCGAGTGCTCCTCGTGCGAGGCCCGCAGCCGCATCAACCTCACCGACCTCGGCCTGCGCTGGATGGGCGGGACCCTGTGGTTCCCCGGTCGCCGGAACAGCCACTGGATGCGCTGCCCGAGCTGCTCGAAGCGCACGTGGTGCTCGATCGGCTGGCAGGACTGAAGGTCCGGTTGCGGCGACCGCCCGGCCGCCGCCGCTCGGCCGATCGTCGGCCTCGCCACCAGCCCCCTCGACCTCGCAGGATTCGCCGGTCGCTCAGCGGAAGCGCTGCTCCAGGAACGGGTCGCCGCGGTCGTGGTAGCCGCGCTGCTCCCAGTAGCCGGCGACGTCGTGGTCGAGCACCTGGATGCCGGTCACCCACTTCACCGACTTCCACAGGTAGAGGTGCGGGACCAGGGTGCGGATCGGGCCGCCGTGATTGGCGGGGATCGGGCCGCCGTCGACTGAGGTGGCGACCAGGCACTCGGGCCTGAGCAGGTCGGCCAGCGGGAGGTTCGTGGAGTAGGCGTACGGCGCGTGCTGGAGCGTGTGGGTGGCCGTCGGCTTCAGGCCGGCGGCGTCGAGCACCCGGCTGATCGGCACGCCCCGCCAAGCCGTGTCGAAGCGGCTCCACTTGGTCACGCAGTGCAGGTCCGTGACGAGATCGACCTCGCCGAGGGCGACGAGGTCGTCGTAGGACAGGCGCAGCTCCCGGTCCACCGCGCCCCACACCCGCAGGGTCCACGAGCCCAGGTCGACCTGCTGGACGGGGCCCTCGTGCAGCACCGGCCAGCGGGGCGTCCGGTACTGCCCGGGCGGGAGACGGGCGGGGTCGATGCCGTCGGCGAGGAGCGCCTTGCGGTTCCGGTCGAAGAAGCCCACGGATCGAGCCTACGGCCGGGCGGAAGGGGCGCCGCCGAGGCGGGTGAGGAGGTTGCGGGTGACCTGCTCGACGACGGGATCGGTGCCGACGAGGCCGTGCGCCCAGTCGGTGCTGCCGGAGGTGACGACGACGCCGCCGGCGGGCGACGTGTAGGTGCCGAGGACCGCATGGCCGTGCGAGAACCGCTCGACGTCCTCGGGCTCTCGGCCACCGCCGGCGACCCGGGCGGCGATGAACTCGACCTCCGAGGGCGCGTCCGGCGGCGGCGGGCGCGTGGCGGTGGTGCGGGTGAAGTGGGCGGCGGGGACGGTCCCGAGGATGGTGAAGTCGAGCGGCGTGCTGTCGGTCCCGGTCGGGTGGGGCAGGCCGTCGCGGTAGGTGAAGTCGCAGCCGTCGCACTCGTAGCCGACCGTCCGGCTCTCGCCGCCGAGGACGTCGCCGTAGTCCAGGCCGGTCTCGTCGAACAGCCAGTGGTCCGCCCGGTGGATGGTGTAGCCACCCGCACCTCGCGTCGCCCGCTTGCCGATGCGGTGGTAGCCGCCGCGGACGAAGCTCACGCCGGTCATCAGGTTCTCCGGGCGGCCGATCTCCTTGTCGGACCACATGGCGGTGAGCTCGCCGATGCGGTCGGTGCCGTACACCGGGTCGTTCTTGAAGAAGCCCTTGTACCCGACCATCGACGCCGCCGGCCCCTCCGGGGTCGGCTCTTCGAGGCGAACCTGCCAGAACGCAGTGTTGCCGGACAGGAACGCCGCGTGGCCGCCTCGGCCGATGAAGCCCTCGACGGTGTCGCGCATGTGCCCGGACCAGTACTCGTCGTGGCCCACCGAGAGGTACAGCGAGTAGCCGCCCTCCTCCGCCGTCTTGGCCAGGAGCCCGGGGTGCTCGGCCAGGTCGGCGTTGAGGACGACGTCGATCGCGTAGCCCTCCCGCTCCGCCCACTGCAGGAACGGCAGCTCCCAGTCCGGCCAGCCGGCCGACCCGGCGTAGGGGGAGAGGTGGTGTGCGGCCAGGTAGCCGCGCTGCGCCGTCATCTGCGGGTCGTAGGGGGCCTGGTTGGTGACGCGCCGACCCTCGCCGGGCGGCTTGTGGAGGTAGCCCCGCGCCATCGGGCGTTGGAACGAGACCGAGGTGGCGCCGGTGTAGAGCTGGCTGCCGCCGAAGTCGTTGTACGCGTTCCACGTGTTGGTCGACAGCGCCAGCAGCGCCGGCGCCGTCGGGGCACCGGTGGGCGGCCGCACCACGAAGAACGCGTGGCTCGTGCGCTGCTTCCCCTCGACGTCGACGGTCAGGACGACCTCGTAGTACCCGCTCCGCCAGTCCGGATCGACGTCGAGCACGATCGCCGCCGGCCAGCCGCACCCGTCCTGGGCCGCACCGTGCGGCGTTGCGTGGAAGTCGGAGGGCACGGTGTCGGACCACACCACCTCGCGCCGCCACCCGCACCGGGCCACCTCGACCGCGACGTCGCGTCCGCCGGGCGACGACAGGTGCAGCCCGACCGCCCCACCGCCGACCTGCGATTGCGGCCAGCAGTACCCGGTCACCGTCTCGAACCCCATGACCGGGGAACCTACGTCGTCGTCGACGTCGGTGCTCCTGCCCTGCTCCCGGATTCGGTGGGCGCGCCGCTTCCCCGTCCGGGTCAGGCGGTGAAGTGGACCTGGCCGGTGCCCTTGGTGACTTTGCCGATCTCGGTGGCCCGCTGACCGTTGCTGCGCAGGACGTCGAGCGCTCGGTAGACCTCTTCCTGGGGGACGACGACGACCATGCCGATGCCGAGGTTGAAGACCTTGCGCATCTCGTCCTGATCGATGTCGCCGTGGCGGCGGATCTCGGCGAAGATCCGGGGCTCCTCCCAGGTGCCCGGGTCGACGGTCACGTCGACGCCCTTGGGCAGGACCCGGGTGAGGTTGCCGGCGAGGCCGCCGCCGGTGACGTGGCACACGGCCCGCACCTCGACCGCCCGCTGGAGGGCGAGCACGGCGGGGGCGTAGATGACCGACGGCGTGAGCAGCTCCTCGGCGAGGGTGTGGTGCGCGCCCTCGAAGGCGGGGCCGTCGAGCGGCAGCTGGGCCTTGTCGAGGAGCACGTGGCGTGCGAGCGAGTACCCGTTGGAGCGGATGCCCGGCGACGGCAGGCCGATCATCACATCGCCGGGGCGGACGTCGTCGCCGGTGATCAGCTGGTCGCGCTCGGCGACGCCGACGGAGAAGCCGACGAGATCGAACTCGCCGGGGTCCATGGCGCCGGGGTGCTCGGCCATCTCGCCGCCGATGAGGGCGCAGCCCGCCTGGCGGCAGCCTTCGGCGACGCCCTCGACCAGCTGCTCGATGTGGTCGGGGTCGAGCTTGCCGACGGCGATGTAGTCGAGGAAGAACAGTGGCTCGGCACCCTGGCAGACCAGGTCGTCGACGCACATGGCGACGAGGTCGACGCCGATGGTGTCGAAGCGCCCGGACGCCTGGGCGATGAGCGCCTTGGTGCCCACGCCGTCGGTGGACGACACCAGCACCGGGTGGCGGTAGCGGTGGCTGGCGAAGGCGAACAGCCCGCCGAACCCGCCGATGTCACCGATCACCTCGGGGCGGAACGTGGAACGCACCTTGTCCTTGATGCGCAGCACCGCTTCTTCGCCGGCCTCGATGCTCACACCGGCGGCTTCGTACGTCTCACCCATCAGGCGGGATCCTTCTTCGTCAGGTCGGACAGGGAGGACGGAGCAGCAGCTACGCGTCCCGGCGGGCTTCGTCAGCGGGGAGCAGGCCGCTGCCGAACAGCCCCTCGGTGGTGACGGACACCGGCGTGGGGTCGCACCCGACGCCGGCGAGCGCGTCGTCGGCCTCGAGCACGCCCTTGCTGAGCGTGACCGGGACGGCCACCGGGTAGTTGCCGGTGAAGCAGGCGTCGCAGAACCCCGACCCGCTGGTGCCGGTGGAGCTGATGAGGCGGTCGAGGGTGATGAAGGCGATGGAGTCCAGGTTGAGGTACTGGCGGATCTCGTCGACCTCGAGCCCGTTGGCCAGCAGCTCGGACCGCTCGCCGGTGTCGATGCCGTAGAAGCACGACCACTTGATGGGCGGCGACGTGAGGCGCAGGTGGACCTCCTTCACCCCCGATTCCCGGAGCATCTTCACGATCTGCTTCTGGGTGGTGCCCCGCACGATGGAGTCGTCGACGACCACGACCCGCTTGCCCTGGAGGTTCTCCCGCAGCGGGTTGAGCTTCATGCGCACGCCCAGGGCCCGCATCTCCTGCGACGGGGCGATGAACGTGCGGCCGATGTAGCGGTTCTTGACCAGCCCCTGGCCGTAGGGGATGCCGCTGGCGCGGGCGTAGCCCTCCGCGGCAGGGATGCCGGACTCCGGGACGCCCATCACCATGTCGGCCTCGACGGGCGCCTGCTCGGCGAGGAGCTCGCCCTGGCGGACGCGGGCGAAGTGGACGCTGCGGCCGTAGAGGCGGGTGTCGGGCCGGGCGAAGTACACGAACTCGAACACGCAGAGCTTCGGGTTGAGGCGCTCGGCCGGGAAGGGGCGGGCGGACCGGACGCCTTCGGTGTCGATCACGACCATCTCGCCGGGCTCGATCTCGCGGACGAAGTCGGCGCCGACCACATCGAGCGCCGGGGACTCCGAGGCGAGCACCCAGCCGCCGTGCTCCAGCCGGCCGAGGCACAGGGGCCGGAACCCGTTGGGGTCGCGCAGCCCGATGATGCGGGTCTCGTCCATGAGCACCAGCGAGAACGCTCCCTCCAGCGAGGGCAGCACCGTCATGAGGGCGGCGTCGAGCGTGGGGGCGACCAGCGACGGGTCGTGGATGCGGGCCAGCTCCAGGCGCTCGAGCTCGAGGGCGAGCAGCTCGGCGACGAGGTCGCTGTCGCTGGCGACGGTGCCCGCCAGCATGCCGGCCTCCTCGGCCAGCTCGCCGGTGTTGACCAGGTTGCCGTTGTGGCCGAGCGCGAACTGGGTGGGGCCGGCGTCGCGGTACACGGGCTGGGCGTTGCGCCACGAGCTGGACCCGGTGGTGGAGTACCGGGTGTGCCCGATGGCGAGGTGGCCGGTGAGCGGGGCGAGCGTCCGGTCGTCGAACACGTGGGCGACGAGGCCCATGTCCTTGACGACGGTGATGTCCTCGTAGTCGCTGACCGCCATGCCCGCCGCCTCCTGGCCGCGGTGCTGCAGGGCGTAGAGCCCCAGGTAGGTCATGTGGGCGACGGGCTGGTTCGGGGCGAAGACGCCGAAGACGCCGCACGCCTCCTTGGGGGAGTCGTCGTCGGGGTCCCGGCCGTCGGCGGGGACTGCTCCAGGCGCACGCACGGTTGCCATCATCGCACGCCCACCCCGGAGTTCCACACTTCCCCGCTGACCTGCACCTCGGGGCACCTCCCGCCCGAAGGTCCCGCTGGCGCAGGCCCCTTCGGCAACCTGGAAGGCCGTACAGTCACGCCGATGGGCGACCCGCCGGTGGAACGCCGTCCTCCCCGGCTGCGGCTCGAGGTGGCCGTCCCCGTGCGCGACGCGTGGGTGGTGGAGCTGGTCGTCGAGATCTGCCGCGAACGGGGCTGGACGGTCGACGACCGCAGCACCCGAGCCGAGGCGGTGGCCATCATCGGCCCCGTCGGCGCCGCCATCGCCCCCGTCGACGAGCCTGCTCTCGTGATCACGGTCGAGCAGGGCACGCCGCGCAGCCCGGTGGTCCAGGAGTCGGCGCCGCACCTCGTCGCCCGCACCGAGCTCGTGATCGGCGCCTTCAAGGCGCGGCGCAACCAGCGGATCACCCGCGAGGCGATCGGCCGCTTCCTCGAGCGGGCCGAGCAGGACCGCCCGTCGGCTACCGAGCCCCTCGTCGCCGGCGATCCCGCCGAAGCGGCGCCCCGGAGCGGCGCCGAGGCGGTCATCGAGGAGAACCGCGCCCTGCTCGCGGCCGTCGACGCCTGGCTCGCCCGCACGACCCTGACCCCAGAGGCCGCTCGGGCGATCCACGCCGACCGGGCCATCGTCGACGCCGCCATCGGCGCACCGGTGATCGACCTCGTCATCATCGACCGCGCCGCCAGCCGCCTGGCGGCCGTCATCGACCCCTGACCCGCCGACTTCGGTTTTCTGCAGCCGGCTGGCACGCTGGATGGCGTCATGACCGCTCCCGCCACCGACACCGAGACCCGGCCGCTCCGGATCGGACCGCACGAGGTGTGGCCGCCGGTGGTGCTGGCGCCGATGGCCGGCGTCACCAACGCGGTGTTCCGCGACCTGTGCCGGTCCCACGGCGCCGGGCTGTACGTGAGCGAGATGATCGCGGCCCGCGGCCTGGTGGAGCGCCAGGCGAAGACGTACTCGCTCGCCCGGTTCGGCCCCGGGGAGCAGCCCCGGTCGATCCAGCTCTACGGAACCAACCCTGCCGTGATGCGCGATGCGGCGCGCCAGCTGGTCGACGAGCTCGGCGCCGAGCACATCGACCTCAACTTCGGCTGCCCGGTCCGCAAGGTCACCCGCCACGGCGGCGGCTCGGCACTGCCCTGGCGTCGCACCCTGTTCGCCCAGGTCGTGGCGGGCGCGGTGGCGGGGGCGGGCGACGTCCCGGTCACCGTGAAGCTGCGGATGGGCATCGACGACGACCACCTCACCCACCTCGACGCGGGCCCCATCGCCGAAGCGCAGGGCGCAGCGGCCGTCGCCCTCCACGCCCGCACCGCGCAGCAGGCCTACTCCGGCCACGCCGACTGGTCGGCCATCGCCCGCCTCAAGGAGGTCGTCCGCGAGGTGCCGGTCCTCGGCAACGGCGACATCTGGGTGGCGGCCGACGCCCTGCGCATGGTTGACGAGACCGGGTGCGACGGCGTGGTCGTGGGGCGGGGCTGCCTGGGTCGGCCCTGGCTCTTCGGCGACCTGGCTGCCGCGTTCGCCGGTGAGGTGGCCGACTCCGCCCCGCCGATGGCCGTCGTGTCCGCGGCGCTGCGCGACCACGCCCGGCGCCTGGCCGACTGGCACGGCGACCACGTCGGCGTGAAGGACATCCGCAAGCACGTGGGGTGGTACCTCCAGGGCTACCCGGTCGGTCCGGCCATCCGGAAGCGCCTGGTGCAGGCCGACACGCTCGACGGCTTCGAGGCGATCCTCGACGAGCTGGACCCGGCCACCACCCTGCCGCCGGACGCCATCGGGCTCCCCCGCGGCCACCAGCACGGCCCCCGTCCCGTCACCGTCCCTGACGGCTTCTGGCACGACCGGGACAGCCCCGATCTCCTCGGGGCCGGAGCCGACGCCTACACCTCTGGCGGCTGATCGGGCAGGGCGAGCCCGGCGTCGACGAGCATCCGTCGGGTCCGCTCCACCGGCAGTCCGACCACGTTGTCGAAGCGACCCTCGATCCGCGTGACGAACCGGTCGCCGACCTCTTGGATGGCGTAGGAGCCGGCCTTGTCCATCGGCTCGCCCGACGCCACGTAGGCGTCGATCTGCTCGTCGGTCCAGACCGCCATGTGGACGTGGGTCGTCTCGACCTCGACCGCGAGCCCCGCAGCGACCGAGCCCGCCCCGGCCCAGGCCACGGCCACACCGGTGAGCACCTGGTGGCGGGACCCCGAGAGCAGATGCAGCATCCGGGCTGCGTCGGCCTCGTCGAGCGGCTTGCCGAGCACCTCGCCATCGACCGACACCAGGGTGTCGGCGCCCACCACAATGACCGGACGCTCGGTGGCCGCGGCCAGCCCGGCCTCGGCCTTGCCGACGGCGAGACGGCGGACGAGGTCGTCGGCCGTCTCACCTGCGACGGGGGTCTCGTCGATGTCCGCGGGACGGACCTCGAAGGGCACGCCGAGCTCCCCGAGCAGCACGCGGCGGCGCGGGGAGCCGGAGGCCAGGACCAGGAGCGTCACCGCTCCATCCTGGCGATCAGCCGGCGTAGTCGGGCGTGCCCGAGACGGCGTTGGCCGGCGCAGGGGCCGGGACCGGGACCGTCGGCGGCACGGTGGGCGGCACCGTCGGCGGGACCGTGGGCGGGACCTGGACGTCGACCTCGACGCCCTGCGGGTCGTAGAGGTAGCCGTCGGCCAGGGGATCGCCGCAGGACGCCACCGAGATGACGATGCCACGGTCGAAGCCGGCGGCATCGGTGAACGACCAGGTCCCGTCGGCACCGGGCGTGCCCTCGAACTCGGCGAAGCCGTCACCGGCGAGGGCTCGGCCCAGGTCGCTGGTCCGGACCAGGTCAGCGCTCGCCGCGCGGCGGGCGACGACCGAGCTCGATGCTCCGCCGGTGCGGGAGGTGGCGAAGCGGTTGGTGCGCACCACGTCGGTCGGCGTGTCGGCGCCGCCGTTGAGATCATCGATCGAGATGGACTCGAGCCCGCCGGTGACGTCGCCGTTCAGGCAGGTGCCCGAGGCGGTGACGTCGGAGGTGGTGGTGGCGGCGACCAGGTCCGACCCGTCCGTGGGGGCATCACCGGTCACGACCAGCGCCTGGGGCTCCAGGAACTGCAGCGACTCGACGTCCTGGTCCGAGCAGTAGACGAACGCCGTGTAGTCCCCGGCGGGGATGTCCATGGGCTCCTCGGTCACGCCGATGTCGGTGATCTGGTCACCGTCGAAGTCGGCGTCGAGGCTCACGAAGGCGTTGGTGACGTACAGCTCGAGCTCGAACGTGCCGTCGGGGTTGATCTGCCCGTAGCCCTGGCCGGCCTGGAGCGCCATGTCCTTGCCGGTCTGATCGGTGCCCGAGCCGATGACGGCCTGGACCAGGCCGTCGCCGAGTTCGGCGCCGCAGTTGCCGGTGATCGTGACGCCCTGGCCGGCGAGCAGCTCGGTCCGGCTGAAGGTCCGCACCTGCACGGGAACGCCGAGACCGGGCTCCACGTCGAAGTCGACCGGCGTGTAGGCGATCTCCTCGGTGTCCGTCTCGGTGTACACCACGCAGCTCGCCTCGAGCACGGCGGGCTGGGCGGAGTCGACCCAGTCCGGGATGGTGATGCTGGTCTCACCGTCGTAGGACTCGGCGAACGCGGCGATCTGCTGGTTCGGGGCGGTGCCGGTGTAGAGCGACACCGACAGGCTGGCGTCGCCCTCGCTGGGCGACGTGCAGCTGGCGGACGACACCGTGACCTCCGTCCCGGGAGGACCGGCGACGGCCGAGACGACCAGGTCCTGGTCGAGGGCTGCCCCGGCCGGGGACCCGACGAGGGCGAGCGGGGCGAGGAGCCCCGCTGCGAGGAAGATGGCGCTGCGGCGACGGATCATGGGTGGGTCCTGACGTGGAGAGTTCGGGGCGAAGGGTAGGCGGTCGGCGGCTGGTCAGCCGGCGTAGGTGGGCGAGCCGGCCACGGCGTTGGCCGGGGCGGGGGTCGGGACCGTGGGCGGCACGGTGGGCGGCGCGGTGGGCGGGACCGTGGGCGGGACCTCGGTCACCGACACATCGGCGGCCTGGTCGTCGTAGAGGAAGCCGTCGGCGAGCGGATCGCCGCACATGGCGTAGGAGCCGACGAGGCCGTGGTCGAAGCCGGCGTCGTGGCTGGAGGACCACGAGCCGTCGGCGGCGGGCGTCACGATGAGCTCGACCGGGTCGTCGGAGAGCGATCGGCCGCCGGTGCGCGAACCGAGGAGCAGGCTGCTGGCGGAGGGTCCGGTGCGCCCTCGGGCGGCTGCGGGCAGCAGCGCCGGGCCCGGTCCGGACGGTCCGGCGTGGAGGAACTCCTCGTCGAAGTCGTCGAGATCGGCGCCCCAGAGCAGGGCGTCGACGTCCCCGGCGGTGCACGACCCGCCGGCGACGGTCGCGGTGCGGGACTCGGCCGGGACCGTCAGATCGACGTCGGCGAACGGAGCGTCACCGGTGACCTCGATCAGCTCCGGCTCGAACATCAGGGTCGCCCCGTCGCCACGGGTGCAGTAGGCCACCGAGCTGTAGGTGCCGGCGGGGACGTCGGTGGGGAACTCCTCGATCTCCACCGAGTCGGCCTCCCCCTCGGCCCCTGACACGAAGAAGTCCACGCCGCCGTTGGAGAGGGCGGTGATCACCGAGAACGAACCGCCGTCGAGCTCGCCCTCACCGCTGAAGTAGAGCGACTCGGCATCGAGCGGGAAGGTGAGGTCGGAGCCGGCCACCACGTCGACGTAGGCCGAGGAGCTGGCGTCCGACAGGAAGCACCCCGAGGCCTCGACCGAGAAGGCCTGCCCGGCCAGGAGCGAGGTGCGGCTGTAGGTGCGCTCCTGGACCGGCGCCCCGGGCGACGCCTCGACGTCGAAGGCGACGGGATCGAAGGTGAACAGCGTCTGGAGCGGGGGTGCCTCGTCCTCGTCCGAGAGCTCGAACTCGATGCACTGCGCCTCGATCACCGCCGGCTCGGTCGGGTCGAGCCAGTCCGGAACGATGATGATGGCCTCCTCGTTCTCGATGCCGAGCGCGGATCCGGCCAGCACCTGGTCGGGTGCGGTGCCGGCGAGGAGCCGGACGTTCAGGTAGCGGAACACGTTGCCCTCCGCCGCGGTGTCGCAGCTGGCGGAGGTGACCGTGACCTCCGTGCCGGCGGCGCCGCTGGTGGCCGACACCACGAGGTCCTGCTCCACGGCGGACACCGCGGTCTGGCTGATGGCGGTGGGCACCAGCACGCCGACGAGCGCTGCGACGACCAGGAGCCGTGACGATCGGTGCAACGCAGGGCCTTTCAACGGGGTGGTACGGACAGACGAGGGGTGTGCGTCGGCTCCGCGCCCCCGGGGGGTGGTGCGCTGCTTGGTTCCGCCAGACGCACACAGCGTGCCACAGATCTCACGGTCCGTGCGATGCAAACGCGTTACAGGTCCGCGACGGATCGCTGACGAACCGCTGCTCGGGGCGGTTCAGGCCTGGGTGGTGCCGGCTCCGAGGGCGACGGGCAGCCGCTCGCGCCAGGCCGAGATGACCTGGTCGGCGGGCAGATCGACCAACCGGGCGAGGACGACCCGGTCGCCCCCGGCGGTGCCGATCACGGCAGCCGGGACGCCGGCGGCCACGGCTCGGGCGACCAGCGCGTCGGCCGCATCGGCGGGAACCGAGGCCACCACCCGCGACGGCGACTCCGCGAACAGCTGGGCTGCGGTGAGCGGGCCGTCGACCACCAGCCCGAGGCCCGAACGGCAGGTGAGCTCGGCCAGCGCCACGCCCAGGCCGCCCGACGACGCGTCGTGGACCCCGTTCAGGGAGCCCTCGCGCACCAGGGTGCGCACCAGGTCGGCCACGGCGGTGTGGGCCACGCCGTCGAAGGCCGGCAGCGCGCCGCCCTTCTCGCCGGCCGCCCAGGCCACCGCCGAACCGGCGAGCGACGGCGCGGGGTCGGCGAGATCGCCGCCCAGGAGCACGAGCGCATCGCCGTCGACCATGGTCACGCCGGGCGGACGGCGGTCGAGCTGGTCGACGACGCCGAGCAGGCCGATCACGGGGGTGGGGTCGATGTTCGTGCCGCGTGACTCGTTGTAGAGGCTGACGTTGCCGCCGATGACCGGCAGGCCGAACGCCCGGCACGCCTCGGCCATGCCGTCGACGGACTCGGACAGCTGCCACATCACCTCGGGGTGCTCCGGGTTGCCGAAGTTGAGGCAGTTGACGACGGCGATGGGGCGGGCGCCGACGCATGCCAGGTTGAGGACCGATTCGGCGACGGTGAGCGCCGTGCCGAGGCGCGGGTCGACGGCGCACCAGCGGTGGTTGCCGTCGGTGGTGAGGGCCAGGCCGCGGCCGGTGTCCTCACCGGTGACGGGGTGCTTGAGCCGGAGGACGACGGCGTCGCCGCCGGGCCCCTCGACCGTGTTGAGGAACAGCTGGTGGTCGTACTGCGATGAGACCCAGGTGGTGTCGTAGAGGAGGTCGAGCAGGGCGGCCCCCGCGTCAGCCGGGGCCTCCGGCTGCTGCGCGGCGCGCTCGGCACGGTCGGCGGGCTCGGCCAGCGGCCGGTGGTAGAGCGGCGCGGCGTCGTGGAGGCTCGAGGCGGGCACGTCGGCCAGGACCTCGCCGTCGAAGCCGTCGACGATGCGGAGCTGGCCGACCCCGTCGACCGGCTCGGTGACCTTGCCGACGACCGTGGCCTGGACCTCCCACCGCTCGCACAGGCGCATGACCTCGGGCAGGCCGTCGGGCGTGACGATGGCCAGCATGCGCTCCTGGGACTCCGAGGTCATCACCTCGAACGGCTCCATGCCGTCCTCGCGACGGGGGACGGCGGACACGTCGAAGTCCATGCCCATCTTCCCGTTGGCCGCCGTCTCGCTGGCCGCACAGGTGAGCCCGGCGCCGCCGAGGTCCTGGATGCCGACGACGAGGCCGGCGTCGAGCAGTGCGAGGCAGGCCTCGATGAGGCGCTTCTCCTCGAACGGGTCACCGACCTGCACGGCGGGCCGCTTGTCCTCGCTGCCCTCGTCGAAGCCGGCCGAGGCCAGCACGCTCACGCCGCCGATGCCGTCGCGTCCAGTGGACGATCCGAGCAGCACGGCGAGGTTGCCGACGCCGGTGGCCTTGGCCAGCACGAGGCGGTCGACCGGCATGATGCCGAGGCAGAGCACGTTGACGAGGGGGTTGCCCTTGTAGCACTCGTCGAAGATGACCTCGCCGCCGACGGTGGGCACGCCCACCGAGTTCCCGTAGCCCGAGATGCCCGACACCACGCCCTCGGCCACCCAGCGGCTGCGGGCGTCGTCGAGCGGACCGAACCGCAGCGGGTCCATGAGCGCGATGGGCCGGGCGCCCATGGTGAAGATGTCCCGCAGGATGCCGCCGGCACCGGTAGCCGCGCCCTGGTACGGCTCGATGAAGCTGGGGTGGTTGTGGCTCTCGATGCGGATGGCCGCCGCGATGCCGTCGCCCACGTCCATCACGCCGGCGTTCTCGCCCGGCCCGACCAGCACGCCCTCGCCCGTGGTGGGGAGGCGACCGAGGTGCACCCGCGACGACTTGTACGAGCAGTGCTCGGACCACATCACCGAGTACATCGACAGCTCGAGGCGGTTGGGCTCCCGCCCCAGGATCTCGACGATGTCGCCGAGCTCCGAATCGGTCAGCCCGAGGGCGATGTGGATCGGCGAGGCATTGGCGTCGGTCACGACGTGAGGCTACCGGGCGGCCGTCGGCCCCCTGGAACCGTTGCGCACCCTGCGTCAGGCGCTCGTCAGGCGCTCGTCAGGGGTCGGGGACCTCCACCACGACCGAGGTCGCCTTCACCGACGCGGTGGCGACCATGCCGGGCTCCAGGGCCAGCTCCTGGACCGACTCGGCGGTGATCAGCGAGACGATCCGGTGCGGTCCGACCTGGAGCTCCACCTGGGCCACGAGCCCGTCGACCTGGACCCTGGTGACCAGCCCGGTGAAGCGGTTGCGGGCGCTGCGGGTCGGGGCGGAGCCGACCCGGGGGACGTCGGCGTGCTCCACGAGGTACGCCGCCAGGCTCTCGCCGTCCACGTGGCGCTGACCCCCGTCGGTGCGGCTGCCGGAGACCGCACCGCTGTCCACGAGGCGGCGCACCGTGTCGGAGCTGACGCCCAGCAGGTCGGCCGCCTCGCCGATGCGGAGGGGGTGGCGGGAGGCGGGTTCGGCGGCCATCACCCTGAACCTAGGGAGTTCCCGAGGGGACGGGGGCGCCGCCGGGGATCGCACGGCGGATTCCCGCATCTGCGAGCTACATTGTGTCGACACCTCGCAATCAGGGAGCCTCGTCATCCGAATCCGCCGCCACCTGCTCGCACCCGTCGCCAGCGCCGCCCTGCTCCTGGCCGCCTGCGGCGGTGGCGGGTCCGAGCGCTCCGACGGGAACGCCCCCTCCGCGGATGCCACCGCGGTGACCGGCGATGGTGCCGCACTCGAAGGCGAGATCACCGTGGCCGCCGCCGCCTCGCTCACCGAGCCGTTCGCGGACATCGGCACTGCGTTCGAGGCGGAGCACCCCGGCGCGGAGATCACCTTCACGTTCGACTCCTCCGGCACGCTCTCGCAGCAGATCCTCGACGGCGCTCCGGTCGACGCCTTCGCCTCCGCCGACGAGAGGAACATGGACGCGCTCGTCGAGGCTGACCTGGTGGAGGGTGAGCCCGCCGTGTTCGCCGGGAACCAGCTGATCATCATCACCAAGCCGGGCAACCCCGAGGGCATCGCCTCCTTGGCGGACCTGGCCGGCGCCGGGGTCGTCTCCTTGTGCGGCGAGGACGCCCCGTGCGGTCGGTTCGCCGCCCAGGCGCTCGAGAACGCCGGGGTGACGATCCCCGAGCGCTCCGTCACCCGGGGGCACAACGCCAAGTCCGCCCTCACGGCGGTGAGCGAAGGCGACGCCGTCGCCGGCATCGTCTACGTCACCGACGCCCTCGCCGCCGGTGACGCGGTCGACGCCATCGAGATCCCCGCCGATCAGAACGTGGTCGCCACCTACCCGGTCGCCGTGCTCGCCGACGCGCACGACGTCGCGCTGGCCCGCGCCTTCGTCGACTACCTCGCGTCGGACGACGGGCAGGCGATCCTCGAGGAGCGGGGCTTCCTGCCCCCGACGTGAGCGGGCGACGGCGGCGGCCGCCCGCGCTCGTGCTCGCCGCCGCCGCGCTGGCGATCCTGCTGTTCGCCCTGCCGCTGATCGGCCTGCTCCAACGGGCCGACTGGTCCCGCGTGGTCGACGACCTCCGATCCCCGGCGTCGGCGGCGGCGATGCGGCTGTCGATCACCACGTCGCTGGCGGCGACCGTGCTGGCCATCGCCCTCGGCCTCCCGCTCGCCTGGCTGCTGGCCCGCACCGACATCCCCGGCCGGGCCGTCATCCGCGCCCTGGTCCTGCTCCCGATGGTCCTGCCGCCGGTGGTGGGCGGCGTCGCCCTGCTGGCGGCGTTCAGCCGCCGGAGCCCGCTCGGGTCCTGGCTGTACGACGCCTTCGGCATCCAGCTCACGTTCTCCCGAGCCGGCGTGGTGCTGGCCGAGGCCTTCGTGGCCATGCCGTTCTTCGTCATCACGGTCGAAGCCGCGCTCCGCTCCCTGGACCCCCGGTTCGAGCAGGTGGCCGCCGGTCTGGGCGCCTCCCCGGCGCAGGTCTTCCGGCGCGTCACCCTCCCGCTCATCGCCCCCGCGGTCGCCGCTGGTGCCATCCTCAGCTGGGCCCGGGCCCTCGGCGAGTTCGGCGCCACGATCACCTTCGCCGGCAACATCGCCGGCCGCACCCGGACGCTGCCGCTCGAGATCTACCTCCAGCTGGAGTCGGACCCGCAGGCGGCCATCGCCCTCAGCCTGGTCCTCCTCCTGGTGTCCTTCGCCGTGCTGATCGGCCTGCGCGACCGCTGGCTGGGGGGTGCGCGTCCGTGAGCCTCACCGCCCGGATCCAGGTCCGCCTCGACGGCTTCGACCTCGACGTCGGCCTCGACGCCCAGCCGGGCCGCGTGCTCGCCATCGTCGGCCCGAACGGGGCAGGGAAGACCACGGCGCTGCGGACCCTGCAGGGCACCGCCGCGCTCGACGGTGGCCGCATCGAGCTCGAGGGCACCGTGCTCGACGACCCTGCGGTCGGGACCTTCGTGCTCCCCGAGCAGCGCCGGGTCGGCATGGTGCACCAGGACCTCCTCCTGTTCCCGCACCTCAGCGCACGGGACAACATCGCGTTCGGGCTGCGGGCCCGTGGCACCTCCCGCTCCGACGCTCGGCGCTGCGCCGACGAGCAGCTCGCCGCCCTCGGCCTCCAGGCCCAGGCCGGTTCCCGACCGGCCGCCCTCTCGGGCGGGCAGGCCCAGCGGGTGGCGCTCCTGCGGGCGCTCGCCATCGAGCCCCGGCTCCTCCTGCTCGACGAGCCGCTCGCCGCCCTGGACCCCACCACCCGGGGGGAGACCCGGCGCGACCTCCGCCGCACCCTCGACGGGTTCGGCGGCGTCGCCATCGTCGTCACGCACGACCCCATCGACGCCCTGACCCTGGCCGACGACGTGGTGGTGATCGAGCAGGGCCGGGTGGCCCAGGCCGGCACGCTGGCCGAGGTCACGGCCCGGCCCCGCAGCCGCCACGTCGCCGAGCTCATCGGGACCAACCTGGTGCGCGGCGCGGCATCCGGGACCCGGGTCGTGAGCGGCGGGGCCGTCATCCACCTGGCCGAGCCGGTCGAAGGCGACGTGTTCGTCATCATCCCGCCGAGCGCCATCACGCTCCAGAGCGACGAGCCGACGAGCAGCGCCCGCAACCGCTGGCCCATGACCGTGGCCGGGATCGAGCCGTCCGGCGAACGGGCCCGCATCCGCCTCGAGGGCCCGCTCCCCCTGGTCGCCGAGATCACCGCCACCTCGCTCGCCTCCCTGCGCATCCAGGTGGGTGAGGTGACCTGGGCCTCGGTGAAGGCCACCGAGCTGCACGCCTACCTGCGCTGAATGGAAGCCGCCCGGAGGCGTCACATGTCCGATATCACCCATGTCCGAATTCGGCAATGACCCGTGCTGGAATGAAGGTGTCACCAGCCGACTTGTGGTCGCCATCAGATCGTGGTTCCCTGGGGCAATGCCCCCCAAGAAGAAGACCCGAACCATGTCCGATGAGCACAAGGCAGCCTTGGCCGAAGGCCGCTCGCAAGGTCGAGCCGTGCGGCTCTACCTCGAAGCCCTGGAGGCGAACAAGCCCAAGCGCGGACGCAAGCGCACACCGGAGACGGTCCAGAAGCGGCTCGACAAGATCGTCGCCGATCTTCCCACCGCAGATCCGTTGAAGCGGCTCCAGCTCACCCAGGAGCAGCTCGATCTCGAAGCGGAGCTCGCCTCCGGTGAGACCACCGTCGACATCTCAGCGCTGGAGAAGGACTTCATCGCCTCGGCCGCGGCCTACGCCTCGCGCAAGGGCATCAGCTACGGCGCCTTCCGCTCCGTCGGCGTCACCCCGGCCGTGCTGCGCGCCGCTGGCATCGCCCGCACCGCCTGAGCGCTCGACGGCTCCGGGAGCGCCGCCGTCAGACGGCGGCGGAGGCGCTGAGCAGGAGCGACCGCAGCAGCGGGGCGCCGTCCTCGGAGCCCAGCAGGTGGCTCACGGCCCGTTCGGGGTGGGGCATCAGCCCCACCACGTTGCGCTCGGCGTTGCAGATGCCGGCGATGTCATCCATCGAGCCGTTGGGGTTGGTCACGTACCGCAGCACGATCTGCTCATTGCCCTGCAGCTCGGCGAGCGTCTCCGGCGAGCAGGTGTAGTTGCCCTCGAAGTGGTTGATCGGGACGCGCAGCACATCGCCCTCAGATGCTTCGGTGGTGAGCACCGAATCGGTGGAGTCCACCCGCAGCTCCACCGTGGTGCACAGGAACTTGAGACCCCGGTTCTTCTGCAGTGCACCGGGAAGCAGACCCGCTTCGGTCAGCACCTGGAACCCGTTGCAGATGCCCACCACCGGACCGCCCGATTTGGCGAAGTCGGCCACGGCGGTCATCGCTGGGGAGAACCGGGCGATGGCACCGGGGCGGAGGTAGTCGCCGTGCGCGAACCCGCCCGGCACGATGACGGCATCGACGCCGTTGACCGTGTCGTCGCCGTGCCAGAGGATCTCGGCCTCGCCACCGAGGAGGCGGACGGCTTCCAGGGCGTCGAGCTCGCAGTTGGACCCGGGGAACTGGACCACCCCGACGCGTGGTGCCATCAGACTCGGGCGCCTTCGGTGACGGTGATCGCTGCGTCCTCGATCACCGGGTTGGTGAGGAAGCGCTGGCAGAGATCGGCGACCTCGGCCTCGGCGGCGGACTGGTCGGCCGCCTCCAGGTCGAAGCGGATCGACTTGCCGACGCGCACCTCGCGGACGCCGTCGAACCCCAGGTGGGGAAGGGACCGCTCGATGGTGGCTCCCTGCGGGTCGGCCACCCCCTCGCGGAGCGAGACCTCGACCTGCACGGAGAACAGCATGGGTGGATCTTCCCATACGGCGCTGGTGCGCCGGGAACCTCAGGCGGTGACGCCCGGCCAGTCGGAGAACGACCGGCCGGTGATCTTCTCGTAGGCGTCGACGTAGCGGGCGCGGGTGGCGGTGACGATGTCGTCGCCGAGCGGCGGGGGCGGCGGGGTCTTGTCCCAGTCGAGGCCGTCGAGGTAGTCCCGCACCGGCTGCTTGTCGAAGGACGGCGGCGTCGAGCCCGGCACCCACTGGTCGGCGGGCCAGAAGCGGGACGAGTCGGGCGTGAGGACCTCGTCGCAGAGGATCAGCTCGCCATCGAGCAGGCCGAGCTCGAACTTGGTGTCGGCGACGATGATGCCCCGCTCGGCCGCCCGGTCGGCGGCCTCCTGGTAGAGGCGCAGGGAGACCTCGCGGGCCCGCTCCACCAGTTCGGTGCCGATGAGGTCGGCTGCCCGCTCGTAGCTGATGTTCTCGTCGTGGTCGCCGACCTCGGCCTTGGTGGACGGGGTGAAGACCGGCTCGGGCAGCTTGGAGGACTCAAGGAGCCCGGCGGGGAGCGGGGCGTCGTTCATGGTGCCCGACGCCTGGTACGCCTTCCAGGCGGATCCGGTGATGTAGCCGCGGACGATGCACTCGATGGGCAGCATCTCGGCCTTGCGGGTGAGCATGATCCGCCCGGCCAGCTCGGGATCGTCGTCGGCGATGCCGAGGGCGGCGATCTCAGGGCCGGAGGTGGCGATGAGGTGGCCGAAGATCAGGTCGGCGAACGTCTCGAACCAGAACGCCGACATGGCCGTGAGCACGCGGCCCTTGTCGGGGATGGGCTCGTTCAGCACCACGTCGAACGCCGAGAAGCGGTCGGAAGTGACCATCAGGAGGCGGTCATCGCCCGCGTCGTAGATGTCGCGGACCTTGCCGGAGTACAGCTTCGGGAGCGCAGGGTCGGCCATGGGGCCGAACCTACCGAACCAGACGCGGCGACGAGATCCCCGCGACGAGGCCGAGCGCCGGGCCCGGTGCTAGAGGATGTCGCCCGGCCGGTAGGCGGCGGCCCCCGGATCCTGGGCCGCGTGCCACTCGACGAGCGAGACGAAGGCGTTGACCTGGCTCGGTGCCAGCCCGACGAGGTCGAGCGGGTTGGCGATGGCCGCGTCGATGGCGGCGCGGTCGAGGCCGAGGCGGGGGTCGGCGGCGAGCCGCTCGATGAGGTCGTTGTCCGCACCCTGGCGCATGGCGAGGGCGACCTCGACCGCATGGTCCTTGATGGCCTCGTGGGCGGCCTCACGGCCGACGCCCGCACGCACCGCCGCCATCAGCACCTTGGTGGTGGCGAGGAACGGCAGGTAGCGCTCGTTCTCCCGTTCGATCACAGCGGGGAAGGCGCCGAACTCGGCCAGCACGGTCAGGAACGTCTCGAACAGCCCGTCGAGGGCGAAGAAGGCGTCCGGCAGCGCCACCCGGCGGACCACCGAGTCGGACACGTCGCCTTCGTTCCACTGGCCGCCCGACAGGGCCGACACCATCGTGAGGTGGCCCGAGAGGATGGCGGCGAACCCGTTCACCCGCTCGCACGAGCGCGAGTTCATCTTGTGGGGCATCGCCGATGATCCGACCTGGCCCTCCTTGAACCCCTCGGTCACCAGCTCCTGCCCGGCCATGAGCCGCAGCGTGGTGGCCAGGCTGGACGGCCCGGCCGCGGCCTGGACCAGGGCGGCGACCACATCGAGGTCGAGCGACCGCGGGTACACCTGGCCGACGTTGTGGAGACCGGCGCGGAAGCCGAGGTGCTGGGCGACGGCCTCCTCCATCTGGGCGACCGCCTCGGGCGACCCGAGCAGGTCGAGCATGTCCTGCTGGGTCCCGACGGGCCCCTTGATCCCGCGGAGGGGGTAGCGCTCGATCAGCTCGTCGACCCGCTGGAGCGCCACGAGCAGCTCCTGGCCGGCGTTGGCGAACCGCTTGCCCAGCGTGGTGGCCTGGGCGGGAACGTTGTGGCTCCGGCCGGTGATGACGGTGGTTCCGTGCTCCGCGGCCCGCTCGGCCAGGCGGCACAGGACGGCGAGCATCCGGCCCCGCACCAAGACGAGCGCGTCGCGGACCTGGAGCTGCTCCACGTTCTCGGTGAGGTCCCGCGACGTCATGCCCTTGTGGATGTGCTCGTGGCCGGCGAGGTCGGAGAACTCCTCGATGCGGGCCTTGACGTCGTGGCGGGTCACCCGCTCCCGAGCGGCGATGGACTCCAGGTCCACCTGGTCGACCACCGCCTCGTAGTCGGCGATGACCCCGTCGGGCACCTCGACACCCAGCTCGGCCTGCGCCCGCAGGACCGCCAGCCACAGCCGGCGTTCGAGGACGATCTTGTGCTCGGCGGACCAGATCTCGACCATCGCCCCGCTGGCGTAGCGGGCGGCGAGGACGTTGGGAACAGCGCTCTTCACGCCTCGACCGTACTTCCCGCCATCTCCGGGGTCGCAGGTGGGGACGGGCGGGCCGGCGCCCGGGCGGACGCGGTCCGATCGGAGGTGGGCCGATCGGCCCACGAATCACTTCATTCGCGGCCCGGAGGTGCCGATGGGGTACACGCACTCGTTCCGGGAGGGGGAAGCGTGACCCACTGCATGCGACACTACGAAGAGCCCGAAGTAGCCCGCTGCCGCACCTGCGCCCGGCCCTACTGCAGCCGGTGCCTCGTGTACTCGTTCGGACCCGACAAGCCGCCGTTCTGCGTCGGGTGCGCCCTGAACGCCTCCGGCGTGCGCAACAAGAACAAGCCGGTGCCCGTCGGCGTGGCCGCCGAAGCCCCGAGCGTCGACCGCCGGGCCGAGAAGGCCCAGCGGCGCGCCGAGAAGGCCGACGCCAAGGCATCGGCCCGCGCCATGAAGCGCGCCGCCAAGAACGGCGAGGCCGTCCCCGCCAGCCCTGAAGGGCCCCGGACCAGCAACGTGCCGGTCCCCAAGGGCCTCCCGGTGCCGTCCAGCCGCTTCGCACCGGTGGGCGCGGAGCACGCCGTCAACTGAACCACCGGCGACGGTCAGGTGGGAGCAAGAGGCGAGGACCGGACCTCGTGGTCCTGGTCCGTGGCTCGCTGGGCGGAAGCCGCGGCGTACGCCGCAAGGCGGGCGGTGAGCTCGGCGTCGCCGATCGCCAGGATCCGGCCGGCGAGCAGCGCAGCATTGCGAGCGTTGCCGACGCCCACCGTCGCGACGGGCACGCCAGCGGGCATCTGGACGATCGAGAGCAGCGAGTCGAGCCCATCGAGCTGGCGCAGCGGCACCGGGACGCCGATCACCGGCAGGGTGGTCACCGACGCGAGCATCCCCGGCAGGTGGGCGGCACCGCCCGCACCGGCGATGATCACCTCGATGCCCCGTTCCGCGGCGGTCTCCCCGAAGCGGATCATGTCGTGAGGGGTGCGGTGGGCGGACACGACGCGCACCTCGTGGGTCAACCCGAGCTCGTCGAGGATCTCTGCTGCGCCCGACATGGTGGGGAGGTCCGACGCGCTTCCCATGACCACCGCCACCCGAGGCCCCGTCATGCCGGCACCGCCGTGCTGAGGGCCGAGGCGGCACGGGCGGCGGTGGACCGCGCCTCGTCCAGGGTCGGTCCCGTGGCCGTGATGTGGCCGATCTTCCGGCCGGGCCGCGCCGACTTCTGGTAGGCGTGCACCCGTGCCCGCGGCACTGCCAGCGCTGGAGCGAGGTGCTCGAGCGGGTCGCGGCCGTCCATCGATCCCACGACGTTGACCATCGCCGCCGCCGGCACCTCGAGATCGGTGGCACCGAGGGGAAGGCCGAGCACGGCACGAAGGTGGTTCTCGAACTGCGAGGTCGGGCACGCCTCGATGGTGAGGTGGCCCGAGTTGTGGGGTCGGACCGCCAGCTCGTTCAGCAGGAGACCGTCGGCGGTCACGAAGAGCTCGACCGCCATGACCCCGACGAGCTCGACCAGGTGGGCGACGGCGACGGCGAGGCGTCGGGCCTCGCGGTCCGCATCGGCGGAGACCGAGGCAGGGGTGAAGACCTCGTGGCACTGGCCATCGACCTGCACCGTCTCGAAGGGTGGGTAGACGCGCGTCTCGCCGTCGTGGCCACGGACCACCATCACGGCCAGTTCGTGGGTGAACGAGATCCGGGCCTCGGCGAGGAGCGGTCCGTCGATCCCCTCGAAGGCCGCTCTCGCCTCCTCCTGGCCGTGGAGGTCCCAGACGCCGCGGCCGTCGTAGCCGCCGCTGGGCCGCTTCACGACCAGCGGCCAACCGACCTCGTCGCCGAACGCCTCGAGCTCACGCGAGTCCGACGCCATGGTCCACGGTGCGGTCGGCACGCCATGGGGGGCGAGGACGGCGCGGGCCTTCGCCTTGTCGCGCCCGAGGCTCGCCGCTCTGGCGCCAGGAGCGACGCGGTGACCCTCCTGCGCGAGTCGTTCCAGCAGCTCCGGCGGCGTCAGCTCGTGTTCGAGGGTCACCACATCGCAGCACGCAGCCAACCGGAGCAGATCCTCGTAGCGGTCCGCCGACCCGGGGATGTGCCGGGCGCCAGCGCGGACCGCCGGCGCATCGGCGTCCGGAGTCAGGACGCAGAGGTCGACACCGAGATCGATCGCCGCCTGATGGGCCATCCGCGCCAGCTGGCCGCCACCGATCACGCCGACGGTGCCCGTCACGCCGCTGGCCACGGCTGTTCATCCTCGTGCTGGCTCACGTTGGCTCCTCGGCGGAAGGTCGACGGGCTGAACCTAGCGGCGGACGGCCCACCTCCTCTACGCCAGCGAGCGCGTCCGCCGCCCACCCGCGCCGGTCAATCGACGGTGGCCGCGTACGAGTCCGACGAGCGGATGCCGTCGATGACGGTGTCGAACGAGCCACCGGCGCGGAGCCAGTCGGTGGCGGGCTGCGCGGCGACGGCGGTCGGCGGCCGGCCCAGGAGCGCGACCGAGGCGATGGTGGGCAGGACCTGGGGCGCCAGCTTCGAGCGGCCTTCAGTGGACTCCGAGAACGACGTCATCACCCGGCCGCGGGACCAGCCGGCGCCGAGCCGACCGGTCCAGTAGCGGAGCCCGTCGGCGTCCGGTGCACGGCCCAGGACGCTGGAGTAGACGAACCGGACGAAGGCGGTGTCGTCGAGCGACCCGGTGGACCGGCGGAACTCCGGTGATGCAGAGAACGTCGCCGAGATCTGGACCAGCGTGCGGCCCTTCGCCCGCTGGCCCGTCCAGTAGGTGAGGCCGGACGGGTCCGGCGGCCGGCCGAGGTAGGCGGTGTAGAGGCGGACGAGCGGCTCCACCTGCGTGGGCCAGCGCCCGGCCCCGAGCCGCTCCTCGATGAGGTCGGCGGGCGAGGCCCCGGCCTGGAGCCGGTCCAGCGCAGCGGTGAGCTCCGCGCTGGTGGGCGACCGGCCGTCGACCGCCTGGAAGATGCCGGCGACCTGCTCGGCGGGCGAGGCGAACGGCCAGCTCTCGGTGGGTCGCGGGGTGAGGAACGGGGTCAGCGGCGATCGGGCGCCGGTGCCGGCGGGGTGCCGCGTGGCGATGGCCAGGCGCACCGGCACGCCCTCTCGCAGGGGGATCGTGGCCGGACCGCTGGGCGGCACGACGGCACCCTGGGTCGGGACCGCCCGGCCGGTCTCGTAGGCCGAGGCGACCAGCCACCGGTTCGGCGGGGTGCTCGGGCCCGGGGGCACGGTCGGTGGGGCCACGGCCACCTGGGCGACGAGGGTGCTCCCGGCGCCGAGGGCCACCGACCCGACGGTCGGGGCGTTCGGAAGCGACGTGGCCCAGAAGCTGGTCCGGTGCTCGATCCGCCGCACCTCGACGCGGGGCGAGGTGGCGCTCGCGGTGCCGCTCGTGGCGCGGAACCGGTAGCTGCGGTCGCGTGGCGTGGCCGCTGTGGTGGAGCACCGCACCACCATCGTCTGCCCGGAGGCGAGCAGGCCGAGCGCGCGGCCGCAGGTGGTGCCCGTCCCGGCGAGCACGGTGGCGGGCGCCACGGCCGGGCCGTGGTTGGTGACGGCCACGGTCAGCTTCACGCCGGCACCGCCGGGGGCGATGGTCTCGACCTGGTCCGCCGACGCTTCGACCGCCAGTCCCGTGGCGGCGACCGGGGTGACCGGGGCGAGGTCGGCCAGGACGGCTTCGGCGCGGGTGGTGCCCCCGGCGTCGACCAGGGCCAGCAGGCCCCCGGCATCGTCGAGCCCGCCTGCCAGCGCACCCGCGATCAACGTCCCGGGGGCCCGGTCGGCGGCGGAGGCCACCGGGTCGGTCGGGACCACGAGCTCGCCGCCTGCCGCGATGACCGTGCCCGGCGGCAGGGTGGCGGCGCCCGCCCCCTGGATCGTCCAGCCGCTGAGGTCGATGGCTTCGGTCGTCGACGGGTTCCGCAAGCGAACGGCATCACGGGCGGCGCCACCGTCGCCGGTGAACCGGGCGGCGATGATCGTGATCGGCGCACCGGCGGTGGGGGCGGCCGGCACGTCGGCGGGGCTGCGCGTGGTGAGCAGCTCGGCGGTCCGCGCGTCCAGGATCGCCGTCAGCTCGGCGACGCCTTCGGCCTGGGTCTCGAGGGACCGGGGCCAGCGCACGAGGTCGGCTGCCTGCTCGGCGGCCACGCCGGCCGCCATCGTCGCCAGGCGCTGGGCCAGCTCGCCGCTGCCGAGGTGGGCGTCGGCCAGGGTGCGGACCCGGCGCAGGTACATCTCGGCGAGCTCGGGGTCGGATCGCAGGGCGCTGACCAGGTTGTCCGGCCCGAACGGGAACAGCCCTTCCACGGATCGGATCGCAAGGTCGTAGTCGACGGGGACGATCCGCCAGCGGCCGGTGGTCCCCTCCCGGAGCAACTGGTAGTTGTGGACCGTGGTGTCCCAGTGCTGGACGATGGCGCCGACGGCGAGCGCCTCGATCAGCGCCGGCACGTCGAAGCGGTCGCGCAGCTGTGCCGTGCGCTCGGGCGTGGGTGCCGAGTCGATGGCCCGGATCAGGTCGTAGGCCCGGGTGAAGTCGCCGTCATCGGGCGACACCTTCTCATAGCGGTCCGCGACGGCAGGGGCGCTCCCGTCGTCGGCGAACACGCCGACGATGTCCTCGGGCTCGTAGTGCTCGTCGCCCGCGCCGTCGTACCCCTTGCGCTGGCGCCAGAGCTCGTCGTACTCCTCGGTGAGGTTGAACAGGCCGAACGTCGCACCGTTCTGTTCCACGTGGACCTTGAGGGTCTGGGCGATGAGCGGGTTGGTGTCGGCGTAGACCGAGGCGACCAACGGGGTCACGACGCCGGTGGCGTCGTCCAGGTCGCCGTCGAGCACGAACTCGTCGACCGGGGAGGAGAGGAAGCTCGCCGTGAGGGGGCTCCCCTTCGGCATCTTGAACTTGTACGAGTGCTTCACGGGGCTGCGGGTGTTGCCGCTGATGCGGACCTCGGCGCCGTCCCACACCTCCCCGCCGACGGCGATGACCGCCGGGACGTACGCGTTCGACTCGGGTGCGTCGAGCAGCGACTGGTGGTCCGCCGGATCGATGTACCAGTCCACGACCGGGATGGTGCTCGTGACCGGGGGGCGGTCGACGACCAGGCCGAAGCGCTGCCGGGACGACCCCTCGGCGGGCAGCGCCGCGGTCCCCGAGGCACTGGTGGCCAGGACCCGGTAGCGGATCAGGGTGCCGGCCGGAGCGCCGGGTGTCGACCCGCCCCAGGTGCCGTCGCCCGCGGCCCCGTCACCGTGGGCGCCGTCATCGGCGAGCGCGGTGCTGGCGGGCGCAGCGAAGTCCCGGGTGACCTCCAGCTCCACCGAGGTCGCGTGCTGGGCGACCACGGTGAAGGCGATCGGCTCGTCGGCGACGGGGGTCGCCGGCGTCACCGAGCCGATCTCCGGACCCGGCCCGGCGCCGTACTGGGAGTTCACCGCGCCCGGCGTCGGGGCCGGGTCCGAGGCCCGCCACGCATCCGCGGCGCTGTTGGGGCCCGAGGGATCGGCCAGCTCGAGCGAGGGCCCGTCGCCGTCGGGTGTCATCGGCCAGGGGGCCGCATCGGCGTAGGTCACGGTGTCGAGCACCGTCGCCGCCGCGGACGACACCGTCACGGTCTCGCCGCCGTTCGACAACGATCCCGTGTACTGCAGCGCTGGGGCGGGAGCGGCCGGGAAGGCCGTGGCGAAGGTCGCCAGCGACTGGGCGGCCACGACGTGGCCTCCGGGCGAGAGCGTGGTGGCCGCCGGGAAGCACCCGCCGACGCCGGCGGTGAAGCACGCACCGCTCAGGTCGACGGCGGTCCCGCCAGGGTTGTGGAGCTCCAGGAACTCCTGGTCGCCGCTCGCCGGGTGGTAGTGGATCTCGTTGATGACGACCTGCCCGGGCCCAGGCCCGGGCTCGGCGCCCGCCGGCGGTCCGGGCGCGGCCGACGGCACGCTCGCCATCGCCAGCCCCGCGACGACCAGGCAGCCCCGCGCCCTCCACATCCCCGCGAGTCTGCCCCGGATCGGACCTGGCCGGGCCGGTGAGGTGTCCCCCGGCCCGGTGATCGGCAGTTCAGGACGCGGGCGGTGCGGCGATGTCGGTGCGGTGGTGCTCGCCGCTCCACGAGATCTGCTCGACGGCGGCGTACGCGCGCTCGCGGGCCGCGCCGGCGTCGGCCGCGGTGGCCAGCACGTTCAGCACCCGGCCTCCGGTGGTCACCAGCTCGCCCGCCGGGTTGCGGCCGACGCCGGCGCCGAGGACGGTGACGCCGTCGAGCGCGGCAGCCGCCTCGACCCCGGCGATGGCGTCGCCGGTCCTGGGGGCCACCGGGTAGCCCTCGCTGGCCGCCACCACCAGCACGGCGGCCTCGTCGGAGAAGGTCGGGGCGTCGACCCTGGTGAGGTCGCCGTCGGCGGCCGCCGCCAGCAGCTCGGCGAGGTCCGAGGTCATGCGGAGCAGCACCACCTGCGAGTCCGGGTCGCCGAAGCGGACGTTGTACTCGATCAGCTTCGGGCCGTCGGCGGTGATCATCAGGCCGGCGTACAGCACGCCTCGGAAGTCGATGCCGCGCTGGCGCAGCTCGGCCAGGGTCGGCTCGATGAACCGGCGGTTGACCTCGTCCTCGAAACCGTCGGGCACGAACGGGACCGGCGACCAGGCGCCCATCCCGCCCGTGTTCGGGCCGGCGTCGCCGTCGCCGACGCGCTTGAAGTCCTGGGCCGCCGGCAGGCACACGGCGCGGGTGCCGTCGCACACGGCGAAAACCGAGACCTCGGTGCCCACCAGTCCCTCCTCGATGACGATGCGCTCACCGGCCGAACCGAACGAGGCGCCGTCGAGCTTGCCGTTGACGTCCGCGATGGCGTCGCTGAGCGAACCGGTCACCAGCACGCCCTTGCCCGCGGCGAGGCCGTCGGTCTTGACCACGTACGGCGGGTCCATGGTGCGCAGGAAGTCCTCGGCCCGGTTGGCGTCCTCGAACGCCTCCCAGCGCGCCGTGGGGAGCTGCGCCTCTTCGGCGATCAGCTTCATGAACGCCTTCGAGCCTTCGAGCCGGGCGCCGTCGGCACCCGGACCGAACACCCGGACGCCCTTGGCCCGCAGCCGGTCGGCATGGCCGGCCACCAGCGGCTGCTCCGGGCCGAACACCACGAGGTCCACCGAACCGTCGGCCACCAGGTCGGCCACCGGCGTGTCGACCGAACCCGGGATCATGGGGTTGCCCGGCGTGACCACCACCTCTGCAGTGCGCCCGAGGACCACGGCGAGGGCGTGCTCCCGCCCGCCCGACCCGACGACGACGACCTTCATGACGGTTCCCCCTGGTTTGCGTGGCTCAGGCGTTGCGGTGGACGAACTGCTCGCGCCCCGGGCCCACACCGACGAGCGTGACCGGCACGCCCACCTGCTCCTCGAGGAACGCGAGGTAGGCCTCGGCGGCCGGGGGCAGGTCGTGGGTCTCGGTGATCCCGGAGAGGTCCGTGTGCCAGCCCGGGAGCTCCTCGTAGATCGGCGTCGCCGCGTGCAGGTCGCTCTGGTGGTACGGCAGGTGCGTGACCCGCTCGCCGCGCACGTCGTAGGCCACGCAGACCTTCACCGTGTCGAGCGCGTCGAGGATGTCGAGCTTGGTGATGGCCAGCTCCGACAGCGAGTTGAGGCGGACGGCCTGGCGCAGCATCACTGCGTCGAACCAGCCCGGACGGCGGCGGCGGCCGGAGTTGGTGCCGTACTCGCGACCCACGTTCACGAAGTGGTCGCCGAGGCGGATCTCCTCCTCGTCGGCCAGCGCCCGGTCCTTGCCGCCGATGGCCTCGGTGGAGATGGCCAGCTCGGTGGGGAACGGGCCGGTGCCGACCCGGGTGACGTAGGCCTTGGCCACGCCGATGACCCGGTCGATGTAGCGGGGGCCGACCCCCGCACCCGTGCACACGCCGCCCGCCACCGGGTTCGAGGAGGTGACGAAGGGGTACGTGCCGT
>JAOBWH010000072.1 GCA_025463265.1 Ilumatobacteraceae bacterium
TCCGGCGCCGAGCCTGCCCCAGCGCCCCGCCGCGGCAGCGCCCAGCGCGTGGGATGCCGCCGCCACCCCGCAGCCGTGGGTCGACCCGTCGGCCGCACCCGCGCCCGGCGAACCCGGACAGGCCACCGGCACCGAGAACCCCAGCAGCGGCTGGGGCGCCCCCGGCGAGGCGCGCTGACCGGTGGCGTCCCCTGCGAACGTGCCGCCCCGCACGACCCGGACCGGTCCTGACGAGGTGCTCCGGCGGCTCGACCTCGCGGTCAGCCACAAGCTCGACGGCCTGTTGCACGGCGAGTACCAGGGCCTGGTCCCCGGTCACGGCTCCGAGCTGGGCGAGACCCGCGCCTACCAGGCCGGCGACGACGTCCGGCGCATCGACTGGAACGTCACCGCACGCCTGCAGCAGCCCCACGTGCGCGAGACGATCGCCGATCGCGAGCTCGAGACCTGGGCCCTCACCGACCTCGGTGCGTCGATGGACTTCGGCACGGCGTGGTGCGAGAAGCGCGACCTCGCCATCTCCGCTGCGGCCGCGGTCGGCTTCCTCACCAACCGGACCGGGAACCGCTTCGGCATGGTCACCATGCAGCCGTCGGGCCTCACCGTCTCACCGGCCAAGGGCGGTCGCACGCACCTCATGAGCAGCCTCCACCGGCTCACCAGCCTCCCCCGCGCCGGCGAAGGCCAGGTCGACCTCACCGCCGCCATCGCCCGGCTCACCGCCATCGCCCGCCGCCGCGGCCTGGCGGTGGTGATCTCGGACTTCCTGAGCGATCCGGAGCAGTGGAGCCCCGCCCTGCGACGGCTGGCCACCCGGCACGAGACGATCGCCATCGAGGTGCTCGACCCGCGGGAGCTGGCGCTGCCGGACGTCGGCGTGCTCTCCCTCGTCGACCCCGCCACGGGCCGCACCCGCGACGTCAACACCTCCAAGAAGCTGCGTGATCGCTACGCCAGCGCTGCTGCGCAGCAGCGCGCCACGATCGAGCAGGGCATCCGCCGGGCGGGCGCCGACCACCTCATCCTGCGCACCGACCAGGACTGGCTCCTCGACATCGTCCGCTTCGTGGCCTCCCGCCGCGAGCGGGTGCATGCTCGTCGGGCCGGTTGGGAGTCCCGATGACCACGCCCGTGTTCGCCCTCACCTTCGCCGAGCAGCCCCGCCTCTGGCTGCTCTTGGCGGTGGCCGCCCTTGCGGTCTCGTACCTGATCATGGCGCGCCGGCGCACCACCTACGCCGTGCGCTTCACGAACCTCGACCTCCTCGACTCCGTGGCTCCCAAGCGGCCGGGGTACCGGCGCCACGTGCCCGCGGTGCTCATGCTCCTCGCCCTCGCCGGCATGGTCGCGGCGTTCGCCAAGCCCGCCCGCGAGGTGCGGGTCCCTCGCGAGCGGGCCACGATCATGATGGCCATCGACACCTCGCTGTCCATGGAGGCCACCGACGTCGCTCCCACCCGGCTGAAGGCGGCGCAGAACGCCGCCAAGGAGTTCGTGCGCCTCCTGCCGCCGAGGCTCAACGTGGGCCTCGTCACGTTCAACGGCACCGCCATCGTGAAGGTCGCACCGACCCAGGACCGCGAGGAGCTCCTGGCCGCCATCGACCAGCTCCGCCTCGGCGAGCGCACCGCCATCGGCGAAGCCATCTACGCGTCGCTCGACGCCATCAAGACCGCGCCGAAGGCCGCCGACGGCAAGAAGGTCCCGGCCCGCATCGTGCTCATGAGCGACGGCGAGACCACCAGCGGGCGACCTGACGCCCAAGCCGCGGCCGCCGCTAAGAAGGCGAACGTGCCGGTGTCGACCATCGCCTTCGGCACCGCCGACGGTTTCATCGAGCTCCCCGGCCAGGACGGCCCGATCTCGGTGCCGGTCAACCCGGCTGCGCTCGCCAAGGTCGCCAACGCCACCAACGGCACCGCGTTCACCGCCGCCACGGGAGGCGAGCTGAAGCAGGTGTACGAGGACATCGGCTCCTCGGTCGGCTACGTCACCGAGCTCAAGGACATCACCGGCACGTTCGTGGGCATCTCGCTGCTCATCTTGTTCGCCTGCGCCGGGCTCTCCCAGCTGTGGTTCAGCCGGCTCCCGTAGCGGCGCACGCGTAGGGTCCGGTCATGAACCTGGGCCCCACCGAGCTGCTCGTCATCGTGTTGATCCTCGCCCTGCTGGTGGTGCCGGTGATCGTCGGGGTGGTCTTCCTGGCCCGGAACCGGGGCCTCGACGACAGCCACCAGACCGAGGCCTACCCAACGGGCTGGCAGCCACCCCCCGCCTCGCCGCCCCCGCCCCCGGGCGGCCCGGGCGCGGCGGCGACCCAGGATCCCGACATCGACCCCGGTCCGCCACCCGCGATCTGACCCTTGGTGGATCCCGCGGCCGAAGGCCCTCACTCCCCCACCTCCGAACCGGAGACCGGGCCGGCCCCCGACCCGGACGACGCCGACGCTTCGAGCGGGGCGTGCGGCTGCATCCTGGCCGCCATCGGGCTGATCTTGATCGTGGGCGTGCTCTACGCCTGCGCCGCGCGCGGCCCTGGCGGATCCACCTGCGCTGCGGCTTGGGACGATGCCGCCCGCTCGGGGACCGCGGTCCGCGCCGATGCGTACAAGGCGACGCTGGGGACGTGCTCGACCGTCGAGGAGTGGGACGAGCAGAACATCGCGCACGGTGCCCGCCTGGCGCCGGGCGCCGCCACCATCGCCGAGCTGTGCCGTTCGCTCGACGTCACGAGCACCCTCTGCACCACGGCACAGCGCGCCACTCCCTGACCTCGCATGGAGGGGTCCGGCCCGACGTCCTCTAGGTTCGAAGAGACGACGTCGGCCCCAGGGCCCGGAGGTTTCTGAACATGTGGGTCATCCGAGGCGGCGAGCAGGACGAGCTGGTACCCCGATTCGTCGAAGAAGGTGTCATCGGCGTCCGGTTCCCGGAGGTGCCCGATGCCGAGATCCTCACCCACTCGGAGATCCGCGGCTTCCTGGGGGGCGACCGCACCAAGGCGCAGCTCGATGCCCTCGAGGGTGTGCTGTCCGCCTTCGTGCGCGAGGTCCAGGAGGGCAACTCGGTGCTGCTGACCGATCTCTCCCGCGGCGAGGTCGTGGTCGGAACGGTCACGAGCCGCTACCAGTACCGGACCGATTCGCCCGACGGCGTGGAGCACGAGCGCCGCGTCGACTGGATCGCCCGCCACCCGATCGGCGATCTCCCGTCAGCCGTCCAGGCTGCGGTGAAGCCCAAGGCCGACCTCCACCAGGATCGCTCTGCCGAGTGGGCCGGCTACCTCGTCCAGGTCCGCGACGGCGCCATCGGCCGTGATCCCGGCGACCGCCCGATCCGCACGGTCGCCGTGCCGCGCACCCGTTCGGCCAACTCCCGCAAGGCGCCTGCGACCCCGCGGGTCAAGAAGCCGGCCATCGCCCAGCAGACGTGCCAGTCGTGCTTCCTGCAGACCCACCCCGACCGCATCCACGACGGCATCTGCGAAGACTGCGCCTGAGGGTTCCACGTCCCTGCGTCGACCGGGACCCCGACGCTGATGGAGTCACCCGACCGCTGCACCCTCGGTCTCCGGTTCTCGACCTCTCGCTCACGATCCGTGAGCTGCCGCCAGGTTGCATGATGACGCCGTAGAGGGAGTCGGCGGCTCCATGGCGCGCGCGTCTGGTCCACGTCTGCAACCGGTGGGATGACCCGGCCAAGCAGGTCGGGCGACGGCCGACTTGTTCGCGATCCGTTCGCGCCCCGCCCGGTATCGTCCACGCCGTCGGCGCGCCGAGCGGCCGAGGACAGCGTCCGGGTCGACGTTGCGGGAGGGAAATCCGATGGACGTTCGCAAGCCGCGGCACGCACTGGGACTCATGGGCCTGACCCTGCTGGTCACGGTGGGCGTCCCGAGTCCTGCTGGTGCCGCTCAGACGTGCGGACCGTTCACGGACCCCAATGTTCCCGCTACGTGCTTCACCTCTTCGACCGACACCGTGACGGTCGAACAGCCGGTCCCGGGCACGACAACAGACATCGAGACCTTCAAGACCCGAGTCATCGTTCAGTCCCCCGACGGCTCGACGTTCGATCGGACGGTCGATGCACCATCCGATTCGCTTCGCCGGGGTCAGCCTGGTGATGTCCCGTCTGAGGCAGCCGACCTGGCCGGCGCGGCAGAAGCAGCTGCGGCTTCCGACGGCTTCCAGACCACAGGCACGGAGGTCTCGCCACCGCAGCGCACGCTCACCAGCAGCACCACCTCGGAGGTCGTGATCCCAGACCGAGAGGAGGTCACGGTCCAGACCGAGCTCATCACCGGACCCGACACCGTTCGGGTGGGTCCCGATCGCTCGGAGACGCTCACCGTCCCCGCAGGCGCGACCCTCTTCAACACCAACACCCGCACCACCGAGTGCGTCAACGTGGCGACGAACACCACGAACACCTACCTGACCACCGCCACGATCACGATCAGTGCGGTGGCTCCGGCCGGTCCGACCTCCACGACCACGTCGTCGACCGCTCCCGCACCGGCCGCATCATCTGGTTCCACCGACACGTCGTCTGGCGAACTCGCCCGAACCGGCAGTTCCAACGGACCGTGGACTGCGCTCGGGATCAGCCTCGTCCTCGCAGGAGCGGGCTGTCTCCACCTGTCGCGCCGGTCCGCTCGGCGAGAACGACCGCTGCCCCGCTGACCTGTCCGAGCTGGCCGAGCACCGCTGTCCACGGTCGCCCGCACCTACCCGCCTCAGCCTGCGGACGACCGCTCAGTTCTTGACCTTCTCGCTGACCACTCGGCTGGAGCCGCCTGGTTGCATGGTTACGCCGTAGAGGCAGTCGGCGGCTTCCATGGTGCGCTTCTGGTGGCTGACGATGATCAGCTGGGCTTCGGCGCGGAACTCGTGGATGAGGTCGAGGAAGCGGTGGAGGTTGACGTCGTCGAGGGCAGCCTCGACCTCGTCCATCACGTAGAAGGGGCTGGGCCGGGCCCGGAACACGGCGAAGAGGTACGCCAGCGCGGTGAGGGAGCGCTCGCCGCCGGAGAGCAGCGAGAGCTTGCGGACGTTCTTGCCGGATGGGCGGGCTTCGACCTCGATGCCCGTGGTGAGGAGGTTCTCCGGGTCGGTGAGCTTCAGCCGGCCCCGGCCGCCCGGGAACAGGGTCTCGAACAGATCCTGGAAGTTCTGGGACACATCGGCGAAGGCCGCGGCGAACACGCTGACGATCTCGGCATCGATGGCCTTGATCACCTTGGAGAGATCCCTGCGGGCGCTCTTGACGTCCTCGAGCTGGTTCTGGAGGAACTCGTGGCGCTCCTCGAGGGCCTTGAACTCCTCGAGGGCGAGCGGGTTGATCGGCCCCATGATCCGCAGGTCCCGTTCCAGTTCCCGCACCCGGGCGGCGGCGCTGACGGTCTCGGGCAGCTCGGGCGCCGGGGCGGCCATGGCGACCTCGGGCTCGCAGTCGAGGTCCCGGCGGAGCGCCTCCACCGCGGTCTCCAGGCGAAGCCGGATCTCCGCGTCCTCCAGCTCGACGCGCTGCTGGCGCTCGCGCAGCTCGGCCAGCGAGCGCTCGGCGGTCTGGCGCTTCTTGCGGAGACCGTCGAGGCGGGCCGACACCTCACGGGTGGCCTCCGACTGGCGGCGGCGGCGGTCGCGGAGCTCCTGGAGCTCGCCTTCGACGACCTCGAGGCGGCTCGTGACGAACGAGCGCAGGCGGGTGGTGGCGAGGCCCCGACGGTCCAGCTCGACCCGGCGGCCAGCGGCCTCCTCGCGCTCGACGGCGTGGCGCGAGAGGCGCTCGTCCAGCTCGAGGGCCCGGGCCTGCAGGAACTGGCGACGCTCATCGAGGCCGGCGCTGCGGACTCCGAGCTCGCTCCGCATCGCAGCGACGGCGGTGGCGCGCTCGTCGAGACGGGCCCGAGCCTCGGCCATGGCCCGGCCCCGCTCGGCGAGATGGGCCTCTTCGGCCTCGAGCGTGGGGAGGCGAGCCTCCAGCTCGGCCTGGCGGTCGGCGTCTCGACGCGCCCGGTCGCCCAGCTCGACGGCCTGGGCCCGCAGCTTGTCGCCCTCGGCGCCGGCGTCGGCGTGGTCCCGCTGGGTCCGGGCCAGGGCCTCCGTGGCGGCCTTGAGGCGGGAACCGTTGGCGTCGACGGCTCGGTTGGCCTCGGTCTCGGCGCTGCGGGCCTGATCGTGCGCCTCCCGTGCCGCGAGCGCGTGGCGG
>JAOBWH010000078.1 GCA_025463265.1 Ilumatobacteraceae bacterium
GCCAAGAAGGGCTTCGTGGTCGCCGCCTTCATGGTGGGGCTCGACGACGAGATCCTGGCCATCGCATCCGACGGCGTCGTGACCCGGATGGAGGTCCGGGAGATCTCGTCACAGGGGCGCGATGCCACCGGCGTGAAGGTGATGAACGTGGCGGGGGATCGGACGGTCGCAGCGGTGGCCCCGGTCCTCTCCGCCGACGATGAGTGACCGGCGCCGCCTCGCGCCTGTGTCGATGAGCGAGCGGGGCCAGGCGGCCCCGCTCGCACTGATGGCCGTCCTGTTCGCCGCGCTGCTCGCGGTGGGCGTCGTCCGGGTGGGCGACGCGGCCGGGCGTGGGGCCGCAGCCCAGGCCAGCGCCGATGCCAGCGCGCTCGCCGGGGCCGCCGACGGTGAGGAGGCCGCCGTCGAGGTGGCGACGGCCAACCAGGCCCGGGTCGTGCGGTTCGAACAGGTGGGCGACGATGTGCGCGTCATCGTCGAGCGACGTGGCGCGACCGCCACGGCCCGCGCTCGATGGCAGCCTGCGCCCATCCCCTAGGCTGGCCTCCGTGTCTGTCGAGCCTCCTGGGCCCCCTGCCGCACCGAAGGCGTCGGCTGCTGCCCCGCGGGCCGGGAGCGGGCCGAAGCGCCCGCCGCGGCCCGAGCGCAAGGCGCCCGCCAGCGCCAAGGCCTCCGAGGCGCCCAAGGGCACGTCGACCGGCTTCGCCACGGTGAGCGCCCCCGCCGCAGCCACCGCCGTCGCCGAGCGCGGCCCGGTCACCGCCCCGCCCACCGCCCAGACCGCAGCGGTGCCCACCGCCGCCACCGTTCCTGCCGCCTCCAGCTCCACCGGTCGTCGGCGCACCCGCCGTGGCCGCCGGGTGAAGCGGGTCCTGCGCCGCATCGACCTGTGGTCGGTGCTGAAGCTCTCGCTCGTGGTCTACACGTGCCTGTACGTCTCGGTGCTGGCCACGCTGGCCGCCCTGTGGGGGATCCTCTACCAGAGCGGCAACGTCGACAAGCTCCAGTCGTTCCTCGGCGACGTCGGCCTTGAGAACTTCACGTTCTACGGGAACCAGATGTTCCGGGCCTGTGCCGCCATCGGCGCGGTGGGCGTCCTGGCTGGCACCGTCATCACCGTCCTGGCCACCGCACTGATCAACATCATCAGCGAGATGACGGGCGGCATCCGCCTGATCGTCATCGAGGAGGACGTCGACCGGTAGGGCGGTGCGGGGGAAGCAGTTCGCATCCCCGGGGGCACACCCACTACCGTCGGCTCCCGCTCGGGGCTATAGCTCAGTTGGTTAGAGCGCACCCCTGATAAGGGTGAGGTCGCTGGTTCGATTCCAGCTAGCCCCACGTAGTTCCCATCCCGGAGGCAGCCGTGACGATGATCCGCCGAGCGTTGGTCGCCCTCGGGCTGGCCGGTCTGGTGGCAGCGGTCCTCCGGGTCCGGGGGTCCGGTGGCACCCCGCCCCAACGTGGGGGTTGGCGGGAGCTGTCCCCCGACGAGCTGCGCTGATGCACGTCGCCGTCGTGGGCCTGGGCGCCGTCGGCACCCGGGCGGCCCGTCAGCTCGCGTCCACCGACGAGGTCGATCGGGTCACGCTCTTCGAGACGCAGGACGGCCGCGTCGCCGAGGTCTCCTCCTCGCTCGGGGCGAAGGCCCGCGCCGGCTCGGGCGCGGCCCAGGACCTGGCGGATGTCGACGTGGTGGTGCTGGCCACGCCGTGCGGCACCCACGCCGGTCCGGCGGCGGCGCTCGTGGGCCGGGGGATCCCCGTGGTCAGCACGTCCGACGACGTCGATGAGGTTCGGGCGCTGCTCGACCTCGGACCCGAGGCCGAGGCCCGGGGCACATCGGTGGCGGTCGGCGCCGCCTTCTCGCCCGGCCTCACCTGCCTGCTGGCGCGGCTGGCGGCCGATCGCCTCGATCAGGTCGACGAGATCCACGTGGCTCGCCTGGGCACCGGCGGTCCGGCGTGCGCCCGCCAGCACCACGGGTCCCTGGGCGGGGTGGCGCTCGACTGGCGCGATGGGGGCTGGCAGCGCCGGGCGGCGGGCTCGGGCCGGGAGCTCAGCTGGTTCCCCGATCCCATCGGCGCAGCCGACTGCTACCGGGCCGCCCTGCCGGACGCGCTGCTGCTCGTGCCGGCGTTCACCGGGGTCGGTCGGGTCACGGCTCGGCTGGCGGCCACGCGCCGCGACCGGCTCACCGCTCGCCTGCCGATGCTGCGGCCCCCGCACCCCGAGGGCGGGCTCGGCGCGGTCCGGGTGGAGGTCCGGGGACGAGGCCGCGACGGCATCTCGGTCGAGATCCTGGGCGCCATGGACCGGCCCGGCATCGCCGGCGGAGCGGTCGCCGCGCTGGCGGCGGTGGAGCTGGGCGCCGGTCGGGCGACCCACGCCGGGGCGTCGGGTCTGGCGACCCTCGTCGAGGTGAAGCCGTTCCTCCGCGAGCTCGCTCGCCGCGGGGTGAAGGTCGCCGAGTTCGGCTGAGGTCGGCTCGAACCGCTCGTTCCCTGGTCACCCACCATGCGTGGCGCTCTGACCACGCTGTGCGACAATTCTTTGGCGTTCTGTGGGCCGAACGGCTCAATCATCGGCGATCCGGGCCGATCCAGTCTGTTTCGCGAAGAAATCGTTCAAGTCGCCTCAACTTCGGTCCGTAACCCTCTGCACCCACTGGACACGGGTCAACAACGAAAGAGGGCGATGAGATGACCACCGAGACGGACCGCGAGATTCAGAAGCTGATCGAGGACCACCTGCCGCTGGTGCGGCACGTGGTGTTCCAGGTGGCGGTGAACTTCCCCCGCCACGTCGACCGCGAAGAGCTCGCCACCGCCGGTGCGCTCGGCCTGGTCGAGGCCGCTCGCCGCTTCGACGAGTCGCGGGGCGTGCCCTTCGACCGCTTCGCCGCCCAGCGCATCCGGGGAGCGATCCTCGATGCCGTGCGTGCCGCCGACTGGGCGCCCCGCTCGGTGCGCAACCTGGCCCGCCGGCTCGAGTCGATCGAGCAGCGTCTGGCCAGCAACCTCGGCCGCATGCCGTCGCCCGATGAGACCGCTGAGGCCCTGGGCGTCAGCAAGGAGGAGCTGCGGCGCCTCCAGGACAAGATGTTCCGCTCCGTCGTGCTGGCGCTCGAGTACGACGTCAACGACGGCGAGGAGGACCTCACCCTGGTCGAGGTCCTCACCGACGACACCACGCTCGAGCCCTCCGAGGAGCTCGAGAGCCGTGAGCTCAAGGCGTACCTCCGTGACGCCGTGCACCTCCTCCCAGAGCGCCACCGCCTCGTGGTGGTCGGCTACTTCCTCGAGGGCCGCAAGTCCCAGGAGCTGGCGTCGTTCCTGGGTGTGACCGAGTCCCGGATCTCGCAGCTGCGCTCCGAGGCGCTGGAGATGCTCCGTGAGGGCATCACCGCCCAGTACGAGGCCGAGACCGGCGAGATCATCGAAACCCCCCAGGGCCGCGTCGCCCGCCGCAAGGCCGGGTACGCCTCCGCCATCGGCGAGGCCTCCCACTGGCACGATCGCATCGGCGAGAAGGTCACCGCCACGGCGTAGCCGTCGGCCTCGCCGGCACCGTCGGCGAACCAGACCACACCGCCTGCGTTCTGCGCCGGCGTGTCCACCGGACCGGGCCTCACGGGGCCCGGTTCTGTCGTTCTTCGGCCGGTTCTGTCGTTCAGCGGTCGGTCTGGCCGGCCCGGTCGGCCGGGTCGGTCCCGCCGTCGGCTAGCGCAGGAAGTCGATCAGGTCCGGCATGCGGAGCCGGGCGGCGGTGCCGAGCACGGCGTCGAGTGCCGCACCCCGGGCGAGGCGGTCGAGCTCGGCGTTGCGGATCGGCCGGCCCGTCGCCGGCGCACCCGCCGTGGCGCCCACGGGCTGGCGGCTCAGCGCCTCGAGCCCTTCGCGTGCAGCGCCCGCGTTCTGGTGGGCGACGACCTCGATCTCCGAGACCAGGTTGGAGAGCAGTGCGTGGTGGTCACGGAGGATCGCCGGCCACGGACCGGGCGCCGCGGCCGCCAGATCCCGGAGGGTGGCCCCGCAGCTGGTCTGGGCCACGGTGGCTGCACGGAGCAGGTCCAGCTCCCGGGCCCGGGTCCGGGCCCGCTCGACCTCACGGGTCGCCCGGGGGAGGAACCGTGCCTCGCCGGCCTCGATCAGGAGGCGGGTCTCGATGAGCTTGAAGAGCAGGACCTCGAGCGCTTCGCCCTCGCGCTCCAGGATCGTTCCGACTGGTTCCATGCTCGCACTCCATCGGCCTCCACCACGCAGGGTGAAGCCATACCCACACATTCCTCGCTCTCCGGGGTGCGCTCCGTGCCGCGTCCGCGGCCCGGCCGGTGCAGACTGACGGGATGCTCGTCGACTGCGCCATCTACCGCGATGGGACCCGGATCGACGATGCGGGCGACGTGTCCGGCGCGTCGGAACGGGCGGCGGCCGAAGGTGCGTTCGCGTGGATCGGCCTGCACGAGCCGTCGGCGGAGGAGTTCGCCGCCGTCACCGCAGAGTTCCACCTCCACGAGCTGCTGGTGGAAGACGCCCTCAAGGCGCACCAGCGGGCGAAGATCGAGCAGTACGGCGACGTGTGGTTCGTGGTCCTCAAGACCGCGGGGTACCACAACCCCGACGAGGTGGTGGTGGGGGAGATCCAGTTCATCATCGGGCCGGCCTTCCTCATCACGATCCGCCACGGGCACGCCACCCCCCTCACCGATCTGCGCGCCCACCTCGAGCGCGACGGCCGCATCTTGGAGCTCGGGCCGCCGGCGGTGCTCTACGCCGTGGCGGACCGGGTGGTCGACGACTACGTCCTCGTCATCGAGGAGCTCGAGGTCGATGTCGACGAGGCCGAGGCCGCGGTGTTCAGCGACGAGCGGCTCAACCCCGCTGAGCGGATCTTCGGGCTCAAGCGCCAGGTGCTGGAGCTCCTCCGCAACGTGATGCCCATGAGCGAGGTGATGACCGACCTCGAGCGGGCCGACGGCCTGCTCCGGGAGTCTCCGCTGCAGCACTACTTCCGCGACGTGCACGACCACCTCCAGCGGGTGCTGGGCCGCCTGGAGCTCGTCCGCGACCTGCTGACCGACGCCCTCAACGCCAACCTGGCCCAGGTGAGCGTGCGCCAGAACAACGACATGCGCACCATCTCGGCGTGGGCGGCGCTGATCGCAGCGCCGACGATGCTCGCCGGCGTGTGGGGCATGAACTTCCGCAACATGCCCGAGCTGGACTGGGCGGCTGGCTACCCGGTCGCCATCGGCTCGATGCTGGTGGTGGTGGGCCTGCTGTGGTGGCAGTTCAAGCGGTCGGGGTGGCTGTGACCGGCCGGTCCGCCCCCGGCGCCGCCTGAGGCGACGTCGTCCGCCGGGCGGGTCGGGCGAGCAAGAGCACGGCGAGCCCCAGTCCGACGCCGATCGAGGCCGAGGTCACGCCCCGGTCGAGCGACGGTGCCAGCGTGGTGGGGAGCACCGCCCGGGTGAGCACCGCCCAGCGGGTGGCGCCCCAGCCGAGCAGCGCAGCCGCGGTGGCGGCCACGGCGACCAGCCGGGTCCGGTCGGGGCCCACCGCGCCCGTCAGTCCGGCGGCCAGGGCGATCGCCGCCACCGCGACCGGCGCCACCGGCGCGCCGGCATCAGCGGGGACGGCCTGCCAGGTGGCCCAGGCCGTGATCACGGCACCGGCAGCGACCACCGCCCCCACGGCGGCACCGGCCCGCTGGCCCCAGCGCAGCCCCACGGCCAGCGCCACCACCAGGGCACCACTTGCGACCAGGCCCCACGCCGCCACCGACGGGGGGTCCACCAGCACGAGCGTGCCGGTCACGGTGGTCGGGGTCCCATCGACGGTGATCGGCACGGTCCAGGTGCCGTCCGGACCGCCGAGGTCGACCTGTCCGTCGTCGTCGACCGCCCGCGGTCTCGTCGGCGACATCCAGTGGATCCGGTGGTCGTGCCAGGCGTAGGAGCCGTCGGTGGCGACGGTCTCCCACCGGGGTCCGGCGCCCGGGTCGGGGGCCCGGCGGGTGGTCCCGTAGCGGGAGCCGTTGGCGGCGGTGGCCACCGCGGAGGCGTTGCGCCGCACGGTGCCGTCGGCGTCGAAGCGCAGGTAGGGCACGGCGCTCGCCGGGTCGCCGCCCGACGTGGGGTAGTCCGCCACCACCGCCGTGTGGCCGGCCGGGATGGTGAGCTCGAGCAGGGCGTCGCCGCCGACCACGCGCACCTCGGCCCCGGCCGGGAGCGCAGGGCGGACCTCGGTGACCGTCGAGCGGAAGTCGGTGGGTCGAGGCGGATCCGCAGCTGCGGGTGTGGCCGCGAGGCCGATCACCACCAGCGCCCCGAGCACGGCGCCGGCGAGTCGGGTCGCCGGCGGGCGCGTCATCGCTTGGCGCGCCGCGCCACCACGAAGGCGATGATGCCGGTCACGAGCAGGACCCCGACGACGAGCACCACCGGATCCGAGCCGGAGGTGTCCGGCGGCGTCGACTGGGCCAGCAGCGAGATGAGCCCGAGCATCAGGCGTCCTGCAGGAGGGCGAGGACGTCGTCGTGCACCTTGCCGTTGCTGGCGACCCCGCTGCCGTGGCCCGGACCGTCGGTGCCGGCGTAGCTGGTGAACCGGCCGCCGGCCTCGGCGAGGATGATGGGCATGGGGGCCAGGTCGTAGAGCTCGGCGACCGGGTCCACCATCGCCTCGATCCGGCCGGTGGCCACCAGCACGTAGCCGTAGCCGTCGCCCCAGGTCCGCAGCTGCACGCCGGTGCTCTTCACCCGCAGCATCGCCTCGTCGCTCCAGATGTTGAACCCGCTGGTGCTGATGCAGGCACCGTCGAGCGAGGGGTGGTCGTTCACCGACACCGGGGCGCCGTTGGCGAAGCAGCCGAGGCCCCGGCCGGCGGCCACCGTCTCGCCCAGGGCCGGCACGTTGATGACGCCGATGGCGATGCCGTGCTCGTCTTCGAGCGCGAGCAGGTTCGTGTAGAGGGGCACGCCGTGGGTGAACGCCTTCGTCCCGTCGATGGGGTCGAGGATCCAGCGCCGGCCCGAGGTGCCGAGCTTCTCGGCCTCCTCCTCGCCGAGGATCCCGTCATCGGGGAACAGCCGCTCGAGCTCCTCGCGGACGAGGCGCTCGGCCCCACGGTCGGCCACGGTCACCGGGGTCCCGTCGCCCTTGCGGTCGATGGCCAGATCCGCGCGTCGGAAGTGCTGGAGGGTGAAGTCCCCGGCCTTGCGGATGATGGTGACCGCTGCCTCGAGCAGCTCAGGGTCGACAGGCGTCGTCATGCCCGTCATCCTCGCACGGGCGTGCGGCGCAGCCCTAGAAGCGGGCGTTGTAGGTGGAGCCGGTGCGCAGGAACTTCACGAGGTCGGTGACGCCCGTGGTGCCGGCGCCGTTGATCCAGTCGGTCCAGCGCTTGTACTCGGCCGCCGACGGGGCCTGCTTGATCATGGCGGCGTGGACCTGGATGACCTTCACCTGGGCGTTGGTCTTGCGCTGGTACTCGGATGACTCGCACAGCTGACGCATCACCCAGCCGCGCTTGGAGCCGCCGTCGAGGCGGCGCTTCCAGTAGTCGAGGCCGGCTGCGTCGGGGGTCCGGCCGAACAGGTTGCGGTAGAGCTGGGTGACGTACTCGGTGTTGTCCAGGTCGCCGTAGCGACGGGTGAACTCCGAGCCGGCGGCGAACTGGCTGGCGGCGGCGTCGAGCGACGTGCCGGCGCGCGCCTTGCGGATCCAGTAGTCGAGCCCGGAGTAGTCCGGGATCCGCAGGAAAAAGCCGAGGTAGAGGCGGGCGGCGGGCGCCGAGACCTTGGTGGCGCCGTCGTAGTTGAGCATGTCGGCGGTGAACCGGTCCGGCGTGATGGTCCCGCCCTCGAGGTTCTCGGTGGCACGGGCCACGAACGCAGCGGACGGCACGATGCCGAGGAAGTCGGCGACCTGCTGCTTGGCGAACGTGGGCGCGTCGGGCAGGGGGGCGAAGGCGCTGTTGGGCACCTTGGCTCGGACCTTGGCCGGCTCGGCGGCCTCCAGCGAGTACTTCGCGTTGACGGCGGCCGCGTTGTACCACTTCGCGTTCGGCATCCGGATCTCGAAGTGGCAGTGGGCGCCGGTGGCCTCGGCGTTGCCGCTGTCGCCGAGGAAGGCGATGTGCTCGCCCTTGAGGACCCGCTTGCCGGTGGCCATCCCGGGGGCGAAGGCGTACTTGAACTGGTTGGCGCCGTTGTCGGTGCCGGGATCGTCGTTGTTGATGTGGAGGTAGCAGTAGTACCAGCCGTCGTCGCCCTTGAGGTAGAGCGAGTTGCCCGAGGACTGGTGGCGCAGCTCGATGATGGTGCCGTCGGTGACGGCGAGGAGCTTGAGCATCTTGTTGCCCATGAGGTCCTGGCCCTCGTGGCGCCGCCCGCCGCTGCGGGGTGCGAGGTAGGTGTCGCTCCAGCTGGCCTTGCCGAGGGTGGCGTCGGGGAGCACCGGGAACATCATCGGCCGCACGTACTTCTCGTCGGCGGGCCGGGGCGGGAGGAAGCCGTAGTCCTCGCTGGCCTCCGGGGGGACCGTGTCGGTGCCCTCGAGGCTGTCGCCCTGGGCGCTCGGGTCGCTGCCGGCACCGCCGAAGGAGGCGCCGTCCTGCGCACCGGCGACGCGGGGGATGAACGGGGCGAGCCCCGCGGCGAGGCCGCCGGCGACGACCATGCGCCGGCTGAGGCCGGATGGGCGGGGCTCGGGATCGGGGTGGCAGGAGCACGACATGGCAGAGACCTCGTTGGCGGGCCGGCTGGGCAGGGCCGGGTGCGGGTCGGGGGATCCCTTCCCATCGGCCGCAAAGTGCCGATGAATATGACGATAGCGTTACGACCGAGAGGTTTCCAGGCTGCCACCGGTTTCGACCGCCCGGTAGGGTGCGGATCGTGGCCGACGACGTGCACCCCGCCATCGCCGCCCGTCTCGATGACGACGGCCAGCGCTACACCTCCGGCCGGCGCAAGCTGGTCGAGGTGCTCGTCGACGCGGGACGCCCGCTGACCGCAGCCGAGGTGCTGGTGGAGGGCGACCTGGCCCAGAGCTCGGCCTACCGGAACCTGGCCGTCCTCGAGGCGTGCGGGGTCGTGCACCGCGTCGCCGGATCCGACGAGTTCGCCCGGTTCGAGCTGGCCGAGGACCTGACCGATCACCACCACCACCACCTCATCTGCACCTCCTGCGGTGCGGTGGCGGACTTCACCGCGCCCGAGGGGCTCGAACGCTCGGTCGAGGAGCTCGCCCGCCAGGTGGCGGCCACGGCGGGGTTCGCCGCCGACCACCACCGCTTGGACCTGTTCGGCCGCTGCCAGGCCTGCCAGGCCTGCCTCCCGGCCCCCCACGCGGCCGCGCACGACACCTGACGGCGCTCGCCGAGCGCCCAACCGTCGTGTCCCGCCCGTTCCCGCGCCAGGAGCCCCCATGTCTGATCCCACCACCGAAGCCGCCCGCCGCCGGACCTTCGCCATCATCTCCCACCCCGACGCCGGCAAGACCACCCTCACCGAGAAGTTCCTGCTCTACGGCGGCGCCCTCACCAGCGGCGCCGGCGCGGTGAAGGCCCGCGGCGACCGCCGCTCGGCCACGTCGGACTACCTGGAGCTCGAGCAGCAGCGCGGCATCTCCATCACCTCGACCGTGCTGCAGTTCCCGTACCGCGACCGGGTCGTGAACCTGCTCGACACCCCCGGCCACCGCGACTTCTCCGAGGACACCTACCGCGTCTTGGCGGCCGCGGACGCCGCGGTGATGGTGCTCGACGCGGCCAAGGGCATCGAGCCCCAGACGCTCAAGCTGTTCGAGGTGGCCAAGGCCCGCCAGATCCCGATCATCACGTTCATCAACAAGTGGGACCGCCCCGGTCTCGACCCGCTCGAGCTGCTGGACCAGATCGACGACAAGATCGGCGTCACCGCTGCGCCGGTGACCTGGCCCGTGGGCATCGCCGGCGACTTCCGCGGGGTGATCGACCGGCGGACCGACCAGTTCATCCGCTTCACCCGCACCGCCCGCGGTGCCACCGAGGCGCCCGAGGAGGTCGTCGACGCCGACCGCGCCGCAGGCGAGGAGGGCGAGGCGTGGGACGTCGCCGCCGAGGGTGACGAGATGCTCTCCGCCATGGGCCTCGACTACGACGAGGAGCTCTTCCTCGGCGGTGAGCTGTCGCCCACGTTCTTCGGCTCGGCCATCACCAACTTCGGGGTGCGGCTGCTGCTCGACGGCGTCATCGACCTGGCCCCGGCGCCATCGGCCCGCTCCGACACCGACGACCAGCCTCGGGCCCTGGACGCGCCCTTCAGCGGGTTCGTGTTCAAGGTGCAGGCCAACATGGACAAGGCCCACCGCGACCGCAGCGCGTTCATGCGGGTCTGCTCGGGCCAGTTCGAGCGGGGGATGGTGGTCACCCACGACGCCACCGGCAAGCCGTTCGCCACCAAGTACGCCCACACGGTCAACGGCCAGGACCGCGAGACCCTCGACATCGCCTACCCGGGCGACGTCGTGGGCCTGGTCAACGCCATGGACGTGCGGGTCGGCGACACCCTGTGGCTGGACCAGCCGGTCACGTTCCCACGCATCCCGAGCTTCGCCCCGGAGCACTTCTCGGTGATCCGCGTGCGCGACACCAGCAAGTTCAAGCAGTTCCGCAAGGGCATCGCCCAGCTCGACGAGGAGGGCGTGGTGCAGGTGCTGCGGGACCCCGACTTCGGCGATCAGGCCCCGGTGCTGGCGGCCGTCGGCCCGATGCAGTTCGAGGTGGCGGTGCACCGCCTGGAGAACGAGTTCGGGGCGCCGGTCGAGCTGAGCCCCACCTCCTACACGGTGGCCCGCCGCACCGATGCGGCCAGCGCCTCCGCCCTGCGGGCGATGCGCGGCGTCGACGTCCTCGACCGCTCCGACGGCACCCGCATCGCCGTCTTCGAGAGCATCTACTGGCTCGACCGCCTCATCGCCGACCAACCCGAGCTCGTCCTCGAACCCCTCGTCGCCGGCGAACTGGCCGCCACCAACGGCTGAAGCCCTTCTCGGTCACTCGTTCACCCCGCTGCGCTCCGTTCTCTCCGTTCTCTCCGTTCTCTCCGTTCTCTCCGTTCCCTCGAGCTTCTCGACCGACGCCCACGGGGCGAATGTTCAATCGCCTGAAGGGCGAATTGAGCAATGGCTACTCATGTGCTCGGGGAGGCGTCGTGGTCCTCTGGGAGCATGGACAGCAACGCCTTTGCCAACGGGGTCGCGAGTGGGGATCCGCTCGCCGATCGGGTCATCCTCTGGACCCACCTCTCCGGGGTGGAACCGGGCGTGGACGCGCCGGTGTCGTGGTGCGTGGCGCGGGACCACCGGCTGAGCGACCTGGTGTGCCAGGGCACCGCCGTGGCGGTCGCCGAGGCGGACCACACCGTGCACGTCGACGTCACCGGGCTGGAACCGGGGACCACCTACTACTACGGGTTCGACGTGCCCGGCGCCGTGTCCGACGTGGGCCGCACGCGCACCTTGCCCACCGGCCACGTGGAGCGGGTGCGGTTCGCCGTGGCGTCGTGCGCCAAGTTCAACGCCGGCTTCTTCAACGCCTACGACCGCATCGCCGCTCGGGCGCTGGCCGGTGAGCTGGACCTCCTCGTCCACCTCGGCGACTACATCTACGAGGCGTCCAACACCCCGCCGAAGAACCAGACGCCAGGTGCGGACATCGGCCGCCCGTTCGACCCCCTCCACGAGTGCACGACCCTCGCCGACTACCGGACCCGGTACCGCCAGTACGTGGGTGACCGGTCGGTGCAGCGGGTGCGGGCGGCGGTCGCGCTGGTCGCAGCGATCGACGACCACGAGCTGGCCGACGGCGCGTGGCGCGGCGGTGCCGACAACCACGATGAAGCGGTGTTCGGCCCGTGGACCGAGCGCCGCGACGCGGCGTTCCGGGCCCGGGAGGAGTGGCTCCCGATCCGCCGGCCTGATCCCAGCGATCCCACGCGGGTCCACCGCACGGTGCCGATCGGCGACCTCGCCGACCTGTTCCTCACCGACATCCGGAGCCGCCGGGACCAGCCGGTGACGGGCGAGGCCATGGGCGATCCCGGCCGCACCCTGCTCGGTGCGGACCAGCGGGAGTGGCTGCTCGAGGAGCTCACGTCGTCGGACGCGGCGTGGCGCCTGTGGGGCAACCCGTCGGTGCTGTCGACCACGTTCCGTCCGGACGTGGCGGATGACCTGCTCGAGCCGCTCCGCAAGCTCAAGTTGATGCACCCCGATGACATCGCCTGCGACCAGGACCAGTGGGACGGCTATCCCGCCGAGCGCGATGCGATCCTCGCTCGCATCGAAGCCGACCAGCTCGACGATGTGGTGGTCCTGTCGGGCGACATCCACGTCGGCATGGCCTTCGAGGTGCACCGCGACCCGTTCGCGGCGGCGGCGACCGGTGCGGCGCCGATCGCGGTGGAGCTGGTCACGGCCAGCCTCACGTCGCAGAACCTCGACGACAAGCTCGGCTACGCGTACGGCGGGTCCCGCGAGGCGCAGGACCGCTTCCTCGAATCGTTCCCCCACGCCCGGTGGACGGACTTCGACGGCCACGGCTACCTGCTGGTCGACCTCGACCACGAGCGGCTGGAGGCCACGTGGTGCTTCGTCGACAGCGTGCTGGTGCCCGGCGAGGACGAGTTCTGCGCCGCGACGTATCGCGTGCCCCGCGGCCGGTCCGAGCTGGTGCCCGTGGTCGACCCGCTGCTCGCGCCGCCGACCCGCCCGCCGCTCAGCCGGTGAGCGGGCCACCCCCGCACGGGCTCGGTGCCCGGCGCGGCCGCTAGTCGCAGGTGGTGCCGTCGCTCGGGATGGTGAGGTCGACCAGGTACTCCCGCACGAGGTCGTCGATGCAGGGCTTGCCGCTGTTGACGACCGTGTGGCCCTCGCCCTCGTTGGTGACGAGCACCGCGCCGGGGATCTGCTTCGCCACGGCCACCCCGTTCTCGTAGGGGGTGGCGGGATCCTTGGTGGTGCTGACCACCAGGATGGGCGGCAGGCCCTTCGTGGTGGCCGGGACCGGCTTCAGCGGCTTGGAGCTGGCCGGCCACATCGCGCAGCGCACGTAGTCCGAGACGATGGGGCCGCCGAAGTTCGGGATCTCCTCCTCGGCCCGGACGGAGGCGTCGAGCACCTCGTCGGGGTCCGTGGGCCACGTGTCGTCCAGGCACCCGACGGCGAAGTAGCCCTCGAAGCTGGCACCGGTGAGGTACTGGTCGGCGAGGGCCACGAGGCCGCTGCCGTCGCCGTCCTGGGCGTTGCGCAGGCTGCTCGAGATCTGGCTCCAGAACTGCTGGTTGTAGAGCCCGGCGGACAGGGCGAGCGTGACGACGCCCGGGCCGGCCGCCCGGTCCGCGCCAGGGGCGGGGATGGGCGCCTTCTCGGCCGCGGCCACCACCTCGTCGATCACGTCGCGGGGGTCCTGATCGCCGAAGCCGCAGCCCTCGTCGTCGCAGTGGGCGAGGTACGAGTCGAGCGCCGTCTCGAAGCCGGCCGCCTGGGTCTCGGCGGTGGTGAGGCCGTCGGGCTCGTGGTCGACGACGCCGTCGAGGATCATCGATCGCACGTGGGTGGGGAACTGGCGGGCGTACTCCTGGCCGAGCGACGTGCCGTACGAGTAGCCGAGGTAGCTGAGCTGCTCGTCGCCGATGGCCTTGCGGATCTCGTCCATGTCCCGGGCCGCATCGGTGGTGCCGAGGAAGGGGAGGATGTCGCCGTACTTCTGCTCGCACTCGTCGACGAACGCCTGCGACCCCTCGAGGATCGCAGTGCGGTCGGCCTCGCTGTCGATGCTCTGGTCGATGTCGTAGATCTCCATCAGGTGCGAGTGGCAGTCGAGCGGGGTGCTTTCGCCGACGCCGCGGGGATCGAAGCCGACGATGTCGAAGCGGTCGCCGATGCCGCCCGCCCGGTTGAAGCCCCGGGCCAGGTCGATGGCGGAGCCGCCGGGCCCGCCGGGGTTCACGAACAGCGTGCCGATCCGGTTCTCCTGGTCGTCGGCGGGGTGGCGGGTGACGGCGACCTCGATGGTCTTCCCGTCGGGCTTCGAGTAGTCGAGCGGCACGTCGATGGTCCCGCACTGGAAGCCGCCGCCGCAGTCGGACCAGTCGACCGTCCGGGCGCCCGGCTCCGGCACGACGGTGGGGGTCGGGCCCTCGTCCGACGACGACGACGGCGCCTTGGTGGTGGTGGTGGGCTCGGGAGCGGCGTCGTTGCCGCCCGAGGTGGCGCACGCGCTCAGGAGCGAGGCCGACACGACGAGGGCGGCAAGGATTCGCTTCACGGCCGCCGATCCTACGGACCGGCAGCGCACCGCAGCCCGCGGCCGCTGATGAGGCGCAGCCTCGGGAACGTCAGGTGCGGACCCTCGTGCCGCGCCAGCCTTCGGGCAGGACGTGGTCGAGGACGTCGTCGACCGTGACCGCGCCGACCAGGCGACCGGCCCGGTCGCACACGGGCAGGGCGAGCAGGTCATAGGACGCCAGGCGCTCGGCGACGTCGCGCAGGGGCAGGTCGGGTGCGACGGGCTCGGTGCTGTCGTTCACGCACTCCTCGAGGGTGGTGGACGGCTGCTCGCGGAGCAGGCGCTGGAACCCGACGACCCCGACGTACCTCCCGGTGGGGGTGGACACCGGTGGCTGGGTCACGAAGACCTGAGCTGCCAGCTCCGCAGGGATCTCGCGCATGCGGATCGACGCGAGCGCCTCGGCCACCGTGGTGGTGTGGGCCAGGATCACCGGCTCGGGGGTCATGAGGCCGCCCGCCGTGTCCTCGTCGTAGGCCAGCAGGCGCCGCAGGGGGATCGACTCCTCCGGGCGCATCTCCTCGAGCAGGGCGGCGCGCTCGGTCTCGGGCAGGTCGGCGAGGAGGTCGGCCGCGTCATCGGGCTCCATCTCCTCGAGGATGTGGGCGGCCCGCTCGAGGTCGAGGGTCTCAACGAGGCGGACGGCCTCCTCCTCTTCCATCTCCTCCAGGAGGTCGGCGACCTGTTCGTCGGCGAGCAGGGCGACGACCTGGTGGCGGCGGGCGGCCGGCAGCTGCCGGAGCCGGTCGACCACGTCGGTGGGGTGGAGGTCGCGCAGCTCGGCGACCTCGTCCATCTCCGGCGTGCTGGTGAAGCTCGACGCCACCTGGTCCCACGGCACCACGTTGGGGGCCCGGCGCCGCAGCGGGCCCCGCCGCCCGAGCGCCACGAGGACCACGTACCAGAACGCCTTGTCGGGGCCGGGGGCGATGGCCAGGTCGGTGACGTGCTCGTCGCCGACCTTGGTGTCGAACAGGCTGCCGACGGCGAGCTGCTCGCCAGGGCGCCGGGTGAACGAGCGGACGCTGACCGTTCCGCCGACCATGCGGACCCCGCTGGGATCGATCTCCGCGACGCGGCTCATGTTGATGAAGATGTTCCGCCGCTCGATGTTGGCGACCAGGCCGAGCACGCGCAGCTTGTCGCCCGACGAGGCCAGCACGACGTCGCGGATCCGGCCGACCGGATCGCCGTCGGCATCGGTCAGCGGCAGCCGCACCAGCCGAGAGACGAACGCAGGAGTCGTGGTCACGCCAGGACGCTACAGGCGCACCTGTGGGTCCGAGGCCGTCAGGCCTCGAAGCGGTAGCCCATGCCGGGCTCGGTGATGAGGTGCTTCGGGCGGCTGGGGTCCGCTTCCAGCTTCCTCCTCAACTGGGCGAGGTAGACGCGGAGGTAGTTGGTCTCCCGCTCGTACTGCGGGCCCCACACGGTCTGGAGGAGCTGGCGCTGGCTGATCAGGCGTCCGGGGTTGCGCACCAGGGTCTCGAGCAGCTGCCACTCGGTGGGGGTGAGGTGGACCTCGGCACCGTCGCGGAGGACCCGCTTGGCCGCGAGGTCGACCGTGAACGCATCGGTCACCACGGTGGGGGCCTCGTCGGGCCCGGGGGTGCCGCGCCGGGTGGCGGCGCGGAGCCGGGCGAGGAGCTCGCCCATGGAGAACGGCTTCGTCACGTAGTCGTCGGCGCCGGCGTCGAGGGCGGCGATCTTGTCGGCCTCGGCGTCGCGCACCGACAACACGATGATCGGCACCTTGGTCCAGCCGCGGAGCCCCTCGACCACGGCGATGCCGTCGATGCCGGGCAGGCCCAGGTCCAAGATGACCACGTCGGGGTGGCTGGTCGCGGCCAGGTCGAGCGCCTGCTCGCCGGACTCGGCCAGGTCGACCTCGTAGCCGCGAGCGGCCAGGTTGGTCCGCAGGGCGCGGCGGATCTGCGGCTCGTCGTCGACCACCAGGACCCGCGTCACGGTGATGAGCCTGGCGCGTCGCCGGCGGCGGGCAGGGTGATCCGGACGGTGAGGCCGCCACCGGGGGTGTCCTCGGCCCGGATGCTGCCGCCCATCGCGCTCACGAAACCGTGGGCGACGGCCAGCCCGAGGCCGACGCCGGTCCCGGTGGTGTCGCCCAGGCGCTGGAACGGCTCGAAGAGGCGGTCGTGCTCGGTGGCCGGCACCCCCGGCCCGTGGTCGATCACCGCGAGGCGCACCACGGCACCCTCGGCATCGGCGCAGAGCTCCACGGGCGTGCCGGCACCGTGGCGGAGCGCGTTGGCGACGACGTTGGCCACCGACCGCTCGAGCAGGGCGGGGTCGGCCGCGATCGGGGGGAGGGTCTCGGGCACGTCGACGACGAGGTGGTCGTCGGGCCCGACGGCGATGCTCGATGTGGCGGCGGCGACCACCTCTTCCCAACCCACGGCGCGGGTGACCATCTGGAGGACCCCGGTCTGGAGGCGGCTCATGTCGAGGAGGTTGCCCACCAGGCGGTTGAGCCGGTCGGTCTCCTCGTCGATGGTGAGGAAGAACTCGTGCTCGTCGTGGTCGCTCCACCGCACGTCGTCCTGGAGCAGGCTCGACACGGAGGCCTTGATCGAGGCCAGGGGCGTCCGCAGGTCGTGCGACACCGCCCGAAGCAGGGCCGTGCGCAGGGCGTCGCCCTCCGCCGCCACCGCGGCCTCGGCCGCTTCGGCACGGAGGCGCCGCTGCTCGAGGGCGGTCGCCAGCTGCGCGGCGAAGGCGCCGAGCACCATGCGATCGTCGGCCGAGGGCACCGCACCGGTGAGCGCCAGGGTGGCGTCGTCTCCGGCCGCGACCTGAACGGTGGCGTCGGCGGGGTGGTCGTGGAGGGGCGCCCCCGAGCCGTGCACCAGCCGCCACCCGGCGCCGTCGGCGGTGTACAGCGCTGCGCTCTCGAGCTGGAAGGTGCTGCGGACCCGGTCCAGCATCGACGGGACGGGGTCGGGGCTGAGGGCGAGTCCGGCCGCGACGCGCGCCAGCGACTCCGCCTCCCAGCCGGCACGGCGGGCGTCCGCCGCCCGCCGTTCGGCGCGAGAGACCAGCAGGCTCACGGCCACGCCGACGATGGCGAACGCCAGGAGCGCCGCCGTGTTCTCCGGTGCGTCGATGGAGAGCGTGTGGTGCGGTGGGGTGAGGAACCAGTTGACCGCCAGCCCCGACGCCACCGCGATGGTGAGACCGGGACCGGTGCCGCCGACCGCGGCGACGGCCAGCACGAGCAGGACGTAGGCCATGAGGTCCCCGGGCAGGCCGAACTCGTCGCGGAACGCGACGAGGAGTGCGGTGAGCAACGGGAGGCCGATGGCGCCGAGCAGCCATCCGGTGGTGCGCCGCCGGCGGGTGAGGGGGGAGCGGAGCAGGGTCGGCCGCCAGGTCGGGCGCCGCGGCAGGGCCTCGTCCGGGGTGCGGCTGATGACGTGGACGTCGAGGTCGCCGGAGGACCGCACCACCTGGTTGACCACCGAGCCGCGCCAGAGCTCGGTCCACCGGCTCCGGTGCGTGGCCCCCAGCACGATCTGGGTGGCGTGCTCGGCGCGGGCGAAGCGGACGAGCGCGGTGGCGACCTCGTCGCCCACCACCTCGTGGTACGCCCCGCCGAGGTCGGCGAGCAGGGCGCGCTGCCGGTCGAGCGCCTCGGGCACCGGTGCCGTCAGGCCGTCGCCCGCCTGCACGTGGACCCCGAGCAGCTCGCCTCGGGCCCGGCTGGCGATGCGGCCGGCGCGGCGGATCAGGTGCTCGCCGCTCGCCGACCCGGTGAGGGCGACCACCACCCGCTCGCGGGCCTCCCACGTGCGGTCGATGCCGTGGGCGTCCTGGTAGGCGGTGAGGGCGTCGTCCACCTTGTCGGCCAGCCACATCAGGGCCAGCTCGCGCAGTGCGGTGAGGTTGCCGACCCGGAAGTAGTTCGCCAGCGCGTCCTCGACCTTGTCGGGGCCGTAGATGTTGCCGTGCGCCATCCGCCGTCGGAGGGCCTCGGGGGTCATGTCGACGAGCTCGACCTGGTCGGCGCCGCGCACGATGGGGTCGGGCACGGTCTCGCGCTGGGTGACGCCGGTGATGCGCTCCACCACGTCGTTGAGCGACTCCAGGTGCTGGACGTTGACGGTGGTGATGACGTCGATCCCGGCGTCGAGGAGGACCTCGACGTCCTGCCAGCGCTTCTCGTTCGCCGAGCCGGGCACGTTCGTGTGCGCCAGCTCGTCGACCAGGGCGACGGCCGGGTTGCGGGCGAGGACGCCAGCCAGGTCCATCTCCTCGAACGGCCGGTCGCGGTGGACGATGACCGAACGGGGGACGACCTCCAGCCCCACGGCCTGGGCGATCGTGTTGGGCCGGGCGTGGTGCTCCACGTGGGCGATGACGACGTCGGTGCCCCGCTCGGCGCGCCGGTGACCCTCGCTGAGCATGGCGTAGGTCTTGCCGACGCCGGGCGCAGCGCCCAGGTAGATCCGCAGGTTCCCGCGCGCCGCATCGGCCATCACCGCAACCTACGACCGGTCGAGGTGGGTCAGACGGCGTGGGCGCCGGTGCGGGTGAGGGCGGCGCCCAGGAAGCTGGCCAGGACGAGGGCGGTGCGGCGGCGGTCGGGGGACACGCCGACGAGGTGCGCCGGGGGCTCGCACACCAGCCAGCCGGTGACGGCGCCCGCCCCCCGCACCGGGATCACGATGCCCTCGGGCGGGAGGGCGAAGCCGTCCTCGACGTGGACGTAGGTCGCATCGACGCGACCGGTCTCCTCCATGCTGGGATGGGGGAGCTCTGGTGGGAGCAGCGAGTAGGCGCAGCCGGGGACGAGCAGGACCTTGGCCACCTCCGTCTCGACCGCAGCGACGACGTCACCCACCGGCGCGCCGTCGGCGACCAGGCGGCTCACCCGGTGCAGCCCGCCGACCTCGTCGACGCCGTCCTGCTTGCCCCGCTCGGCGCGGACCCGCTCGAGCACGATCTGGCCGACGGCCAGCCCGACGACCAACAGCAGGATCGTCGTGATGATCTCGCTGCCGTCTTTGATGGCCAGCGAGTCGTACGGCCTGGTCAAGAAGTAGTCGAACCCCAGGGCGCCGGCGAGCGCGGTGGCCCCGCCGGCCCAGCGCCCGCCGATGGTCGCTGCCGCGAGGGTCACCAGCGCCAACATCAGCGCTGCGTTCGCGTGGGACACCTCGCCCCGGAACCCGCCCATCAGCCCGGCCACGCACAGGGCGACGATGGCCCCCAGCGCGCCCCCGATCAGTTCGGAATCGCTCAGCGGTCGTCTCATGCCAGTCGGTGTACGCCCCGCTCGCGCGCGAGGGAACCGTCTTGACGCGTCCTTGACGCCGAAGCCCCGGATCTTGTCGTCACCCTGAGGCCGCTCGGCGGTGACCGAGGCCGATGTCGGCCTCGCTGCCGCTGCGGATCAGCCAGCCCGCCTCACCGGTGGCCTGCCGTCGACACGAGGCGTGCGCAACGAGGTGTCCGCTCTCATCGGCTCGATGGCGGTCGGGCGCACCCGGCGGGGCAGGGGCCGCGCCTCGGGGGCCCGGGCGGTGGCTGATGCCGCCGACGGGGCGGGCGCTGACGGCGCCGAAGCCGGCGTCGGGGCGGGCTTGGGTTCCGGAGCGCTCGCAGCTGCGGCCCGTTCCGGGACCGGCACGGGCAGCGCGGCGAACACCCGAGCGAGGGCTCCCGGATCGATGCACACGTACCGGGCCGAGATCGCCTGCGTGCGGTCGACCCCGACCGGCCGGACCCCCGTGACCTCGAGCAGCGGGCCGCCGTCGCTCCGCATCACGACGGTGGCTCCGCTGCGGAGGTTGCGCCCGCCGATCGTGCACCCGCCATCGGAGTCAGGCGCGACGTCCACGACCACGACGAGCCGGACCGCGCGCTTGGTTCGCAACCCGGGCTTGACGACCCTCAGCACGATCCGCCGATCCAGCACGGAGACGCGAGGCCGAGCACGTCGATCGACCACCGAACCCGGGAACAGCGCCACCACGTTGCGGCTCATCACAGACCTCGCTCATCTCGTTTGGGGCCACGATGCACCCCGACCCGTGAACGAACGGTGAAGGCGCGCGGGGTGAGCTCGCGGGCGGTGGTGCCTCCCGTGAGCAGCGGCCGGACAGGATGCCGCGCCCTGGAGCGGGTATCGCTGCGGGGCGTGCCGGGTAGCGCCAGAGACCGGGGCGGCGGCACATCTCCCGAGGAGGACCAGGTCGTGAGCGAGTCGAACACTGCGTGGCCCGAGGTGGCCGCAGCGGCGCGCGAGGCCCTGGCGTGATCGGCCCCGAGGCGGTCGTCGCCGGCCGCTACCGGCTGCGGTCCCAGATCGGCGGCGGCGGCATGGGCGCCGTCTGGTTGGCCGAAGACGAGCGGCTCGGCCGCGAGGTGGCCGTCAAGCACGTGCTGTCGTCGACCCTCGTGGACCCGGCGACCGCCGCCGAGCAGCGGGAGCGGGCGATGCGCGAAGGTCGGATCGCCGCGCGGCTGAGCCACCCGCACGCCATCGCGATCTACGACGTGGTCGTGGAGGACGGCGAGCCGTGGCTCGTCATGGAGTACCTCCCGTCTCGCAGCCTCGCCGCCGTCCTCGCCTCCGCCGGTGCCCTCCGGGTGGACCAGGTCGCACAGATCGGTGCCCAGCTCGCCGATGCGCTCGGCGCCGTGCACGCAGCCGGCATCGTCCACCGCGATGTGAAGCCGGCCAACGTGCTGATCGGTCAGGGCGACGGGATCGAGGGCCTGGTCAAGATCACCGACTTCGGGATCTCGCACGCCAGCGGGGACGTGACCCTCACCCAGACGGGCATGATCACCGGGACCCCCGCCTACCTGGCGCCGGAGGTGGCCCGCGGCATCGAGCCGGGCCCGGCCGCCGACGTGTTCGCCCTCGGCGCCACGCTCTACGCCTGCCTCGAGGGCCAGCCCCCGTTCGGCACCGGCGAGAACGCGCTGCAGCAGCTGCACCTCGTCGCGGCCGGGACCATCGAGCCGCCGCAGCGGGCGGGCGCGCTGACCCAGCCGCTCCTGCGCATGCTGGCCGCTGATCCCGTCGACCGTCCGTCCATGGAGCAGGTCCGCAACGAGCTCGTCTCGCTGGCGGCGGGGCGCGACGGCGACACCACCGCCGTGCTCGCCGTCGCCACGGACATCACCTCGCCCGACCACGTCGCCGAGCCCACGCCCGCCGCCGCCCTCCCCGTCGCACCCGTCCTCGGAGGCTTGGGCCGATCGGATGTGCCCACGGTGTCCGCCCCGCGCCTCCCCGAGCCACCGGAGGAGCCGCCGGAGGTGCCGGTCGATCCGCCTCAGGCGGCCCCGCTGGGCGCCGGCGGACCACGCCGACGGTCCCCGGCTGCGGTCTGGGCCGCCGTCGCCGCCGTGATCGTGATCGCCGGCCTCGTCGCCGGGTGGGGCCTGGGGCGTGGCGACGGCACCGGCGGTGAGGCGGCGACGTCGTCGGCCCGTGCTGCGACGACCACCGCCACCGCCGCCGCCAGCACCGAAGCGCCCCAGACGACCGCTGTGGCTCCGATCGACACTGCGGCGGAGACCACGCCCGAGGCCCCCGTCGCGACGACGGTTCCCGCCGACGGCGCCAGCGAGAAGGGCAAGGGCGGGAAGAAGGGCACGGAGGCTCCGGCGGCGAGCAAGGGCGAGGTGTCGCGCTTCCTCGACGACTTCCACGCGGCGGTGACGGAGGATCCGGATGCGGCCTACGACATGGCCGGACCGACGTTGCACGGTGCGATCAGCCGGGAGGGCTTCGCGGAGTTCTGGTCCGAGTTCGACGACGTCCGCATCAGCAACGTGCAGCTGGCGGATGACGGCACTGCGCTCGCCGACGTGACGCTGGAGTACGGAGACGGCACCGTCCAGGTGGAGCGCCACCGGTACCACTTCGTCGACCAGGACGGGTCCCGACTCCTCGACCGCGACGAGTTCGTGGAGGTGATCTCCTCCCGCACGTGAGCGGTCCCGGCCCAGCCACGACGTGGTCCGGGCCCGTAGCAACAGGGTTCTCGCCGCACGAACGCCTGGGCGTCGTGACCGTCTGCGGCGCGAGAGGCGGCGGAGGCTGCGAGCATGTCGTCATGGAGAACGGGACCGCTGCCGGACGCACGAGGTCGAGCCGGTGGCGCCGGACGCTGGTCGTGGCCGCGATCCTCGCGACGCTGGCCGTCCCGGACGGTCGCGCGGTGGCGGTCGGCGGGTACGGCAGCGGATCGCTGCTGGTGCCGAACCCCGAGACGATGGCCGTCGACGAGGGTGCACCGTTCGCCTTGGCGGGTGCCACCGCGATCCCGGGGCGCTTCATCGGCGACACGGTGTACGGAGGCACCGACGACATCCTCTGGTACACCCCGGGACCGGGCGGCGATGCGCTCTGGGAGTCTCGACCCGGCGGAACGTGGCGCTCGCACCCCATCTCGATCGACGGGCGGTTCGAACCGGTGGTCGGCTCCTTCACCGACGGGGTCGAACAGGACATCCTCTGGTACGCGCCCGGCCCGCACCCCGACGAGCTGTGGGACTTCACCGACAACGGGACGATCACCAAGAAGGGCCTGGCGATCGACGGCGACTACCAGCCGGTCGTCGGCCGCTTCACCCAGGTCGGCCGACAGGACATCCTCTGGTACGCGCCCGGCGCCGCCCCCGACGCGTGGTGGTCGTTCGGCCCCGGCCTCTCGATCACCAGCCGCCCGCTGCAGGTCAACGGCCGGTTCACCCCGCTCGTCGGCTCGTTCGGGTGCCGTGACGCCTACGGACCCGACAGCTTCGAGGATGTCTTCTGGTATTCGCCGGGCCCGGGTCCCGACGCCGTCTGGGACTTCGGTGCGAAGCGCACGATCACCAAGACCCCGGTCACGGTCGACGGGACCTACACCCCGGTCCCCGGTGCGTTCACCGACGACCAGTGCACCGACATCATCTGGTACGCGCCCGGCCGTGCTCCCGACCACCTGTGGGACTTCGAGGGGTCCACGGCGCACCCCGAGAGCGTCCCGCTGAAGATCGACGGGCGGTACCGGCCGGTCGCCGGCAACCTGTTCCCGAGCTCCTACGGCTTCACCGACGTGCTGTGGTTCGGCCCGGGCACCGCACCCGACGTGATCTGGGACTTCACCGCTGACGGCGAGCCACCCACCGACCGCACCGTCGAGGTCGAAGGAACCCGGACCCCGCTGATCGGGTTCTTCACCGCCGGCCACATGTCGATCCTCGACCGCACGACCTGACCACACGACCTGACCGCACGACCTGACCGCAGACCGAACGGATCGGCTGGTCGCCCGGCACGCGCCAGGTGGTCGCTACTCCTTCAACAGCCCGATCAGCTCGATCTCGATGCGACGGTTGCGGCCCCGGTTCTCCTCGGAGTCGTTCGGTGCGACGAAGTCGACCTCGCCCCGGCCCACGGCCTCGATCCGAGCGGGATCGACGCCGTTGGCTGCGAGGTAGGACCGGAGGGCTTCGGCCCGGGCGGTCGACAGGCGCAGGTTGAACTCCGGGGTGCCGGAGTCATCCGTGTAGCCCACGATCCGCATCGTCGCCTGCGGGTTGAGCCGCATGACGGTCACGCCCAGCTGCATCAGCGGTTCGTAGCGGGCGTCGATGGCCGCGCTGTTCTTCGGGAACAGGAAGTCCTCGTCGACGCGCACGCGCCCATCGGTGGGGACGGGCACCCGCGGATCGATCTGGTACCGCACGATCACGTTGCCGGCGCCGATCACGGCGGCGGCCTCGGAGCGGAAGCGCTCCTGCACCGCTCGGCTGGGGACGGTGCCCTGGAGGATCAGCTTGCCGTCGCGGTAGACGGCCTCGTGACGGGGGAGCTGGGCGACCGGGATCTTGGAGGTGGCCGAGGTCGTCGACGGGGTGCGCGCCTCGGTGGTCGTGGTCGCCGGCGCCGCCGTGGTGGTCGACCGCTCGGGAGCCCGGGTCGTGGAGGTGACCGGTGCGGCCGTGGTGGCTGCATCAGATGTGGTCGAGGAGACGGCAGGACCGGCGGCCTCGGTGCGGCCGTCGCCGCCGTCGCTGGTGAGCGCAGCCAGCGTCGCCGCCCCCAGCAGGAGCACGCCGACGCCGGCGAACACGACGCCCTTGCTCCGGCGCTTCGGGGCGGCGTAGGGGAGCTCGCCGGGTCCGCCGCTCGCCGGGATGTCCGCGCGAGGCCCGTGGATGTCCAGCCAGGGATGGTCTCGGTTCGGCGGCGGCGTCGGCTCGGTCATGGGAGTCCTCGGGGAGGGTGGTCGAGGGGGATGCCGACGTCGGCACGACCACGTCGGGAGCTACCCCGATCGAGGAGCGGCCAACCGGCCAGGGTGCCGTTCACGGGAGCTCAGTGCAGCAGGAACTTGGGGTTCTCGTGGGGGCTGCTGTCCAGCAGCGCGCTGATCTGGTCGGCCTCGACGGGCTTGGAGAACAAGAAGCCCTGGCCGAGGTCGGCGCCGAGGGACTGGAGGAGCGTGACCTGCTCGGGGCGGTCGATGCCCTCGGCCACGGTGTGCACGCCGAGGCGCTGGGACAGCTCGATCATGGACTGGACGACGGCGCCGTCGCCGGGGTTGGTGCCGAGGCCGGTGACGAAGCTGCGGTCGATCTTGATGATGTCGATCGGGAAGCGCTGCACGTACTGGAGCGAGGAGTAGCCGGTGCCGAAGTCGTCGACGGCGAGCGAGACGCCGATCTCGCGGAGCTCGGCCAGGCGCTCGCGGGTCATCTCGGTGTCGTGCATGAGGGTGGTCTCGGTGATCTCCAGCGTGACGGTGGAGGGATCGAGGCCGGCGTCGCCGACGGCTTCGCGGACGTCGCGGATGATCTGCTCGTGCATGAGCTGGCGCACGGACAGGTTGATGCTCATCGACATGGTGGAGCTGGCGGGGAGGCGGAGCTGCCAGGCCCGGAGCTGCTGGCAGGCCTCGCGCATGACCCATCGGCCGAGCGGCACGATGAGGCCGGTGTCCTCGGCGAGGGGGATGAACGCGTCGGGGGAGAGCAGGCCGCGGGTGGGGTGCGCCCAGCGGACGAGCGCCTCCACGCCGGTGATGCGCCCGGTCTGGAGCGACACGATCGGCTGGTAGTGGCACCGGAGCTGGTCGTCGTCGATGGCCCGGACCAGGTCGGCCTTGAGCTCGAGGCGCTCGAACACGCTGGTGTGCATGTGGGCCTCGAACACGGCGTAGCGGTTCTTGCCCCGGTCCTTGGCGAGGTACATCGCGACGTCTGCGCTGCGCAGGAGCACCTCGGCGTCCACGCTCTCGTCGTCGGCGAAGGCGATGCCGATGCTGGCGGTGACCCGGATGTCGCGGCCCTGGATCCGGTAGGGCTGGGCGACGAGGGCCAGGACCCGCTCGGCGAGGGCGACCACGCCGGCCTGGTCGGGCGAGTCGACCACGAGGACGGCGAACTCGTCGCCGCCGAGGCGGGCGGCGAGGTCGTCGGACGACAGCGAGGTGATGAGCCGGGTGGACACCTCCTGGAGGAGCTGGTCGCCGACGGCGTGGCCGAGGGAGTCGTTGACCGTCTTGAAGTCGTCGAGGTCGATGAACAGGGCACCCACCGACTCCAGCCGCTTGCTGGTCCGCAGGGACGAGGCGGTCTGCTGGGTGAACATGGTGCGGTTGGCCAGGCCGGTGAGCGTGTCGTGGAGGGCCTGGAACCGCAGGTCCGCCTCCAGCGCCTTGCGCACCGTGATGTCTCGGGCGTTGAGCACGACGCCGCCGACGGCCGGCACGTCGCGCATGTCGGTCACCGTGATGTCGACGGTGCGGAGCTCACCGGAGCGGTGGCGCAGCTGGGTCTCGATCCGGCGGGTGGTGAGGTCCCCGGTGGGGAGGCGCTTCTGCGACAGCTCGGGGTACGTGGTCTGGAAGGTGGCCACGTCCTCGGGTGCGACGAGGGCGATGGCCGGGGTGCCGTCGAGCTCCTCGGGCGTGTACCCGAGCATCTCGGCGATGGCCGGGCTGATGTACGAGAAGCAGCCGTTGTCGGAGACGACGGCGACGACGTCGCTGGAGCTCTGGACGAGGGCGCGGAAGCGGGCTTCGCTCTCGGCGAGCTGCTTCTCCGTGGCCTTGCGGTCGCTGATCCCGCGGGCGGTGACGACGAGGCCCTGGATCTCGGGGTCGTGCTCCAGGTCCCGGGTGCGGATCTCGAACCAGCGGTGGCTGCCGTCGATGTGGCGGATGCGGACCTCGACGCTGTCGGTCTCATCGTGCTGCTGGGTGGACGTGCCGTCGAGGACCCGCGCGAGCGTGGGCCAGTCGTCGGGGTGCACCCACCGGGCGGGGTGGCTGGCGAGCAGCGCCTTCTCGTTGAGGCCGAGGAGGCGGTGGGCGGCGGGGCTGGCGAAGGTGATCTGGCGGTCCGAGTCGACCACCAGCACGATGTCCGAGGAGTTCTCGACGAGCGCCCGGAAGCGGCGCTCGCTGCGGCGGCGCAGCAGGTTCTCGGTCAGCACCGCGCTCTCCAGGGCGAGCGACACGGTGGACGCCAGCGTCTCCACGCTCTGGCGCAGCGTGGCATCGGCCGGCCGGCGCGACGTGAGGATCAGGGCGCCGCTGAGGTCCGCCTGCGAGCTGAGCGGGGCGACGAGCACGCTGCCCGTGACGCCCCCGGCTGCCGCGGCGGCGAGGTCGATGGGGGCGGCGTGGTCCACCGAGGCGAGGGTGAGGCCCTCCAGCCCGTCCACCAGCCCCTGGGGCACGCGGTCCATGGCGATGGAGGTGCCGACCGCGGACTCGGCGTCTTGGCCCACGGCGTCGAGCACCCGCAACGAGTTCCCGGCGACCTGGGCGATGGCGACGCGCAGCCCCGGCGTGTCGCCCGCCAGGCGGACGACGGCCCGCAGCGTGGCCCGGTGCATCGCGTGGCGGCTGGAGGCGGCGGCCAGATCGGCGTTGGCCTCGCGCTGGATGGCCTGGAGCTCGACCGCCTGCTCCTGCGCCCGGACGAGGAGGCGGAAGCGGGCCAGCACGACCAGCGCCATGAGCGCCGATCCGACCGCCATGACCGACAGCTCGATGTCGCGGTGCGCAGCGTCGGCCCAGACGAGCATCAGGGGGGCGACGAGCAGGCCGCCGGCGAGCAGCACGATGCGCTTGCGCGTCAGCAGCAGCACCCGTTCCGACGGTGGCTCGAACAGGCGGGGCATGCCCGGGTGGAGGGCGGCCGCGCCGTAGAAGGTGTAGATGAACGGGCCCGCCAGCAGCGAGGCGCCTGAGCGCAGCCCGTCGACCGAGGCCAAGGTGGCGGCGATGTCGCAGATGAACAGCAGGCCCACGGCGCAGGCCAGCAGGTAGTACGGGAACGACCGCACGCCGGGGCCCACCGCCAGGCGGACGGTGACCGCCAGCAGGATCGTGGTGAGGATCGAGAACCCGGCGTTGACGAGGCGGTCGGCGAGCGGCTGGGAGTCGTTGACCATGTACGGCCACAGCACCAGGGCCCACACCGCGGTGGCCGACCCGATGGCCACGATGAGCCCGTCGAGGTGGGCCGCCATGTTCTTGCCGTAGGAGCGGATGGTGCCCATCTGGTAGGTGCCGAGGATGAGGCACACGTAGGCGAGGGCGATCCAGAGGTCCGCGGGCGACGGGAAGGACTTCATCTCCGGCACCACGCTCGCCAGCACACCCCGCGTGATCCCGGCGAGCAGGAAGCCGCTGCCGGCCAGCCCGAAGTACGACCAGGTCGAGCGGGCATCGTCGCTCACCGCCCGGCGCGAGGTGGTGAGCCCCGCAGCCGTGGCTGCGATGCCGATCGGGAGCGCGACGATTCCCTGTGCGTCCGGGCCGAGGATCGCTGCTGCGATGCCCAGCGCGGCGCCAGCGCCCAGGAAGATCATCCAGATTCGTTCGCGCATGTGCCCCTACTCGTCGGCCGCAGTCGGCCGTCCTACATCCTTTCGGATGGGAAGGGGCGCGACGTGCCTCGTCGGGGTCCGACAGGGTCGGACGACCGACTTATTTCCGTTTCGCCCACGAGCAGCTACGGTGACGCCACGCAGGGTGACTGAGGGGACCTCGTGATGAGCCAGCTGACCGGGTCATCGTCCAGCACCGGCAGTCCGCACTTCCCGGATCGCCCGCGCTCGAAGCTCCGCCAGCGCCTGGAGCTGTCGTGGGTCATCGGCATCGTCGTCTTCACGCTGGTGCGCTTCTTCGTCGCCCGCGAGACGCTCGAGAAGTACGGCCTCAACATCTGGGTCTTCGGGTTCATCGACCTGATCACCGCCGTCCCCTACGCCATCGGCACCGCCCGCGTCGTGGGTGCGCTCGTCGACCGCGACCTCGCCGGGGCCTCGAAGTGGGCGGGCATCGCCGCGATCAGCTTCTTCGCCCCCTACGGGTACATCCTCTGGGCGGGCCAGGACGCCACGTTCCCCACGTCCGTCTACGTGATCCTCGGGCTGCTCGTCGCGGTCTTCGGCGCGAACGCCGTGTGGGGCATCGTCCGCAAGGTGCGAGCCGCCCGCGCCGACGCGCACGCCCCCGCGATCTGACCCAGCGATCTGACTCCGCCCCGGGTCAGCCCGGAGCGCCCGGCCCGGGTCCGGGTGATGCCGTGGTGCCGGTGGCGCCGGTCCGGAGAGCGGTCAACGGGTGGCGTCGGTGCGGTCGGCGAGCACATCGATGCCCGCCAGGTTGTTGAGCCCGAACCGGCGGATCTCATCCGCGGTGAGCGCTTCCATGTTCCACCGGTAGAAGTCGGGGTTGTGGTGCGCGATCTGCGACATCGCCGACTGGCTCGTCGACATCACCACGGGCACCACGTCGCCGCCCATGTGGAAGTGCGGCTCGCCGAGCTGCGAGAAGGGCATGCAGTAGAGGTCGCACAGCACGTCGAAGATCCAGGTGTCGATGAGGGCGACGATGCCGCGGGCGCCGAGGCGCAGCGCATCGGCCCACCCGGCGCGGAACAGGTGGTCGAGCACGCCGCTGCCGCCGTAGTCCTGGCGGACCACGAGCGACGAGAGCTCGCAGAGCGGGTTCGGATCGTCGAAGTTGGTGCGCTCGAACTGCCCGACGGGGAGGTCCTGGTACGGCCCGAGGATCGTGCGGACGCTGCCGACGAACTCGCCCGTGTCATCGACGATGGCGTGGAAGCGCGAGTGGTCGTGCCAGCGGGCCAGCTCCTCGACGCGACGGCGGCTCGAGTGGTCGGCGTAGCCGAGGCTCACGTAGCGCTCGTAGACGAAGGCCTCCGCCTGCATCCACAGGTCGCCGCCGGTGATGGCGATCAGCTGGTGGTCGTCGCGCAGCGGGCTCGGCCGGCCGCTGACCACCCGGGCTGCGGCGGCCTTGGCCGCTCGGGCCGCCTCCGCCTTCTCCGCTGCGGCCAGGGCATCGTCGGTGAGGTCGAGGATGAGCTCGCCGTCGGCCGCGACCGACAGCAGGACCTCATCGGCCACCGCAGCCCGTCGAGCGGTGGCGGCGTCGGTGATGTCGATGACGACGCCGTCGTCATCGTCGTCACGCCGGTGTCCTTCGTCGTGTGCCTTCGGAATCGCCACTGCTCGCCCCTCCAGACGTGTGTACCCAGGGCGAAGCGTAGGCCACCCAGTGTGGCGCTGTCCGGTGCTCCGTCTCGCTGCGTAGCGGCTCGACCGCCGAGGCGCGCCAGAACGAGGCCACACAAGGCGATGCCGTGACGAACCGCCCACGCACCGCGAGCGCTCGACGGCCCGAGTTCCGGACTCCGCGCCCCGCACGGCGGTTCGCTAACGTCGCTGGTCCCACCCCGGGGCCGTAGCTCAGTTGGCAGAGCGCTGCCTTTGCAAGGCAGATGTCGTCGGTTCGATTCCGATCGGCTCCACTCGAATCCCGCCCTGGTCAGGGTCCCCGTGCCACAGAAGGGGCAGTCCTCCCTCCGCTCCAGAATCGGCCCGGCGTGCCACGTACGTGCCATAGCGATGAGGGCGTGCCGGGGAGGCGGGGCTCGTCGGTCGAGGTAAGAGTGCGCCTCCACGAGCAAGCTGTCGCCTCGGCCGGTAACCTCCTTTGACCAATCTTGGGGGGTTCAACGGTGGGTAAGAAATCGCTCTACAAGGGTGATGGGCGGGTCAAGACCTACACACTTCCTGTCAGCGGATCGGTAGTGCTCTACGGCCCCGAGATCGACGTGGTCCAGACGGCCGAGTTTCAGCGGCTCGCCGGACTCAAGCAGCTTGGCACGAGCTATGTGGTGTTCCGAGGCGCACTGCACACGCGCTTCGAGCACAGCCTCGGGGCGCTGCACCAGGCCGAGCGCATGATGCAGGCCATCGAGCGCAACCCCAAGAACGGCGCGCCGATCGACCGAGCGGCCAGACGCCTGGCGCGCCTTGGTGCCCTCCTCCATGACCTCCCCCACGTTCCGTTCGGTCACACCCTGGAGGATGAGTTCAAGCTCCTCCAGCGCCACGATGTGAACAAGGCCCGCATCAAGACCTTGTTGGTCAAGAGCGACATCGGAGGCATCCTTCGGAGTGCCCTCCCTGACGGGGAGTTCGAGCAGCTTGTCGCTGTCCTTGATGCCAAGAAGGACGAGGAGTTCGCGGAGCTTGAATACCCGTTCGTTGGCGACATCGTGGGCAACACGGTTTGTGCCGACCTTCTCGACTACGTCCCGCGGGACCTGACGGCTTGCGGACTTCCGGTCGCCCTTGGCGATCGCTTCCTTGACTACCTGACCATCAGCGACGACGGGGAGTCGAAGCTGAACCGGCGGCGAATCGTGCTCAACCTGGACAAGGGTGGGATGCCTCGGCCTGATGTCGAATCAGAGGTCGTGAAGCTTCTCTCGTATCGCTACGAGCTGGCCGAGCGGGTTTACTTCCATCACGCCAAGAACGCGGCCAGCGTCATGATCGGCCGCGCAGTGTTCGCCGCGGGTCTTGCGGTTGGTGAGGATTCGCCCAAGAAGCTCGACAGGAACTTCCACTGGCTCAGCGACGAGATGCTGCTGCAAGCTCTGGCCGTCCCAGAAGTTGCTGATGCGATGTCCCTCGTGCGGGCGAACAGCGTGACCCCCGAGGGGATCGAGCTGGCGTCGGACCTCGCACAAGGGGTCCTTGATCGGCGGATGTTCAAGATCGCGTACATCGGGGTTCACGACGACATGGCCGTCGGGGCTGAGCGTGTCGTTGAGGAGTACGGAGGCCCCGAGGCTCGGATGGAGCTTGAGGATCGGCTCGCCCGACAGGCGGGACTCGATTCCGGTGATGTCCTGGTCCACATCCCCCGTTTCCGCATGATGCGGAAGGACGCGGATGTGCGGGTTCGTGCCGCAAACCGGGAAATCCTCAAGCTCAACGAATGGGACGCGCTCCACAGCCGTCGGATCGACGCTCTCAACCAGGCCCACGAACGGCTCTGGCGGGTGACGGTCTACATCCGCCCTGAGCTTGAGGCCGCAGTCGCCATCGTGCGTGCCGCCGCCGAGGAGACCTTCCACGCACCGTCTCGATACGGGGATGCGCCCCTGCTCCGGCCGTACCTCCGTGCGGTGTTCGACCAGCACCAAGAGGCCCGCGGCTGGACCTATGAGGACCTGCGCCGCTTGGAGGCGAAGCCGTTGGCTGCGTTCTCGGAGGCATCGTCCCTCGATGCCATCGTGGACAACCTTCACGCCCATATCGGGGTGTTGCGTGAGCAGTAGTCAGCAGGCGGCAGGCATCGAGGATCGCTGACGGTTGCAGGCGCAGCCGCCGCCGCGGTGACGCCAACCGCACTCTTTGCACACAACCGTCCCGTTCTCCAGCAGGAACGGGCTTGGAACCTCCTTGGCCCGCACCAGCGCCCACGCGGCCACGCGCTCCTCGACCTTCGCCCGCTTGGTCACCTGTCGAAGACCTACGCCGGGCTCGACCGGCCCGACGAGGAGGGCGACGGCGAACTCATCAGCGAATCGCTCCTCAGACGAAGCGCCCACCCATTCCGCCAGGCCACGTCGCACCAGGACGTGCCCCAGCTCGTGAGCCAACACGAACCGGCGGCGTCGTCTACCCAACGTGGTTCGGATGACGATCTCCGAAGCGCTGACGGTCATCCCGTCTAGGGATGAAGGTAGGTCTCGCTCTCGGACGCTGACCTCCAGCTCGGCCAAGATCGCGTCGATATCGACGGGGAGCGACGACCTTCGTCGTACGCGATGGGCGAGGCGATCTGCGCCCGATGACGACATAGTGCAAACTGTAATCACACGGGCGTGGTTTGGCACCGCCAGCTGCCAATAACAGCACACAAAGTGCACGTATCGCCCGAAGGCGCGAGGCTGGTCCGGTGGCTGTCAACCGGATTACGACGAAGGAGGCTGCGTCGCGTGTCGGCGTCTCACCCACGTTCCTCTACAAGCTGGTTGAGGACGGCGAGGTGCCGGGTCACATCGAGGAGTTGCCGGGCGGTGGTCGCAAGTTTCGCTTCATGGAGCAGGAGATCGACGCCTACAACGAGGATGGTGGCTATCAACGGACGCGCCATCTCCGGCCGGACCTGGTGCGGCGCGACCCGACTCCAGCCGCTGGCGAAGGGGACGAGGTGGGTCTCCGTAGACAGCTTCAGGAGCGCACCGAGGAGTGCCTGTCCCTCCGGAGTCAGGTCGAGACAGAACGCCTTGCACGGCTCGCGGCCGACATGCGCGTCGATGAACTCCAGAGAACGCTGCAGGTCCGCAACCAGATGATCCGGTCCGTTGTGGATGGCGACCCCTCCTGGGCGGACGTTCTTGGGCCACCCCCCGAGTAGTGCCTGCGTTCCCACCGGCCGCCGGGCTGGCGCATCTGTCGGGGTAGACGCCCTCAGGGTCGACCCCAGCCAGGGATCGTTCCGAAACACCATTCGAGATGCGTCGGCGACGCCGCTAGTCAGTCGGGCGACGAGCCCCCTACTCAGACGGCGCGGAGGTTGGCTCGGGCCTCCTTGGCGGCGGTCTTCGCCGCGGCCAGCTTGGCCTCGGCGATTACCTTGCTGAACCCGGTGGCGACGATCTCGTCGCTCTGGGCGTGCTGATAGATCAGTGCCGCTCTCGGTGAGGCGTGGCCCATCCTCTTCATGAGGGTGCGGATGTCGACCCCGATGGCCACGGCGAGGGTCGCGTGGGTGTGGCGCAGGTCATGGAAGCGGAGACCGGTGAGGTTGGCCTTCTCCACCGCGGGCAGCCAGGCTCGGCGGTAGAAGTTCGACCTCCGGATGTAGCCCCCCTGGGGGGCGGTAAAGACGAGGCCGTTCTTGCCGGGCTCGGCGAACTTCTTCATGTGGTCCTTCAACGCGGCCATGACCTCAGGGGGCATCGTCACCGTGCGGACACCGGCCTCGGTCTTCGGTGGCCCGCAGACAAGGGTCTTGCTGTCCGGCTGGGTGACCTGCTCGACCACCCGGATGGTGGCCTTGTTGAAGTCGATGCGGTGCCGTCGGAGAGCGCAAAGCTCACCCAGCCGTAGCCCCCCGTAGGCAGCGACCAGCACCATCGCCCTGTAGCGCTCGGGCATGGCCTCGCTGATCTGGATGACCTCCTCGGCCGTGGCAACTCGTTGCTCTGGCGACCTCTCCGACGCCACCCCGTGAAGGCGGCACGGGTTTCGAGCGATGATCTCATCGTCCACCGCCACCTCCATGATGGAGCGCAAGATCCGGTAGGCCTTGGCGACCGTGTTGCGCGAGATCGGCTGCTTCGGCTTGGACTCCGCCGCTGCTTCCGGTGTGCCTTCCTTCTTCGGGTATCGCGGCAGGGCCGACACCCACCCATGCCAGGCCCTGATGGTCTCGGAGGTGATCTGGTCGGCCTGCGTGCCCGTGAAGTAGGGGAGGATGTAGCGGCTGAGGTACGAGCCGTAGGTGGCTGCCGTGGTCGGCCTCAGGTTGGGCCGGGAGTCGGACCAGGCGAGGGCCAGGTCCTCGAACAGCGTCTTCGCCTTTTGAGGGTCGAGCCAGGTCCCGCGGTCGAGATCGGTCTGCATCGAGGCCAGGTAGCGGTTGGCCTGGGCCTCCGTCCTGAAGGTGTGTGGGGCGGAGTGCATGCGCCCGGAACGATCGCGGTAGCGCGCCTGAAATCGGCCGCTGGGCAGTGTCCGGACCGAACCGAAGGTTCGGCGCTCTTGGGTCATGCGTACCTCTCGTTCGGGCGTCAGCCAGTTGTATCGCGCGGGCCTGACAGTGAAGCCCTGAGAATCGCCGATCGGATGGGGTCGGTGGCTGGGGTCGGGGGCTGAACCTCACGGGCGGGAGGCGCATCCTTGGATGGCTTCGTTGGCCGCTGGATCACGCGGGTGGTCACGGCGTCGAGGTCCGCTCGGGTGAACCTGTTGAACCGGCCGGTCTTCGTGACTACCACTCGTCCCTCCTCTACCAAGCGGCGGATGAACCTTGGGGCAACATTGAGGTAATCCGCAGCTTGATCTGTGGTCAGGTAGCGCTCGGTCCTGCTCAGGGCCGGGACAAGCCGTAGGGGCGAGGGCTCAACCCCGCGGGCGTAGCTGCGGGTGCAGTCCTCCTCGGTGAGCCACTCCTCCCCACACCAACCACACGAGCTCCTCCTGGGTGATCCGGTGAGTTGTGAGAGACCCACAGCCTCACCCGGAGGGCTCACCTCACCGGTGGACCACCCACGCCACCCCGCCAGGGACAATGTCCCCGCTCATCACAGCTAGGTCGTCGACGGATCGGTCACCTCTGCATCGAAACCCAGTTGGTCGGCGAGCCGCTTGTGCAGCTCGACCAACGCCTTCTGTCCGAGAGCATTCAGCACATGTGTCGGCGGAAAGGTCTGAGTTGCGGCCGAGACGATGTTTTGCGCCACGCGAATCTTGCTCGGCGGGTCAACGTCTCGCGCCTTGCACCAGGCTTTGACCACCGCCGCTCGTCCAGCTTCGCTGAGGTCGGAGACTTGCGGCAGATCATCAGCCAGATAGGGCCGCAGCTCGATCTGAACAGCTTCGACGTAGACCTCAGCGGTCACGAGGTCTTCAAGCGTCACGCCCCCCGAAGCCAGGTGAGCAAGTGAGTGGATTCGCTCGCCATCGATCCCTGCGTCCTCTAGTGCGACCGCCAGAGCGAGGCCAGGGGGGTCACCGTCGACGATGTATGCGACGCGCCCTCCCTCCTTATCGAGGTCACCGAGGCTGTCTGTCGAGGCATTGCTGATCCCAGGAGCGACTCGATAAACGAGCGGACCGGACCCTGTGGCCTCGCGAATAAGCGTGGGATAGAGGATCGCGTCTGATGCGCCTTCGGTGATGAGAATCTCGCGCGGGACCGCGAAGGGGAGCGCCGATGCACCCATCCCGAAGAGAAGCGGAGCGTGGCCGGGGCCGGAGGTCCAAAAGGCATTGTTGATGACGCTTCGATGCTCACCTGATGGCTCGACTGCGCGCACCCCCGTGCCGAGGTCCGGTGGGAGCGCGCCGGGAGAGTGCGTGGTGTAGATCACTTGCTTCGCGAGCCGCTGATTTTCGAGGATCTCGATGAGGTTCGCCTGCGCTCCGAGATGCAGGTGGGTCTCGATCTCGTCGATGAGCAGGATCGTGTCCCTCGCACCCTCCCGTTCGAGGAACGCTCGCAGCGCCAGGAACCACCGGAGGCCATCGCTGCGGTCCGAAACCGACAGGTAGCCGAGTTCCTTGCCGGCTTGCACCAACACCGACATCACCGTTCCATCAAGAGCGAGCCGGGGGGCGGCGAGGGATTGATCCCACGATTCGCTGAAGACTTGGTCTAGGCGCTCGTTGGCCACCTCAATGAGCTGTTCGACGTAGCCTCGGTCGCCTTCGATCGCGCCGATCAGCGTGGGGAGACTGAGGCCGGCCATCTGGGCCAAGTTCGCCAGCGGGGCGGGGAACTGACCGTCCTCGAACTCTGCAAGGTCGTACCGGTCTTGGATGTCGCGCTCCTCCTGGCTGAACAGAGCGAACCTTGGCAGGCGCTGCCCGAGCACCTCTTCCACCATGGAGCGCGGATGTTCCTTGGACTCAGCGGTCGCAGCTTGATCGAGCGCCTGAGCCGCTTGGGACCTGGCTGCACTCGACGCCTCCCATGCGGCTGCGACCACGGCATCGGCTTCGTCGTCTTCACCAGCAGCGAGAGGCGGAGCTTCGATGCTTTCGAGCATGAGGCCAGCTTCGGTGATGGTGGCGATCGCGTTGTCAGGGAGCGTCTCGTCATCGGAAGCGAGGATCTCGCGCGCTGCCTCCCAGGTCTCGGCCGACCACGCGAGTTCGCCCGTCGAGTAGGCAGCATCGAGATACTCGTCACCTGTGAGATCCTCGACCGCCTCCAACGCAACGCGACGCGGAGCGAGGTCTCGTGCTGGCTCTGGCTCAAACGTCCAGTGCTCGGAACGCCGACGGCTCTTCTCCACCCAACAGCGCTCAACCGTGTTGATCATGGGAACGTGGGCCAGAGCCTCGGTGTCACTCTGTTCCAACTGGAACAGCGCCTTCGTCGCTGGGACTGCACTCGCAGGCCGAGTCCTCGTGCCCAGTTCGGGAGGTAGAGGCTCCCCAGACCCGGTGAGGGACAGCGCTAACAGCAGCGTGCTCTTTCCAGCTTCGTTGGGTCCCACGATCGCAACGAGCTGATCGGCGACCAGAAGGGAACTTTGCTCGGCGAAACGCTTCACACCGACGAGCTTGAACTTCAACAGCCGCATCTAGGCGATCCTTCCGTGCTTGGTCGAGAGCACGGGCTGATGCCTGACGCTCCGCTATGCGTCTGATGACCATACGACAGAGGTCTGACAGTCAGTGAAGCCTTAGAGATCCTCGGCAAAGCCAAGCAGGCCCGTCAGCAGCATTATCACCTGCACCGTGTTTCGCTTACTGAACTGGCGTCGGCCGACCACATGCACGCTTGCGTGGCGTGAGAAGGCGTGCGGCACACGGTCGCCAGCGTGAACCTGGAAGGTTCGGTGGGCGTGCCAGATCGGAACCACGACGAGGTTCCAGCGAAGATCAAACTCCCGCAGCTCATCTGCATCGGGGGTCTCGCGGTGGCTGGTGACCCGATGACGCAACTGGCGGGGAAGGACGGTCGTCAGGGCGGAGTCCAGAACGTTGGTGGCGAGAGCCTGTGCCGCACTGGGGTAACCGCTCTGCGCAGCGCAGATCGCTTCAAGCGCGTACTCGACATGGCTCGCCGTCCACTCCCGGCCGCACCCGCTTAGAACTTCGGAGCAGTCATCGAGGATGAGGTTGTAGTTGCGTCCCAGCACCGCTCGGCGCTTCTGTCTGGTGGGTGCGAGGAGTAGTGATCGTGCAATCGGAGCACGAGGCACCAGATACAGCGGGATCCCCTCGGTCTCGACGAAGGACTCGATCGTCGAAATCTCCACATCCTCCAGATCCCGGAGGTTGGGCGGTAGCTGCGCACGTCGAGCACGTCTGAAGCCCTCTGCGACGCTGGCTGCCATCTGCGTCTGGAGCCGTTGCATAGGTGCGAACGCGACCTCCATCTGCTTCGCCCACCGCCGGCTCTGCACCGCCATCGCCTCGTTAAGAGCCTGGAATCCGGTGGAGTGGAGTATCGACTGCCGGACTTGTTCGCCCAAGCGCTGGGCGAGTTGCTCCTGCAACTGGCGCTGCGGGGCGAAAGCTTGTGCCAACCGGTCGGCCATCGAGCGCTGGATCCTTTGAAATGCCCCGGACTCCGCCAGGTGCTGCATCAACCGGGGGAGTTCAGCGTCTGTGATGGCGCTGGCTGAAGAGCGACCATCTCGATCCAGCGACTCGTCTGGCTGTGCTCCCTCCATGCCTGGATGCTCTCACGAGTCGGCGCGGCGAGCGGGGACGAAGCGATTTCGTCCCGGCGCAGAGCGATCAGGCTCCGACGATCGGCTTTGTCTGTTCCAGGTAGTAGCGCAGGGCGATCCGTATGGTCTGCGCCATCGTCCGATCCTCGACTTCCGCCCGACTGAGAACAGCTTCGTGGAGGTCCCTCGGGAGCCTGACGTTCACTGGTTGATCGCCGACCTTCGCTTGTGGTGCCATGGCCACATTTTGCTGACAGCGCGCGCGAAGGGGGTGGATGGTCGGTGTGATCAGTGGGGTCCGCGATGTCGTCATCACATCGCGCGAGGGCTTGTTTGTACCGCCACCATGGCGGTCCCGCAGGAGTCAGCCAGAGCGTTTGCCGACACCGACTGACTCCTGCGGGCACAACCGAAAGGTATTCAACCATGGCCAACCGAGTGAGCGCATACCACTCGACCAACGAGACCGATCCGGACAAGCATCACGTCTTCTCGGACTGTCCGAACGGTCAGCAGATTCCCGCCGCCAACCGGCGGTCCGGAACGAACGGCTGGCCGCTGTGCGGTAGCTGCAAGAACATGGGTGGCTGAACCCCACCCACGCGCATCTGCCCTGGAGTTGACGCCCCTCGTCCGCCCATCCGGCGAACGAGGGGCGGTAGCGCTTGTCGATGTAAGCGGTCGAGTTGATGGTGGCTTCGCCCGATCGGGATCAGGTCGGCTCTGGCCCCTCCGGAGGGAAGGCGAGGCGAACAACGACGCAGGGGATGGGTCTGCCCCTTGCGGCATGATGCTGGCGGCAGAGGCTCACCACAGGCCACGCAAGGCGATGGCCTACGACTTGACGAATACGACCGGGTTCTCATCGGCTTCGCCTTCAGCTCCCCCGAGTTTGATGTCCGATGCGGGAACCTCCGCCCCATCCATTCTCACCGTGATCATGACGCTTTCAGAGTTCCCCAGTTCGAACCCGGCTCCGGTCTCCCCGTCGCCAGGCGGGAGGGTGAGGTCAACCTCTGTGGAGAATGGGGCATCGCCGTCCTCGTCACTGTCGTCGGAGTCATCGGTTTCCTTCGCCCGAACCTGGTCAGCAGTGACGGTGACCGTCACCTCGGACTCGTTGTTGGATCGGACGTGCCATCCGCCGAAGTCGGTCCAGATGAAGACTCCGGGACCACTTGCCGCTCGCGCTTGGGCGTCGGATCCATCCATGCCGACGGCGTCCCCCACGGGACCTTGCCAGTTCTTGACGATCTGCGATTCAACGTCGTCGGTCGGGCCGTTGGGGTCCGAACTTGGTTGTTCCGTGCGTGGCCCGGTGGAGTCGTCGGGACCATCGGAGCTGTCGGAACTGCGACCACCCGTCACCAGCAACGTGCTTGCGAGCACCACCACGAGACCCAGCACGAGAAGAGAGGAGCTGACGATTCCTAGGACCCGTCCGGCCTGAGCTTGTCCTCGATTGGTGTACCTCGACGGTTCTGCGTCGATTTCACGAACGACCCGGCTTCCTTTCGCCCAGGCGAATGGGCCGAGCAGACCGCACAGCACAATGCCGAGGATGCCGAAGACAAGCACTGTGACCGCGTCTGGATGCTCCTGCGGCCCCGCCTCAGACCGCTTGCCGTCGGTGAACTGTGCGCCATCCCACCAGCGTTCTCCACCATCCGGCGTCGGGTACCACCCTGGCGGAGGTACGTCCTGGTTCGATCCTGACATGTCCACTCCCATGGTCGGCGGGACGAATCATCACATAGATGATCGACGTGCGGCGTGTTGTCCTGGGCGCTTTCGCCGTCGCTTGTCGGGTGGCTCAGCCGGTGATGTGGGTATGCGAATACTTGGTGTGTTGAGGAGTTCGGTGGCACGGGCGGCCTGGGTGGTCACCTGGTGCTGATGGCGGGGGTATGGAGGCGAGTAGCTTGCGCCGGTGGCAGTGGCGATCTGCCGACGGGGGAGAGAACAATGCGACGTATCTTGGCTGCGCTAGCGCTGGCGGCGTGCGTCTCGGGGTGCGGTGGCAGTGGTGCCTCTGATTCGAGTGCGGCCACGACCGGCTCGTCGGGTCAGACGACTTCCTCACCGCCATCCACTACAGCAACCACCGTCGCAACCACGACGACGGAGGCTCCCGCTCCCAAGTACCGGCTGCTCTCCGAGGGCGACCTGAGGGGCTCCCTGGTGGGCATCCAGGACCTTCCGGTCGGGTACAGCCAGGACCCTCCTGAGACCGACAACGTCAACAAGACCTTCTGCGACTACAAGCCGCCGTTCGACGAGAAGGTCAAGGTGCGCCAGAGCTTCACCAAGGGCGGGGGCATGTCCACCGAGGCCCTAAGCCTTGGTCTTCGTCAGTACGAGAGCCCCGAGCAAGCCAAGGCTGGGTTCGATGCCATGACCAAGGCGCTGGAGACCTGCACCGGGGAGACCTTCGAGGGCTCCAAGCTGACCTACGCACCGATGTCTGCACCGAAGATCGGCGACGCCTCGATCGGAGTCAGGATGAAGGTGGATGACACGGATGTGCTCCAATTCTTCGTCCTTGTCGGGCCGACCCTGGTCAATACTGGCGGTGGGGGCGTGATGGATGCCAACACCGATGAGATCACCGGCGTCCTCCAAGCACAGGTCGACAAATACCGAGCGGCAGCATCCGACTAAGGCCCAAGCGCGACTCGTCCAGCGCTCCACCGACCGGTGTCACTCCACCTGCAACCGCTGGAAACGTTCCGGCGGAACTGAAGCTGTATGCGGGCAGCGCTCCGTCGGTCACCCCTGCGACGCCTCACGGGTTGACACCACCGGAGGCTCACACTCCAAGGCGAGCGACTGCGCTCGCTGGTCAGTCCCAAGTCCCGATGAAGACCTCTGGGTCGCACCCGAAGGTGTACTGCGAGGGGAGTTCGGCGTCGGAGCCGTCGACGCTCGTGACGGCCCCAGCACCCCGGTCGAAGAACAGTTGGTTTCCCTCAGCGTCCGTGATGACCGTGTTGCCCGTCGTTCCCGGCAGATCGGCAGCAACTGCTGGAGGGATCTGCGAGGCATATGGCTGCTCCGTGCAGGCGGACTCCTTCAACTCGTTGAAGGCGGCTAGGGCCTCTGCCGACCCTGAGTCACTCGGAGGCGGCGGTGGTACTGCTGTGGTGGTCGGCGCTGGGGCGGTGGTTGCTGTCGTGGTGGGTGCTGAGACTTTGCTGCCGATTGCGTCGAGACTTCCGGTCACTTCACTAGCCGGGCCAAGGAACTGGTCCCAGTCTGCTTGGGAGAACGTGCGGCCAGGAAGGTACTCCCCGGTCCTGCACGTCAGGATGGTCTCCCCTGGGCTGGAGGTCGACTTCGGAAGCACAAGGTCGAGTGTCGCCACGCCTTGACCGCCAGCGAAGTCGAGGTAGCATCGACCTCCCCAGTTCGTCTTGACGGCGAGTTGTACGAGCTAGACCTGCTCGATCGGTATGTGGAAG
>JAOBWH010000093.1 GCA_025463265.1 Ilumatobacteraceae bacterium
TTCCAGAAGGCGCTGCGTGGCCTGGAAGTCGGCGTCGATGGCATGAACGAGAAGACCACCGACCGCGAAGTCATCGAGGAAGAACTCGGCGAGCCGGGCCCAGACCGCATCTGGTACGTCGGCGACGCGTTCGCCCAGGGTTTCACGCTGGAGGAAGTGCATCAACTCACGCACATCGATCCGTGGTTCCTCTCACAGATCAAGGAAATCGTCGACATCGAACTGTGGCTTGAAACCCAGACCCTCGACGCGCTCGAAAAAAATACCTTGCTGCGGCTCAAGCAGAAAGGGTTCGCCGACCGTCGCCTGGCCAAGCTCCTCAAGACGAGCGACAAGGACATCCGCGAAAGGCGCCGGGCATTGAATGTCCGCCCGGTCTACAAACGCGTCGATACCTGCGCGGGCGAGTTCGCGACCAACACGGCCTACATGTACTCCACCTATGAGGAAGAGTGCGAGGCCAATCCGACCGACCGCAAGAAAATCATGGTGTTGGGCGGCGGCCCGAATCGAATCGGGCAAGGCATCGAGTTCGACTATTGCTGCGTGCATGCCGCTCTCGCCCTGCGTGAGGATGGCTATGAAACCATTATGGTCAACTGCAACCCCGAGACCGTCTCCACCGACTACGACACCTCGGACCGCCTGTACTTCGAACCGCTCACCTACGAGGACGTGATGAACGTCATCGAGATCGAGCAGGAGTCCGGCGAGCTGGTGGGCGTGATCGTGTCGCTGGGTGGCCAGACGCCGCTCAAGCTCTCCGGGCTGCTGCCCGACGGCCTGGTGCTCGGCACCTCGGCCGCCTCGATCGATCTCGCCGAGGACCGGGAGGGCTGGAACGCCCTGTGCGGCCAGCTTGGCATCCCGCAGCCCCCCGGCGGCACCGCCACCACCTACGAGGACGCCAAGGCCATCGCCGATCAGATCTCGTACCCGGTGCTCGTTCGCCCGTCGTACGTGCTCGGCGGCCGGGCCATGGAGATCGTCTACGACGATGCCCAGCTGGAGAAGGCCATGGCCGCCCTCGCCGGGTTCGGCTCACTGGGCAAGGAGGGCGGCCTGTCCGCCTCGCGCCCCGTGCTCGTCGACCGCTTCCTCGAGGACGCCACCGAGGTCGACGTCGACGCCATCCGAGACCGCACCGGCGAGGTCGCCATCGGCGGCGTCATGGAGCACGTCGAGGAGGCCGGGGTCCACTCCGGCGACTCCGCCTGCGCCATCCCGCCGTACTCGCTCGGCACCGAGACCATCGTCACCATCGAGGACTATACCCGCCGCATCGCCGAGGCGCTCGGCGTGATCGGCCTGATCAACGTGCAGTTCGCCGTGCGCGACGGCGAGGTCTACGTGATCGAGGCGAACCCCCGCGCCAGCCGCACCGTCCCGTTCGTGGCCAAGGCCACCGGCGTCCCGCTCGTGAAGGTCGCCAGCCGGGTGATGACCGGATCCACCCTCGACGAGCTCCGGGCCGAGGGCCTCATGCGGGCCGGGTCCACCGACGGCCACGTGGCGGTGAAGGAGGCGGTGCTCCCGTTCAACCGCTTCCCCGACGCCGACCGGGTCCTGGGACCCGAGATGCGCTCCACCGGCGAGGTCATGGGCATCGACCGCTCGTTCGGCCTGGCGTTCGCCAAGAGCCAGATCGCCGCTGGGGATCGGCTCCCCGAGTCCGGCCGGATCTTCTTCTCGCTCGCGGACCGCGACAAGCCCGGCGGCGTGAAGGCCGCCGGGTCCTTCGTCGACCTCGGCTTCGAGCTGGTGGCCACCGACGGCACCGCCGACGCCTTCGAGGCGGCCGGCCTCCCGGTCGCCCGACGGGTCGCCAAGCTGGGCGACGAGTCCGGTGGGGAGACCGCGGTCGACCTGATCCAGGCCGGCTCCATCCAGATGGTGGTGAACAGTCCCAAGGGCCGGGGCCCGAGAGCGGACGGCGGCTACATCCGATCCGCCGCCGGCGTCGCCGGGATCCCGTGCCTCACCACGGCCGCCGCCGCCCTCGCCGCCGCCGACGGCATGGGGGACTGGTCCACCCACGAGCTCCAGGTCAAACCCCTCCAGGAGTTCCACTGATCGTGGGCCGCAAGCGGATCGCGGCCATCCCGATGCTGCCCACGCGCGTGGGCAGCATCGAGCTCCGCAACCCGGTCCTCACCGCGTCGGGCACCGCCGGTCACGGGGCCGAGCTGGCGCCGTACCTCGACCTCGCCGGCCTCGGCGCCGTGGTCACCAAGTCGGTCTCCGCCGACCCGTGGCCCGGCAACCCGGCGCCCCGCGTCCACGAGGCCACCGCCGGGATGCTCAACGCCGTCGGCCTCCAGGGCCCCGGCGTGGCCGCCTGGATCGCGGAGGACCTGCCTGCGCTGCTGGCCACAGGTGCCACCGTCGTGGCGTCCATCTGGGGCCGCTCCGTCGACGACTACCGGCGCGCCGCCGACCTCCTGGCGGACGCGCCCGCCGGGGTGGTGGCGGTGGAGGTGAACCTGAGCTGCCCCAACGTCGAGGACCGCTCCGGCATGTTCGCCCACTCGACCGAGGCGACGCTCGCAGCCATGGAGGTCACGGCTGGCTGCGGCCGGCCCCGCTGGGCGAAGCTGAGCCCCAACGTCGGCGACATCATCCCCATCGTCGACGCTGCGGTCGCCGGCGGCGCCGAGGCCGTCACGCTCGTCAACACCGTGATGGGCATGGCGATCGACCCCGCCACGCGGACCTACCGGCTGGGCAACGGCGGGGGAGGGCTGTCGGGCCCCGCCATCCACCCGGTGGCCGTGCGGGTCGTCCACGACGTCGCTGCGGCCCGGCCCGATGTGCCCATCGTGGGCGCCGGAGGCGTCGTCGACGCCGAGACCGCCGCGGAGCTCATGGTGGCCGGGGCTGCTGCGGTGCAGGTGGGGACGGCCACGTTCGCCGATCCGCGTGCCCCGGGACAGGTTGCAGTAGGACTGGTTGACTGGTGCCGGCGCCGCGGGATCCGCGACGTGGGCGAACTGATCGGAGCGATCCATGGACACGACCGCGAACGCTGAGGCCCCCCTGGTCGACGCCGATCACGACGTGAGGCGCCGCCTCGCCCTCGTGCTCGACGTCGACGACCTGGTCGTCGCCCGGCGCACGGCCCAGACCCTGCGGCCGTGGTTCGGGGTGGTGAAGGTCGGCCTCGAGCTCTACGCCGCCGCCGGGCCCGACGCCATCGAGACGATGCTGGAGCTGGGCTACGAGGTCTTCGTCGACCTGAAGCTCCACGACATCCCCACCACGGTGAACAAGGCCTCGAAGGTCCTCGGGTCGCTCGGCGCCTCGTACACCACGATGCACGCCTTCGGCGGCGTCGACATGCTGCGCGCCGGCGTCGAGGGTCTCAAGGAGGGCGCCGACAGCGCCGGGCTGCCGGAGCCCTGCGCCCTCGCGGTCACCGTCTTGACCAGCGACAGCACCGCTCCGCCGCACATCCTCCCCAAGCGCGTCGCCCTCGCGATCGAGGCAGGGTGCGGCGGCCTCGTGTGCGCCGTCGCCGACGCCCACGACGCCCGCCAGATGGGTCCCCGCCTCACCATCGTCACGCCCGGCATCCGCCCCGCCGGCAGCCCGACGCACGACCAGGCGCGCTCCGCCACCCCGCAGGAGGCGTTCGACGCAGGCGCCGATCTCCTCGTCATCGGCCGGGCCGTGACCGAGGCCGACGATCCCGTCGTGGCCGCATCTCAGCTCGTCGAGGCCATCACCCTCTGACCGGGTCCGACCTGCGGCGAGGGCGGTCCGGCGGCGACCGACCACCGGTCCCGGATCGGTCCCGAACTGGCAGGTGTGACAGACGCCGCACGATCCCTCACCTGCTGCTCAGGGCAGGGGTAGGGTTTTCTCCATGGCACAACCCCCGTCACTCACCCCCGAGCAGCGTGCTGCTGCGCTCGAGAAGGCCGCTGCGGCGCGCAAGGCTCGAGCGGAGCTGAAGGAGCGGCTCAAGCTCGGTTCGATCTCGCTCGCGGAGGTGCTCACCGAGTCCGACACGAGCGACCTGGTCGGCAAGACCAAGGTCCTCGCCGTGCTCGAGTCCCTGCCCGGTGTGGGCAAGGTCAAGGCCCGACGCACCATGGACGAGATCGGCATCGCCGACACCCGGCGGCTCCGGGGCCTGGGCAAGCAGCAGCGCGAAGCGCTGCTCGCCGCCTTCTCCTGACCGCGTGCTGATCACCCTGTCGGGTCTGCCCGGCTCAGGGACCAGCACCGTCGCCCGCACCGTCGCGTCCCGCCTCGGACTGGACCACCTCGACGGTGGCACCGTCTTTCGGACCCTGGCGTCCGAGCGGGGCGTGACCCTCGCAGCGTTCGCCCGCATCGCCGAAGCCGACGATGCCATCGACCGCGCCCTCGACGACCGGCTGGTGGAGCGGGCCACCGTGGGCGACGTCGTGCTGGAGTCCCGCCTGGCGGGTTGGCTGGCCACCAGAGCTGCGCTCCGTGCCCTGCGCATCTGGATCCACTGCGACGAGGTCGAGCGCGCCCGGCGCGTCGGCGCCCGCGACGGCCACGACCCCGACGAGGCCCTGACCGCGAACCAGGAGCGCGAGGCGTCCGAGCGGCAGCGCTACCAGGACTTCTACGGCATCGACCTCCGGGACGTGTCGATCTACGACCTGATCGTCGACTCCACCAGCACGCCTCCCGACGCGGTCATCGACCAGATCATCGAGGCTGCGACGGCCGGTCGCCAGGCCTGACCGGGCCCATCTCGCTCAACGGCGGCTCTGGCGGGTACGATCGACCGGCCTCACGGCGCACCCGACGAAGGACACGGACATGACCTGGCAGCACGAGACGATGATGAACCCGCCGATCGAGGAGCTCCTCACCCGGGCGGACTCGAAGTTCCGGCTGGTGACCCTGGGCGCCAAGCGCGCCCGCCAGATCAACTCCTACTTCGGCCAGCTGGGCGACACGTCCGGCAGCCTGGTCCCGCCGCAGGTCACGTCGATCGCCCGCAAGCCGCTGTCGATCGCCTTCGAGGAGATCGCGGCCGACAAGATCGAGGCCGTGCAGATCGACCCCGAGGCCCTCGCCGCCGAGGCGCAGGCGGCTGCCGACGCCATCGCGGCCGCCGCCAAGTCCGCCGGCCAGTAGCGCCACCCCGGCCCGAGGCCGCCACATGATCGCTGGATCGCGCATCGTCCTCGGCGTCACCGGCGGGATCGCCGCCTACAAGGCCGTCGAGGTCTGCCGGCGCCTGGTCGACGCCGGCGCCCACGTGGCCCCCGTCATGACGGCGGGCGCAGGCCGCTTCATCGGGGAGACGACGCTGTCGGCCCTCGCCTCCGAGCCGGTGCAGACCTCGCTGTGGGACGAGGACAGCCCCATCCCCCACACCCGCCTGGGCCAGG
>JAOBWH010000101.1 GCA_025463265.1 Ilumatobacteraceae bacterium
GGTCGCGGAACGCGTACTGCAGGGAGTGCATGACCTGCTCGTTGGCGGCCCGGTACGAACGGCTCTTGTTGCCGTAGTACCCCTTGGCCCGCTCGAGCGTGGCCCGACGGTGCTTCTTGGAATGAACAGAGCGCTTGACTCGTGCCATCTTCGGATCCTCGTTTCAGTTCTGGGGTGCTACTTGCCGAGCATCCGGTTGATGCGGGCGGCGTCGCCGGGGGCGACCACGACCTCGTCCTTGAGGCGTCGCTTCACGTGCGACGGCTTCTTCTCGAGGATGTGGTTGCGGAACGCACGACGGCGGCGGAGCTTGCCGCTGCCCGTGGTCTTGAAGCGCTTGGCCGCGCCGCGGTGGGTCTTCATCTTCGGCATTGCTGGGGTTCCTCCTGCGCCACCGGGGTGGCTGCGATCTGGGTTCAGGCTTCGGTCTCGGCTTCGACCTCGACCGGGTCCGGGGCGGGTGCCTCGGGGGTCTCGATCGGGGCCTCGGGAGCCTCGGTGGTGTCGGCGGGCGCCTCGGTGGCCGGTGCGTCCTCGACAGCGGGGGCCGGAGCCTCTGCTGCTGTTGCTGCCTCGGCCGCCTCGGCGGCTTCGGTCTGCGCCTTCTTCTTGGCCTCGGCCTGGGCCTTCTTGTCGGGAGCCAGGACCATGATCATGTTCCTGGGCCCGTCGAGCTTGGGGTACACCTCGACCTTGCCGGTGTGCTCCACCGCCTCAGCCACCTGGTCGAGGATCTTGCGACCGAGATCCGGGTGGGCGACCTCTCGCCCTCGGAACATGATCGTGATCTTGACCTTGTGGCCCTCGTCGAGGAACTGCTCCACCTTGCGGGTCTTGGTTCCGAAGTCGCCGCCACCGATCTTGGGGCGGTACTTCATCTCCTTGATCACCACGTTGGTGCTCTTGCGCCGGGACTCCTTGGCCTTCTGGGCCGCCTCGTACTTGTACTTGCCGTAGTCCATGACTCGGCAGACGGGCGGGTTGGCCTTGTCGGCGACCTCGACCAGGTCGAGATCGAGCGCCCTGGCGTAGTTGAGTGCCTCGGGCAGCGGCTTGATCCCGATCTGCTCCCCTTCGGGTCCGACGAGTCGGACCTCCCGGGCTCGGATGCGATCGTTGATCCGCGGCTCGTTGGTGCTGGGTGGCGGTGCTATGGCCGGTGGCTCTTCATCAAGTGCGTAGGTCCTCCCTGACGCAGGCTGCGATTTGGATGTGACACCCATCCGCTCCCTGGCCCCGAAAAGCACGAAAGCGGATGTCGGAAAAGCCGACATCCGCGAGCGCCGGAGCGCTTGAGGCATCGACCCGGGCGCACGGTGCTCCGAGGAGCGGTGGCCGGGTGGGGGCGAGTGCCCCGCTTTCCCTGGTTCTTGCGTGTCGTAGGGTACCAGCCTGTCTCCCCCTCCCGGCAACTCCGGGCGGGGCTCCGCCGCCCCGACGAGCGGCACCGATCGAACGAGGAAGCCCCCCATGAGCCTTTGGACCCCCGGCGGCGAGCACAGCGTCCCCAACGAAGACGACGGCCCCACGGGAGCACCCGGCGCCGCCGGCGCCCCCGGCCAGCCGCCGCTCAACGCCGATCAGGAGGCCGAAGCCGCCCAGATCGCCGCCGAGATGGCCGAGGTCCGCGCCCAGCTCGCCCAGGTTCCTGCGGCCCAGGTCGTCGCCAACCACGCCATGGGGTGCTGGGAGCTGGCGGCCATCCACCTGTCGGCTCAGCCGCCCGCCTTCGACGAGGCCCAGATCGCCATCGACGCCTTCGGCGCCCTCACCGGCGTGCTCGAGGGGAAGCTCGGCGAGGACGAGGCCACCCTGGCCGATGCGCTCGCCCAGCTGCGCCTGGCGTTCGTGCAGCTGAAGGCCAGCTTCGCCGAGGGCGGCGCCCCCGGGGACGGAACCCCGGAGAGCTAGTTCCGGCGGCGGACCGAGGCGGCTTCGAGTCCCGTCGGGCCCGGAACCACCTCGAACATCACCCAGGTCCCCACCGCGATGGTGCGGGACCCGTCTGCGATGCGGGTGCAGTGGAAGTACCAGGACTCGTCGACGTCGTCGGCGGTGACCGTGCCGGCGCCGAGGTGGTCGTCGAAGGCCGACACCCGGCCGGTGCGGGTGCCGAAGGCCGCAGCCAGCCCGCTCGGCCCCGCTGCTGGTTCCATCAGTGGATGATCTTGGTCAACGGGAGCTCGATGATGTCGGATGCTCCCGCGTCCTTGAGGGCAGGGATGAGCACGTTGATGCCTCGGCGCTCCACCACCGTCTCGACCGCGTAGCCACCGTCGCCGTGCAGCTTCGACACGGTGGGTGCCTTCATCGAGGGCAGGAGCTCGATGACCGCGTCCAGATCGCCATCGCCGACGTTGAGCTTGACCAGGACCCGGCCCCGGGCTTCCAGCACGCCTTGGAGGAGGGTGCGGATCTGCCCCATGGCGTGGGCCTTGTCGGGATCGGCGACCGCGGCCGGGTTGGCGACCAGCTCGGTGTAGCTCTGGAGGATCTGGTCGATCTCCTTGAGGCCGGCGGCGCGCAGGGCCCGCCCGGTCTCGGTGATCTCGACGATGCAGTCCACGATGTCGGGGACCTTCGCCTCGGTGGCGCCGTAGCTGAGGCGGATGTCGGCCTCGATGCCCTTGGAATCGAAGAACCGCTTGGTCACGACCGGGTACTCGGTGGACACCCGGACGCCGTGCGGCAGGTCCTCGACCCGCTCCACCGGGGAGTCGCCCGCGACCGCCACGACCATGCGGATCGGACGCGAGGTGGCCTTGGAGTAGTGGAGCTCGCCCAGCGACACGACATCGCTGCTGGTCTCCTCGATCCAGTCCCGACCGGTGATGCCCATGTCGAACATGCCCTCGGAGACGTACATGCCGATCTCCTGGGGCCGCAGGATCCGCACCGAGTCGATGCGGGGATCGTCGATGGAGGCCTTGTAGTCGACGGTCGATGACCGGTTGACCTGGAGGTCCGCCGCTGCGAACAGCTCCAACGTGGCCTTTTCCAACGAACCCTTGGGGAGAACCAGCTTCAGCACGGGGTGGACGGTACCGGCCCGCCTGCGCAGCAGGCCAAAGCGTCGGGCGGTGGGTCAGCCGACGCCGAGGAGGTCGACGACGAAGACGAGGGTCTCGCCGCCCTTGATCACGCCGCCGGCGCCCGCCGTGCCGTAGCCCAGGTGGGGCGGGATGGTGATCTTGCGGCGGCCGCCGAGCTTCATGCCGGCCACGCCCTGGTCCCACCCGGAGATGACCTGGCCGGCGCCGAGGCGGAACCCGAAGGTGTCGCCTCGGTCCCACGAGGCGTCGAACTGCTGGCCGGTGGACCACGCCACGCCCACGTAGTGGACCTCGACGGGGCCGGGACCGGCCTCGGGGCCGTCGCCGACGACCAGGTCCTCGAGCACCAGCTCGGTGGGCGGTGCTTCGTTCGGGATGACGATCTCAGGCTTCTCGCTCATGGCGAGCGACCCTACCGGCCTCAGCCGTGGACGACGACGTGGCCTCCGCTCAGCTGGCGGTGCGGATCCGGCGGAGGAGCTGGGCCATCTCGACGGCGACCTTGGCGCCGTCCTCGCCGACGTTGTGGCCGCCGGGGCCCTCGGAGCGGGCCAGGGCCTGGTCGAGGTTCTCCACGGTGAGGGCGCCGAACGCGATGGGGACGCCGGTCTCGAGCTGGGCCTGCTGGATCCCGCCGGCGCACTCCCCCGCGACCGACTCGTAGTGGGTGGTCTCGCCGCGGATGACGCAGCCGAGGCACACGACGGCATCGACCCGGCCCGACAGGGCCCAGGTCTTGGCGGCGAGCGGAAGCTCGAACGCACCGGGGACCCAGTCCTCGATGATCCTGGCCTCGGGCACGCCCGCCTCCGCCAGGCCTCGGCGGACGCCGTCGAGCAGACGCAGGGTGACATGGGAGTTCCAGCGGGCGCTCACGACCGCGATGGTCAGGTCGCTGCCGTCGAGGACGGCAGGCGGGACGCCGTCGCCCTGGTGGTCACCGGCCACGGCTACGCCTCCCCACCGGTCTCGGGGGCGGCCGCAGGCGGGTCGAAGCCCTCCATGCCCTCGAGGAGGTGGCCCATCTTCTCGGCCTTGGTCTTGAGGTACCGGATGTTCTCGGGGTTCGGGGCCGTGATCGACGGCACCCGGTCGGTGATGTCGAGGCCGAAGCCGTCGAGGCCGCCGTACTTGGCCGGGTTGTTGGTGATGAGGCGCATGGTGGTGATGCCCAGGTCCACCAGCATCTGGGCGCCGATGCCGTACTCACGCGAATCCACCGGCAGCCCCTGCATCTCGTTGGCCTCCACCGTGTCGGCACCGTCGTCCTGGAGCTCGTAGGCCCGGATCTTGTGGCCGATGCCGATGCCGCGCCCCTCGTGGCCGCGCAGGTAGATGATGACGCCGGCACCCTCGTCGTTGATGGTCTTCATCGCTGCGTCGAGCTGCACGCCGCAGTCGCAGCGCATGGAGCCGAACACGTCGCCGGTGAGGCACTCGCTGTGCACCCGGACCAGCACGTCGTCGCGATCGGTGATGTCGCCCTTGACCATCGCCAGGTGCTGCTCGCCGTCGAGGGTGGACTCGTAGACCTTGCAGGTGAAGTCGCCCCACATGGTGGGGATCCGGGCCTCGGAGACCTGGCGGACCAGCTTCTCCGTGCGGCGCCGGTACCGGATCATGTCGGCGATGGAGATCATGTAGAGGTTGTGCTCGCGGGCGAAGGCGCGCAGCTCGGGCTGGCGGGCCATGCCCATCTTCTTGTCATCGACGATCTCGCAGAGGATGCCGGCGGGGAACAGCCCTGCCATGCGGGAGAGGTCGACCGTGGCCTCGGTGTGGCCGGCGCGCTTGAGCACGCCGCCCTCCCGGGCCTCCAGGGGCAGGATGTGGCCGGGCCGGGCGAAATCGCCGGGGCGGGCGTCGGGGTCGACCAGGGCCCGCACGGTGGCCGCCCGGTCGAACGATGAGATCCCGGTGGTGGTCTCGTGGCGGTAGTCGATGCTCACGAGGAAGGCGGTCCGCATGCTCTCGGTGTTGTGCTCCACCATGGGGCGCAGATCGAGCTCGGCGGCGCGCTCCGAGGTGATCGGGGCGCAGATGAACCCCGAGGTGTGGTGGAGGAAGAACGCGATCTTCTCGGGGGTCACGAACTCGGCCGCCATGATGAGGTCGCCTTCGTTCTCGCGGTCCTCGTCGTCGACCACCACGAGGATCTCGCCTCGGGCGTAGGCCGCGAGCGCCTCGCCGATGTCGGCCAGGGGGCCCGTGTCGGCCGGACCGCGGTTGGCGACTTCGAAACCGCCCACCTGGGCGGGCATCTCTGCGGGGGTGTCGCTCATGAGCGGTGTCCTTCCATGAGGGATTCGACGTACTTGGCGATGACGTCGAGCTCGAGGTTGACCGGGTCGCCAGGCCCCTTGGAGCCCAAGGTGGTGACGTCGGCGGTGTGGGGGATGATCGCGACGGAGAACCCGTCGTCGTGGACGGCGGCCACGGTGAGGCTGGTGCCGTCGATGGTGATGGAGCCCTTGTGGACCACGTAGCGGAGGAGGTCCTCCGGCATGGTGATCCGCAGGTCGGGCGCAGCGTCGACGATGGTCCCCACGGCGTCGACGTGGCCCTGGACGAGGTGCCCGCCCAACCGGTCGGCCAGACGGACCGGGCGCTCCAGGTTGACCCGGTCGCCGGGCTCGAGGGCCCCGAGGCAGGTGCGGGAGTACGTCTCTTCGACCACGTCGGCCTCCCACCAGTCGTCGCCCCAGGCGACCACGGTGAGGCACGTGCCGCTGACGGCGATGGACGCGCCCAGCTCCACGTCCTCGAGCACCACCGCGGCGCCGATGCGGAGCTTGGGCCCCTGGCGGGAGATGACGGTGCCGAGCTCTTCGACGATGCCGGTGAACATCAGGCGCCTCCGGAGGCGGGGTCGCGGAACGGGGGGACGTCGCCGATGCGCACGACGGGGACCGGCCCGGTGACGGCCGACGGGCCCACGGGAGCGAGGTCCACCCGCACATCGCCGCCGAGCGGGGTGAGGCCCGTGATGGCGCCCCGCCACACGTCGGCGATGGTCTCGGCGCCAGGACCGGCGAACATGGGGCGGGCGTCGTCGCCGCCGAAGAGGACCGGCGCGAGGTACAGCACGTAGTGGTCGACGAGGCCGGCGCGGTGGAACGCGCCCAGCACCGTGGCCCCGCCCTCCACCAGCACCTGGAGGACGCCGCGCTGGCCGAGCTGGTCCAGCAGGTCGGTGAGCTCCCCGCTGAACTCGAGCGCCGGCAGCACCTTGCTGCCCGCCGGGGCGGAGCCGAGCACGACGCGCAGGGGGTCCTTGCCCTCGACGTTGCGGACCGTGAGCGACGGGTCGTCGGCGCGGACGGTGCCGGCGCCCACCACGATGGCGTCGCTCTCGGCCCGGAGGCGGTGCGCATCGGCTCGTGCCGCGCCGCCGGTGATCCACTGGCTCGACCCGTCCGGCGCCGCCGTCCGCCCGTCGAGGCTGGCCCCCACCTTGAGGACGACCCATGGTCGACCCGTGGTGCGGTGCTTGAGGTAGGCGGCGAGCTGGGCGCGCACCGTGTCGGCCTGGGTGCCCACCGCGACCTCGACGCCCGCCGCGCGCAGGCGCTCGATGCCGCCACCCGAGACCCGGCGGTCCGGATCCTCCAGGGCGACCACGACCCGGGCGACGCCTGCGTCGATGAGGGCGTCGGCGCAGGGTCCCGTGCGACCGGTGTGGGCGCACGGCTCGAGCGTCACCCAGGCGGTCGCCCCCCGGGCCGCATCCCGTGCGGCGTCGAGCGCCACGACCTCGGCATGGCGGCCTCCCGGCGGCTCGGTGGCGCCGGTGAACACCTCGCCCGCAGCCGAGACGATGACGCACCCGACCCAGGGGTTCGGTGCGGTGTCGGCGCGCACCGCGGCTGCGGCCTCGATCGCCTGCTGCATGCGCTCTGCGTCGTCCACGTGCATCCGGTCTGTCACGGACACGCGACGCGCGAAGCGCCAGCGCGTCCTCGCTCTCATCCGGACTTTCACCGTCGGCTCCGGAGTCTCACCGGATCGGCCCGGGCCGTGAGGCTCGGGTTCGCGGGCTGTACCGCCGGTCGGGATTTGCACCCTGCCCCGCGAGGAGGCGTCTGTTTCTCGTTCTGAGTTGTGCCGGGAGTGTACGGCTGCCCCCTCCTCCCGACCAACCCGGTCGGGATTCCGGTGACCAGCGCCGCAGCCCTAGTGGGGGCGGTGGCCGGCCAGCAGCGAGATGGCGTGGGGCACGACGTCGACCACGGCGCCGAGGCATTCGACGGCACCCTTGGGCGACCCCGGCACGTTCAGGACCAGGGTCCCGCCGAGGGACCCGGCGATGCCGCGCGACAGGCGTCCGAGGGGGTTGACCAGGCGCATCGCCTCCGCCAGCCCCGGTGCCTCGCGGTCGATGACCCGTCGAGTTCCCTCGGGCGTGAGGTCACGGGGCCCGAAGCCGGTGCCGCCGGTGGTGACGACCAGGCCGTCGAACCCGGCGCACTGGGCCAGGAGCGTCTCGGCGACGGCCTCGACGCCGTCCGACGTGGTCACGACGGCCTCGACCACCGCGCCGGCGGACTCCAGCGCCGCTCGGAGCGCGGGTCCTCCTCGGTCCTCCCGAGAGCCGTCGGCGACGCCGTCGGACACGACCACGATCCGGGCACGCCAGGTGCTGGGAGCGGGCTCGCCGGGGATCGGTGCGGTGGTCATGGTGCGGTCCTCGTCAGCTCGGTCGGCGCCAGGTGAAGACGGCCATGCCGTCCGTCTCTGCGGCCTGGGGCAGCAGCAGGGCACCGCTGCCCCATGCGATCCACGGGTCCGTCGGCGCGGCCACGGGGGCCCACCCCGGGTGGCCCGCCGCGAACTGCTCCGCCACGCCCGTGGTCTCGGCGACGGTCAGGGTGCACACCGAGTAGGTCAGCGAGCCCCCGGGCACGACGAGCGGCGCAGCGGCGGCCAGGAGCTGGCTCTGCAGCCGGGCCAGGCGCTGCGGGGCGGCGGCGTCCACCCGCCAGCGGGCGTCGGGCCGGCGGCGCAGCGAACCGAGGCCCGAGCACGGGGCATCGACGAGGACCCGGTGGAACGACGCCTCGGCGAACGGCGGCCGGGTGCCGTCGGCGGCCACGGCCTGGAGCTGATCGGCCGTCAGCCCGACCCGCTCGGCGTTGCCGGCGATGAGCCCGACCCGGCGTCGACGCACATCGGAGGCCACGACCACGGCCCCGTCGCCGGCCAGCGCCGTGGCCTTGCCGCCGGGGGCGGCGCACAGGTCGAGCACCCGCTCCCCCGCCGAGGCGCCGACGGCGTCGACCACCCAGCGCGAGGCGGGATCCTGCGTGTAGCCGTCCGCCCGCTCGTTGGTGGTGGCCGCACCGTTCATGGAGGTGAGGGCGGCCATCGTCTCCTCGGCACCGAGATCGGCGGTCAGCCGCTCGACGACCCAGTCGGGGTAGCTGAGCCGCACGGCATCGGACGGCCAGGCATCCTCGGCGTCGGCGACCTTGCGGAGCACCGCGTTGACGAGGCCCCGGGCCTTGCGCGGGACGACCTCGACGGTGGCCGACACCGCGGCGTGCGGAGGTGTCCCGAGGAACCGCAGCTGGAACGCACCGACGCGCAGGGCCGCGCGCACGGCGTCGTCGAGGTCCCCGAGTGCGAACCGGCTCACGAACCAGTCGCAGGAGCGCTGCATCCGGACGGTGCCGTAGACGAGCTGGGTGGCGAAGGCCCGGTCCCGCTCGGCCAGACCGCTCCTGGCCAGCAGCTTGGGCAGGAGGATGTTGGCGTACGCGCCGTCTCGCTCGATCCGCACGAGGGCGTCGACGGCCACCCGCCGGGCGTCGGGGATGGGCGGCGACTCAGCGGACGCCGCCTGGGGCCGGGTGCGGGGGCGGCGGTTCGGGCCGCTCATGTGACCGGCCCGCCGAGCGCCTCGCCCGGCTCCGGCCGGATCCCGCGCAGCCAGTCGGCGACGGGCACGGGCGCCTTGCCCTCGGGCTGCACGGTGACGAGGTGGAGGGCCCCGTCGAGCGTGGCGACCCGGTTCCCGTCGAGCGTGCCCGGCGCGTCGGGGCGAGGGGCCGCGTCCGGACCCTCGACGACGGCGGCCAGCACCTTGAGGCGGCGTCCCCGGAACGTGGTCCAGGCGCCTCCCACCCGCACGACCCGGTGGACCTCGTCGGCGGGTCGGTCCCAGTGGATCTCGCGGTCGGCCGCGGTGAGCTTGTGGGCGTAGGTGGGCTCGCCCACCTGGGGCTCGGGCTCGCCGATGCCGTGCTGGAGCGTCTCGACCAGCACCTGGCTGCCCACCTCGGTGAGCTGGATGCCCAGCTCGGCGGCGGTGCTCGTGCGCCGGACGGCCAGCTCCGCCCGGGCGTACACCCCGCCGGTGTCGAGGCCCTCCTCGACGGCCATCACGCAGACCCCGGTCCGCTCGTCGCCGGCGAGGATCGCCCGCTCCACCGGGGCCGCACCGCGCCAGCGCGGCAGCAGGGAGAAGTGGAGGTTGACCATCGGCAGCGCCTCCAGGACGGGCCGCCGCAGCAGCTGGCCGAACGCCACCACGACCCCGAGGTCCGCGCCGGCGCCGGCCACGTCGGCGACGTCGTGGCTCACCTCGAGGCCGAGCGCGAGCGCCGCCACCTTCACCGGCGTGGGGCTGGTGGTCTTCCCCCGGCCCCGGCGCTTGTCCGCGCCGGTGACCACGAGTGCGATCTCGAAGCCGGCGGCGTGCAGCGCCTCCAGCGGTGGGACGGCGATCTCGGGGGTGCCCAGGTAGACGAGCCGGCGCGGTCGGTCGGGCGGGCGCGGCAGCGCCGCTGCGCCGTCTGACGTCGGTTCCACGGAGTCCCTCAGCGCAGCGACAGGCCGCGCTTGGGGGCCGGCTCCTCGCCGAACCCGAGCATGAGGTCGCGGACCTGGCGCTTGGCGGAGCGGGCTTGGTCCTCGTCGAGGCGCTCGACCAGCAACACGCCGTTGAGGTGGTCCAGCTCGTGCTGGAACATCCGGCCGGCCAGCTCCGACGCCTCGATCGACACCTCGTTGCCGTTCAGGTCCCGGCCCACGACGTGGACCCGGTTCGGCCGCACGATCTCCCACGAGAGCCCGGGCACCGACAGGCAGCCCTCCTCGTAGGCCCACTCCCCGTCGGACTCGATGATCTCGGGGTTCACGAGGCTCTGCGGGCCGGCGCCATCGTTCAGGTCCCACACGAAGAGGCGCTTCTGTACCCCGATCTGCGGCGCCGCCAGGCCGAGACCAGGTGCGGCGTACATCGTCTCGACCATGTCGTCGACGAGGCGCACCAGCTTGCCGTCGATGTTGGTGACATCGCCGGCCTTCTGCTTCAGGACCGGGTCACCGATCACGCGGATCTCGTAGGGCGCCATGGCCTCCAGGCTACCGTCGCCAGCGTGCCGTCCCCCCAGCCCGGTGCGGGCGACCACTACTTCTCCGCTGACCCGGCCACCCCGTCGGCGCCCCAGGCCATCGAGCTGGTCCTGCCCGAGGGCCGCCTCATCCCCCTCGTCACCGACCGCGGCACGTTCTCGCCCGACCGGGTCGACGACGGCACCCGGGCCCTGCTCGTGGAGGGCCCGCCGGTGCCCACCGCCGGCGTGCTCGCCGATGTGGGCTGCGGCTACGGCCCCATCGCCGTCGCGATCGCACTGCGGGGCGGGCCCGGCGTCACGGTCTGGGCGGTCGACGTGAACGAGCGGGCCCGGGACCTGTGCCGGGCCAACGCGGCGGCCAACGGCGTCGCCGCCCAGGTCCGCGTGGTCGGCCCCGACGACGTGCCCGCCGACCTGGTGGTGGACCAGATCTGGTCGAACCCTCCCATCCGCGTCGGCAAAGCTGCGCTGCACGAACTGCTCAGCACCTGGCTCGACCGGCTGGCGCCCGGCACCGGGACGGCGGAGCTGGTCGTGCAGAAGCACCTCGGGGCCGACTCCCTCGCCCGCTGGCTGACGGACCAGGGGTGGACCACCGGGCGCACGGCCTCGCGGGCCGGCTACCGCATCCTGCACGTGGAGGCTCGGCCGTGAGCCGCAACCTGGGCAGCACCGACCTCAAGCGGCTCCACCGCGAGTGGCGGCGGCAGGCACCGGGACGGATCGGGCTGATCCTCGACTCGGTGGCCACCCCGGCCAACGTCGGATCCATCCTGCGGACCGCTGCGGCGCTGCGCATCGACGACGTGTGGCTGTGCGGCCAGACCGCCGGGCCCGACCTGGGCGGCACCAAGAAGACCTCCCTCGGCTCCGAGCGGTACCTGACCTTCCACGCCGTCGAGCAGCCTGCGGCTGCCGTGGTGGCCGCCAAGACCGCCGGCTATCGGGTCGTCGGCATCGAGCTGGCCGAGGCCGCCGTCGCCATCCATGCTGCCGACCTCACCGGCTCGGTGTGCCTGGCCCTCGGCCACGAGGACCGAGGGCTCACCACCGCCGTCCTCCAGGGCGCCGACCAGCTGGCGTTCATCCCCCAGCTCGGACGCATCGGTTCGCTCAACGTGGCCACGGCGGCCTCGATCGCCATGTACGAGGCGCGGCGGCAGGGCTGGCCACCCGCCTGAGCCCCGGCCCCTCGGCCGTCGTCCCGCCGACATCTCGCCCGACGTCGCACAAAGCGGACATCAGATGACCGGTTTCGAAGGAGATGATGGCCGCACAGGACCTCCACCGATCGGAACCCATCCATGTACGCACCTGCCGCCGACGACGAGCTCACCGGGCTCGTCGGCTACCTCGACCAGCAGCTCGCCGCCATCCGGGCGTCGATCATCGGGCTCACCGAGGACCAGGCCCGAACGCCGCCGTGCCGCAGCACCTTGTCGATCGGCGGGCTGCTCAAGCACGCCACGCACGGGATGGACGCCAACACGCAACGGTTGACCACCGGCGAGCACGTCCGGCCGCTGGACCAGGCTGCGTACGACCGCTACCTGGGCAGCTTCGCCCTCGGCGACGGCGAGACCGGAGCGGGGACGCTCGCTGCGTTCGACACGGCCCGCCTGGCGTTCATGGAGGCCATCGCGGCGACGGACCCCGATGCCTCGATCACCGAACCGCCGCAGCCCTGGAACGGCATCTTCGACGCCCGGCCGGCCAACGCCCGCTACCTGATCGTCCACCAGATCGAGGAGTTCGCCCGCCACGCCGGGCACGCCGACATCATCCGGGAGCAGATCGACGGCACCGCGGTCCCGGTGATCGTCCTCACCCTCGCAGGCGCACAGGCGAACGACTTCTTCCAGCCCTACGCGCCCCCGGCCGGCACCATCGGCGCCTGATCAGACCCGGGGGCCGGCCGAAGACGGCGCAGCGGCCCCACCAGCCCGCAGGCCGATCCGGCCGATTCCCACGCCACCTCCGGTCGTCTGCGCTCGTAGCGTCTCCCGGATGCCGCACCCGATCACCATCGTCGACGCCTTCACCGACCAGCCCTTCGCCGGCAACCCCGCTGCGATCGTGGTGCTGGCCGAGCCCGCCCCCGAGGCGTGGATGCAGGCCGTGGCCGCCGAGGTGAACCTGGCCGAGACCGCCTTCCTCGTCCCCCGCGACGACGGCGATCACGACCTCCGCTGGTTCACGCCCACCGTCGAGGTCGACCTGTGCGGGCACGCCACCCTGGCCAGCGCCCACGTGCTCGGCGGCACCAACCGCTTCCACACCCGCTCGGGCGTCTTGGTCTGCGAGACGGCCGACGACGGCTCGATCGCACTCGACCTGCCGGCCACCTCCGTCGACCCCGCACCGGTCGAGGGCTGGGCCGAGGTGTTCTCGCTCGCCTCGGACCGGGTCATCGCCGCACTGGCCGGTGGCGGATGGGCCGTCGTCGAGGTGGCGTCCGCCGCCGACGTCGAGGCAGCGCGACCCGACTGCGACGCGCTGCTCGCGTTCGGCGGGCACGCCATCGTCGTGGCCGACGCGACGGGGGACGACGCCGTGCCCTACGACTCCGTTTGCCGGACGTTCGTGCCCGCCGCCGGCATCGACGAAGACCCCGTCACCGGGTCGGCGCACTGCCTGCTCGCTCCGTGGCTCGCCGCCCGCCACGGTCGCAGCTCGTTCCTCGGGCGCCAGGCTTCGGCTCGAGGCGGGACGATCGGCATGGAGGTGCACGGGGACCGGGTCATCCTGCGCGGGACGGCGATCACGGTGTCCACCGGGACGCTCCTCGTCGACCCCGCTTAGAGGCGAAGGGGGTCGACCGCGATCCGCAACCGCCCCGGCGGGCGGGGAACCGCCTGGAGCGCGTCGGTGAGCTGCTGGTGATCCGCCGCGATGACCCGCCAGGCGTCGTCGATGGGACCCTGGACGCGGATCCCCGGCGGCTCGCCGAAGGCCCCCATGAACTCGGGCGCCGCCGCCCCCGACACCGCCGCCATCGCCGTCGCCGGCGGGAGCCCGAGCGCGCGGCGGAGCAGCAGCTCGCTCGCCACCAGCCGGCCCGGGTCGGCCAGGTGGGCGGCCACCAGCACCGGGTGATCCGGCGTCCGGGTCTGCACGAGCACCATCCCCCGCCGGTCCGCTCCCGCTGCGCCCCGGCGCACGGCCGACCGCTGGACCAGGCGCCCCGCCCGGACCAGCAACCCCATCGCCTCCTCTGCAGCCCGGTAGCGCAGCGCCAGGAGCTCCTGGTCGAAGTCGAGGAACGCCACCGCATCGATCCAGCGCACCCGGTGCAGCGCCGCCTCGGTCCCCACGATGATCCGCGCCGATCGCAGCGCAGGGTCGTCATCAGGTGTCGAGGCGGTCAGCTCGGCCACCGGCGTGCCGGCGAGGGCCTCGAGCTCCTCCCGGGCACGGCTCACCCCGAGCCGCAGGTTCTTGAACCGGTGGCCGCCGCACTCGAGGCAGACCATCGGCCGCTGGGTCCCGCACCGGCCGCAGGCCAGGCCCTCGGTGCCGTCGGGCAGCTCGATCTGGTGCACGGCGGCGTCGCAGACCGCGCAGCGCGCCAGTGTGGAGCACGACGTGCACGCCAGCAGCCGGGCCCGGCCCGTGCGGTTCAAGATGCACACCACGCTGCGGTCGCTGCGGAGGAGATCGACCAGCCTCGGCGAGAACAGCGGTCCCAGCGACGGGTCCAGCTCCCGCTGGTCGATCACCTCGACCCGCGGCCACGACGCCCGCTCGGCCGCCCGGTCTTCCGTGACGAGCTCGCCCCAGGCCAGCGCCTCCAGCGACGGCGACGGCGACACCAACAGGCACGGCACCCCGGCACGCCGGGCCCGCTCGACGGCCACATCGCGGGCGTGCCACGTGGGCGCCTGCTCCTGCTGGTACACCTCGTCGTGCTCGTCGAGGACCACGATCCGGGCGAGCCGGGCAGCCGGAGCCCATGCTGCGGATCGAGCCCCGACCACGACGGCGGCCCGGCCCGCGGCC
>JAOBWH010000105.1 GCA_025463265.1 Ilumatobacteraceae bacterium
CGCCGCCCGATCGATGGAGACACCATGACCCCGTCCGCGAAGTCGAAGCCGAAGCCCACGCCGAGCCGCCACGCCGCCGACAGCCACGACCTCATCCGCGTGCGTGGCGCGCGCGTGAACAACCTGCGGGACGTGAGCGTGGAGCTGCCGAAGCGGCGCCTGACGGTCTTCACCGGCGTGTCGGGATCGGGCAAGAGCTCCCTGGTGTTCGGGACGGTGGCGGCGGAGTCCCAGCGGCTGATCAACGAGACCTACAGCGCCTTCGTGCAGGGTTTCATGCCCACGCTCGCCCGTCCCGACGTGGACGTGCTCGACGGCCTGACCACGGCGATCCTCGTCGACCAGGAGCGGCTGGGCGCCAACCCCCGCTCGACGGTCGGCACCGTCACCGACGTGAACGCCATGCTGCGGATCTTGTTCAGCCGGCTCGGCGACCCGCAGATCGGTCCGCCCAACGCGTACTCGTTCAACGTCCCGTCGGTGACCGCGGCCGGATCGATCACCGTGCAGAAGGGCGGGCAGACCAAGCGGCAGAAGGCCATGTTCAACCGGCTGGGCGGCATGTGCCCCACCTGCGAGGGCCGGGGTGCCGTCACAGACTTCGACCTCACCGCCCTGTTCGATGCGGACAAGTCGCTCCGCGAGGGTGCGCTCACGGTGCCGGGCTACTCCATGGACGGCTGGTACGGCCGCATCTTCGAGAACTCCGGGTTCTTCGACATGGACAAGAAGCTCGGGGACTTCACCAAACGGGAGCTGCAGCACCTCCTCTACGAGGAGCCCACCAAGGTCAAGGCCGAGGGCATCAACGTCACCTTCGAGGGGATCATCCCGAAGATCCAGAAGTCGATGCTCTCGAAGGACCCGGAGGCGATGCAGCCCCACATCCGCGCCTTCGTCGAGCGGGCCATCACCTTCACCACCTGCAGCGACTGCGAGGGCACCCGCCTGGCGGAACCGGCGCGCTCGTCGAAGATCGGCGGGGTCAGCATCGCCGAGGTGTGCGCCATGCAGATCACCGACCTGGCCGACTGGGTGAAGGCGCTCGACGAGCCGGCGGTGGCGCCGCTGCTCGCCGCCCTGTCCGACGCGCTCGACTCCTTCGTCGACATCGGCCTCGGGTACCTCAGCCTCGACCGGCCCTCCGGCACCCTGTCGGGTGGCGAGGCCCAGCGCACGAAGATGATCCGCCACCTCGGTTCCTCGCTCACCGATGTCACGTACGTGTTCGACGAGCCCACGATCGGGCTGCACCCCCACGACATCCAGCGCATGAACGAGCTGCTGATCCAGCTCCGGGACAAGGGCAACACCGTCCTCGTGGTCGAGCACAAGCCCGAGGCGATCGCCATCGCCGACCACGTCGTCGACCTCGGGCCCCGTGCCGGCTCGGAGGGCGGCCAGATCGTGTTCGAAGGGACGTTCGACGAGCTGCGGTCGGCGGACACGCTCACCGGCCGCCACCTCGAGGACCGGGCCTCGCTCAAGGCCGAGCTGCGCACCCCCACCGGCGCGATCGAGATCCGGGGCGCCAGCACCCACAACCTCCGCAACGTCGACGTCGACATCCCCCTGGGCGTGCTCGTGGTCGTCACCGGGGTCGCCGGATCGGGCAAGAGCTCGCTGATCCACGGATCGGTGGCGGGGCGCGAGGGCGTCGTCGCCGTCGACCAGGCCGCCATCAAGGGGTCGCGGCGCAGCAACCCGGCCACCTACACGGGGCTGCTCGAACCGATCCGCAAGGCGTTCGCCAAGGCCAACGGCGTCAAGCCGGCGCTGTTCAGCGCCAACTCCGAAGGGGCCTGCCCCACCTGCAACGGCAACGGCGTCATCTACACCGAGCTGGGCATCATGGACACGGTCGCCACCGAGTGCGAGACGTGCGAGGGCAAGCGGTTCATGGCGTCGGTCCTCGAGTACCAGCTCGGCGGGCGCGACATCAGCGAGGTGCTGAACCTGTCGGTGGCCGAGGCCGAGGCCTTCTTCTCGGCCGAGGCCGAGGCCTCGGTCCCGGCGGCCCACAAGATCCTCGACCGGCTGGTCGACGTGGGCCTCGGCTACGTGAAGCTGGGCCAGCCGCTCACCACCCTGTCGGGCGGGGAGCGCCAACGGCTGAAGCTCGCCGTGACCATGGGACACAAGGGCGACGTCTACGTGCTCGACGAGCCCACCACCGGCCTGCACCTCGCCGACGTCGAGCAGCTGCTCAGCCTGCTCGACCGCCTCGTCGACGCCGGAAGATCCGTGATCGTGATCGAGCACCACCAGGCGGTGATGGCCCACGCCGACTGGATCATCGACCTCGGGCCGGGTGCCGGCCACGACGGCGGTCAGGTCGTCTTCGAAGGCACCCCCGCCGACCTCGTCAGCGCCGAGGACCCGACGCTCACCGGCCAGCACCTCGCCGACTACATCGCCTAGACGGGCCCGTCAGGCGGCGGCGTCGCTGGGGAGTGCGCCGAAGCGGTAGCTGCTCGAGGCGATCGAGTCCATGAACGCGTCCTCGTGGTACTGGAGGACGCCGGCTTCGTCCTCGGCGGCGCCGAGGGCGACGAACAGCGGGACCAGGTGATCCTCGGCGGGGTGGGCGAGGCGGGCCGCCGGAGCCTCGTCCCAGCGGAGCAGGCGCGGCGTGCGATCGGCCACCGGCCCGGCGACGACGGCGTCGGTGAGCCACGTGTCGAACTGCTTCGACGGCTCGGTGCCCGCCGCGCCGAAGAGGGCGAGGTTGTGGAAGGTGAAGCCGCTCCCGATGATCAGCACCCCTTCGTCGCGCAGCGGCGCGAGCGCCCGACCGGCGGCGAGGTGGTCGGCCGGGTCGTAGCTGTTCTTGATGGACAGCTGGAGGATCGGCACGTCGGCATCGGGGTGCGACACCGCGAACGGGGCGAACACGCCGTGGTCGAAGCCCCGCTCGGCGTCCTCGCGGACCGGGAAGCCGGCACCCTCGAGCAGTTCCTTGACCCGGGCGGCGACCTCCGGCGAGCCGGGCGCCGGGTACTGGATCTCGTAGGTGAAGTCCGGGAAGCCGCCGTAGTCGTAGAGCATCGGCGGGGCCGGGTTGGTCTGCACCGTGAACTCCGGCGTCTCCCAGTGACCCGAGACAGCGAGGATCGCCTTGGGCGTGATGCCGACCTCTCGGGGGATGCGCTGCAGCGAGCTGCGCAGGGGCGTGAAGTCACCGGGCATCAGGTCTTCGATCCAGGGCCACGGACCGCCGCCGTGGGAGATGAAGTACGTCGGCAGCCGGGTGCCGACCGAGGTGGAGGACGGGCTGCTCATCAGCTGCTCCTGATCGATGGTTGAAGGTTCAACTTGAGTGTAGCGGGTGCGAGGCGCGTCAGCGCTGGTCGTCGTCGATGGGGGTGGGGCGGCCGAAGGCGGCGCGGATGAGGGCGCCGACCGTCCAGGCGGGGGAGTAGTCCTCGAGCGCAGCGGGCGAGTAGCCCGGGGCATCGTGGGGGAGCCGGACGCGGACCGCTCCGGGACGCGACCGGAACTCGAGCGGGGAGTCGATCACGAGGGCTTCGCCGTCGATCCCGACCGCGATCGGCGCCCCCGACGTGACGGTGAAGCACGGCGCCGTCCACTCGTTCCAGCCGGCCACGCTGCCGAGGCGACCGGCGGCGTCGGCCGCGACGAACGCTGCGATGTCGACGCCGCGCCCGATCTCGGCTGCGGCCAGGCCCAGCTCGCCGGTGTCGAGGCGGGCACGGCTGCCGAAGCCGGCGAGCGACGACAGCACGTACGGGTTGTTCGATACCTGGATCACCTGGGCGCCGTGGTGGTCGATGCCGTCGGGACCCTCGAAGTGCAGGTCGAACGGCTCCGCGTCCGGGCCCAGCAGCTCGGGGAGCATCGCCGCCGTGGTCTGGCGCTTGGCATCGCGATAGTCCGGGGACTGGATGATCTCGGCGTAGACCCCCAGCGACACGTTGTTGACGAAGACGCGGCCGTTCACCTCAGCGAGGTCGATGCGGCGCTCCACCGCCGGGCCGTAGGCGTCGAGGGCGCCGACGACGTCGTCGCGGTCGAGCCCGAGATCCAGGGCGAAGTGGTTGCGGGTGCCGGCCGGGATGCAGACGTGGGGGATGCCGGCGGCGCTGGCGACGGTGGCGACGAGGGCCTGGGAGCCGTCGCCGCCGGCCATGCCGATGACGTCGGCGCCTCGGGCGACGGCCTGCTCGGCCAGGTCGAGGAGGTCGTCGTCGGGGCCGAGCACGACCGGCTCGATCCCGCGGGCGCGGCACTCCGCCTCGAGGTCGAACTCCTCGGCCTTCCCGCCACCGGACTTGAGGTTCATGATCAGCACGCCGCGCCGGGCCGGACCGACGGGGGTGCCGGGCGTGGGCAGGGCCTTGAGCGCAGCCGGGTCGCGGCGCAGGGCGCGCCGGCTGAGCGTGGTGGAGCCGAGGAGGAGCGCGATGACGATCGCCAGGCCGAGGCCGCGGGACTCGGCGGTGAAGATGCCGATCACCACGACGGCCAGGGCGGCGACGGCGAGGGCGCTGGCGAGCAGCCGCAGGGCGCCGGTGCGGGTGGCTGCGATCCACGCGGCGGTCACGACCACGAGCAGGGCGGCCGGCGCGAGCAGCGCTCGGCCGAGATCGCCCGCCAGGCTCACGGCCCCGGCCACCAGCGCCGCCACCCCCAGCACCACGGCGCCGACGGCGGCCGCCCGATCGGGCTCCGCCACGTGGTGGACGGGCGGCACCTCGCCCGCCTCGTCGGCCGCGTCGGTCTGATCAGGTGTGGTCGGGCTCATGGGTCAGGTTTCCTGGGCCGAGGGTCTCGGGACGTCCGGGCCGGTGCCGTGCTGGGCGCGGAACGCCTCCACCGCATCGTCGAGGGTGGGGAAGAAGTGAGCGGGGTCGATGGTGCGGGTGAGCTCGTACCGCTCGATCTTGGCCTGCACCGGGGACTTCAGCTCGGCGAAGACCAGCGAGATCCCGGCCTCGTTGAGCTCCTCGTCGAGGTCCTCGAGCATGTCGGCCGCGGTGGTGTCGACGTCGGTGATCGGCTCGGCGGCCACGAGGATCCAGTTGGGCTTGGGGTTCGCGCCGGCCAGGACCCGGATCTCGTCGCGGAACGTGCGGGCGTTGGCGAACACCAGCGGGGCGTCGAAGCGGAACATCGCCAGACCGGGGATGCGGCGTCCGTCGGGATGGTCGCCGAGGTCGTGGAAGCCGTCGAGCCCGTCGACCTCGGCCAGCTCGGCGCGGTACGGCCGCCACATGCGACGGAACACGTTGAGGATCGAGATGATGACGGCGAGGCCGATGCCGGGCAGCACACCGAGGAGGGCGACGCCGGCGAACGCGGCCATCGAGACGCCGAACTCCATCTTCCGCTGGTTCCACAGCCGGCGGGTCCCCTTGATGTCGGCGAGCGACAGCGATGCGGCGATGACCACCGAGGCGAGGATCGGCTGGGGCAGGTCGCGCATGAGCCCAGGGACGAACAGCAACATGGCGACGATGGCCGTGGCGCCCACCACACCCGTGAGCTGGGACCGGGCGCCCGCCTGCTCCGCCACCGCCGTGCGCGAGCCGCTGGTGCTGACGGGGAACCCCTGGAACAGCCCGGCGGCGAGGTTGGCGGCGCCGATGCCGATCATCTCCTGGTTGGCGTCGACCTCCTGGCCGGTGCGGGCGGCGAACGCGGACGACGTGGAGATGGTGTCGGTCAGCGACACCAGGGTGATGCCGAGGGCGCCGGCCACGAGCAGGGCCAGGTCGGACCAGCTGACGCTCGGGACGGTGAACGGCGGGAAGCCCTGGGGCAGGGTGCCCACGACCGACACGCCCTCGCTGCCGAGGTCGAACGCCACCGTGACCGCGATGGCGCCGACCACCGCCACGAGCACGCCGGGGACCTTCGGAGCGACCTCGTTCAAGACGAGGATCACCGCCAGGCCGCCCACCCCGAGGGCGAGGGCGGCGCCGAGGGTGTCGCCATCGACCACACCCTGGGCGAACCCGCGGAGCTCCTCGACGAAGCCGTCGGCGTCGACCGAGAACCCGAACAGCTTCGGGAGCTGCCCGATCAGGATCGTCAGCGCCAGGCCGTTCATGTACCCGATCTGGGTCGGCTTCGAGAACAGGTCGGCCACGAACCCGAGCTTGGCGACCCCGGCGGCGATCATGAACACGGCGACGAGGAGCGCGAGCATCGACGCAAGGGCGATGGCCTTGGCGGGGTCCCCGTCGGCGCCGACGAGCGGGATGATGGTGGCGGCGATCATCGGGCCGAGCGACGAGTCCGGCCCGAGCACGAGGATCCGCGAGGGGCCGAACACGGCGTAGGCCAGCAGGCACATGATCGACGTGTAGAGGCCGGTGATGGCCGGCAGCCCGGCCAGCTCGGCGTACGCCATGCCCTGGGGCACGAGGAGGGCGGTGAGGACGAGCCCGGCGACCAGATCGTGCGACAGCCACGAGCGCTGGTAGGTGCGAGCCGCGTGCAGACCCGGGGTGAAGCGCCGGATCGCCGTCACCGCACCATCTCGTCCGTGCACCCCACCTGGTCCGAGCCGCAGGAGGGCGGCGTCCATGGTTATCTAGCGGCCTCACCCGCCGGGTGCAACCGTCCGGACCGCCCGTGGACCGCAGCGCCCCTGGTCAGCGGCATCGAGACCGGCCCGAACCGGCAGCGTCGCCCGCTTGGAGGCGACCACCCGAGCGTCCACGCCGATCTCAAGGTTCCTCCACCCGACCGGGCGCATCGTGGGTCCATCGAGGCCCGCAGGAGGTGGGCCGCCACCCGGAGGAGTGCCATGACCACCACCGCCAACACGACCACCACGACCGCACCGGCGTCGATCGGCCACGACGGCCCGGTTGCGCAGGCCGCCCCGGTCGCGTCGCCGGACCACGCCGCGCCGCGCGGGGCCCGGTGGCCCCTGTTCGGCGCCGTCGCCGCCGTCACCGGCTTCGCCTCGGTGGTCGTCTCGATGCCGACGCTCAGCGAGGAGGACTACGCGTCCGGGGTGCAGGTCATCGACCAGCTCGAACCGGGCGGCTACCACGTGGGCTTCGTGCTCGCCCTGGTGTCGGTGGGCTGCCTGCTGGCGGCGTCATCGGGCTGGAAGCGGTGGGCCGAGCAGCGGGTCCCCGACAGCCTCGCCGGCCGGACGCTCGCCCAGGGCCTGGCGGCGACGGCGACGATCAACGTGATCTTCGCCTGCCTCATGGGGTCCATGGCGCTCTACCTGCCCGGCGGCACCGACGCCGGCTGGCTGTCGGACGAGGCGATCTTCACCAACTTCACGCTGCTGGACTTCGGCACGCTGCTCGGCTGGTGGGGAGCGGCGGCCTCCGCGGTCTGCGTGGCGGTCCTCTCCCTCGGCCGGGCCAGGGCGCTGCCCCGGTGGATGGGCGTCGTGAGCATCATCTTGCTGCTCCCCGCCGTCGGCATGGCCGTGGGCATGGGCCTGCCGGGCTTCGTCGGCTTCACCATGCCGATCTGGCTCCTCGCCGTCAGCATCGGCATGATCTTCAGCCGCACGGCCCGAGCCTGAGCCTCCAGCGCTCAGCGCCCAGCGCTCAGCGCCACCGCCCGTCGGGACCCGGACCTGCAGGTCCGGGTCCCGTCACGTCCGGTCCCGTGGCGTCCGGCGGTCGGTGGGCCGGCGGTGCCGGCTCGGGCACGGGGTCGGTCGGGGTGGCGGTCACGGGCAGGAGTCGGGTGCCGGCTCGTCGGTGAGGCGGGCGTTCATCCACGCCGCCGCGGCGGGCGCAGCGGCCGGGACGATGCTGCCGTGGTCCTCGCCCTCGATGATGCGCAGCTCGGTGACCTGGCCCAGCTCGCACACGCGTCGGAAGAAGTCCCGGGTGCGCTGGACGTTCACCCGCTCGTCGTCGGTCCCCTGGGCGAGGAAGAGGGGTGCCTCCGTGGCCACGAGACCGGGCTGGTTCAGCTGGAGGAGGCTCTTGGCCGGCTCGGTCTCGAGGGGGTCGTGGGCGTAGAACGCGTCCGCAGGGATGCCGGCCGTGGCGCTGACGATGTCGTCGAGGCACCCCTCGTTGAACACGTCCCGGACTGCGAGCAGCTCCGGCCCGGCGTAGTCCTCGAACCGGATCTCGGGGTGCTCGCTGGCGGACCCGTAGAGCATCATCACGCCGACGATCCGCGAGACCACCTCGTCGACCGGGCCGTAGGTCTCGGTGAGCTCGGTGGCCGGGGCCAGCGACACGGTGCCCAGCAGATCGAGCTCGGGCGCACGGTCAGCGGCTCGCTCGCCGGCGAAGAGGGCACCGTGGCCCCCCTGCGAGTGGCCGATGGAGAACCAGGAGGTGCTGGCGTGCGCCTCGGGGAGGTTGCGCGCGGCGCGCACCGCGTCGATCACGCTGTTCCCCTCGCTGGGGCCGGACAGGTAGGGGTGGATCTCGCCCACGGGCCCCATGCCGATGTAGTCGGTGGCGGCGTGGACGCCCTCGACGCCCCAGTCGCCGGCCGGCTGGCCGAGGCGGCTGAGGGCGCACCTCCCTGCGACGCCCACGGTTCCGTTGGCCTGCGACGTGACCGGCCAACCGCCCTCGGGCGGCTCCGCCGTGGGGTAGGTGATGATCCCGGTGACCGCACGGTCGCGGTCGCCTGCGTCGCGGGAGTGGTACATGACCCGCACCGTCTGCTGACCGTCGGCCACGCCCAGGTCCTGCACCCGGATGAGCTGCCCGGGCTTCCCCTCGGGCAGGGGGTCGGGCACGACGTAGAAGTCCTCGTCCGAGCCGTCGTACTGCTCTGGTGGCGCCGCGGTCGTCGTGGTGCCCTGGTCCTTCGTCGTCGAGGCGCTGGTGCCCTCGCCCCTGCCCTCCGTGCCGGTGCCGTCTGCCCCGTCGGACGATGCGCTGGTGCAGCCGCCCAGCAGGAGCGCCGCCACCACCGCGATCACGGCGCAGCGGACGGGGCGGTGGTGGCGGGCGGTGGCGACCATCTGGGGACGGTAACGGATCGGCGAACACCAGTGTTCGTGGATCGGCAGGCGCTCAGGCGCTCAGGCGCTCAGGCGCTCACCGAGCCGAGCAGGAGCGCTCGCATGTCGTCGCTGAAGGTGGCGTAGTCGCGGGCACCGTTGGCGATCTCGAAGTCCTCGGTCCGTCCGTCGGCGAAGGTCACCTGGATCGGCTGGGCGTACCGCCCTCGGGGCCCGGCGGTCACCGAGATGAGGCTGCGGTCCCACACGATGGGCGGCACCGAGACCGTGAAGGCCTCCCCGCGCTTGGGGAACTCGAAGCGGTAGATCTCCGTCTCCGTCACCGCCACCAGGTCGTTGCGGGATGCTTCGACCCGGGTGGCGACGGCCTGCTTGCGGAACATCCGGCCGGCGATCGGCGAGAGCATGCCGAGCGACTTCCCAGCGCCGTAGTCCTTCCTGAGGCCGGCGGCGTAGCCCGCGGTGCACAAGAAGCCCACCGCCAAGATGGGCTCGGGCACGTGGGGCTGGATCTGGGCGAGGTACGTCTGGCGCTGCTCGGCGGCGGTGGGGATCTTCACGGGTGGCTCCTTGGGTCGGCGCCGGCGGGCGCCGGCCGTGTCACCCATGAGACCCGGATCCGCCGTGGAGGTCATGAGCAGCGCCTACTCAACCTCGGAGGGGTCGCGGTCGAGGTGGCCGATGTCACGGCCCATCGAGGGAGTGAGTGAGTGCCCACTCAGTTAGCGTGCCCACACGATGACCAGCGCAGATGCGGCGACCGACGCCGAACCGAAGCGGGCCCGAGCCGCCGCGCTGCCACCCGACGAGCGGCGGGCGGAGATCGTGGCCGCCGTCCTCCCGCTGGTGCGAGCGCACGGCACCGCCGTCACCACCCGGCAGATCGCCGAGGCCGCCGGCATCGCCGAGGGCACCATCTTCCGGGTCTTCGAGGACAAGGCTGCGCTCATCGACGCCGTCGTCGAAGCAGCCGTCGATCCCGCACCCACCGAGGCGGCGCTGCGTGCCGTCGACCGGGCGCTGCCGCTCGAGGCCCGGCTGGTGGAGGCGGTCGACATCTTGCGCCGCCGCACCACACAGGTCTTCCAGATCATGGCGGCGGTGGGCCCGGCCGGCGCCGCTCGGGTCGCCAAGCCGCGGGGCCCCGAGCTCGCCGTGCTCGCCGCCATCTTCGAGCCGGACGCCGACCAGCTCCGGCGGGACCCGCAGCAGGCCGCCCAGGTGCTGCGCGGCCTCACCCTCGCCGGCACCCACCCGCTGCTCATCCTCGACGAGCCGCTGTCGTCCACCGAGATCGTGTCGCTCGTCCTCGACGGCGTCCGCCTCCGCACCCTGCCTCCGCCCGAACCGATCTGAACCCCCGGGAACCGCCATGTTGATCCGCCTCCTGCTCGACTACCTCAAGCGCTACAAGAAGATCCTCTGGGCCGTCGTCGGCCTCCAGACGGTCGCCACCGCGTGCACCCTGTTCCTGCCCACCCTCAACGCCGACATCATCGACAAGGGCGTGCTCACCGGGGACACCGGGTACATCTGGAAGGTCGGCGGCGTGATGCTCGCCGTCACCCTCGTCCAGATCCTGTTCGCCATCGGGTCCGTCTTCTACGGGGCCCGGGCTGCGATGAGCTTCGGCCGCGACGTCCGCAAGGACCTGTTCCACCAGGTCACGGGGTTCTCGACCCAGGAGGTCGCCGCCCTCGGCGCCCCCTCGCTGATCACCCGCATCACCAACGACGTGACCCAGGTCCAGATGCTGGTCCTGATGTCGTGCACGCTGCTCGTCGCGGCACCCATCACGATCGTCGGCGGCGTGATCATGGCCGTCCGCGAGGACGGCCCGCTGTCGCTGCTGCTGCTCGTCAGCGTCCCGGCGCTCATCATCAGCATCGGCTCGGTGGTGTGGCGGCTGGTGCCGACGTTCGGGGTGATGCAGGTCCGCATCGACCGCATCAACCAGGTGCTGCGCGAGCAGATCACCGGCCTGCGGGTGGTGCGGGCCTTCGTCCGCGAGCCCCACGAGAAGGCCCGGTTCAGCCTGGCGAACGACGACCTCACCGCGACGTCGCTGCGAGCCGGCCGGCTGATGGCGTTCATGTTCCCGACGGTCATGTTCATCCTGAACGCCTCGAGCGTGGCCGCCATCTGGTTCGGCGCCGACCGCATCGACTCCGGGAGCATGCAGATCGGTTCGCTCATCGCGTTCCTCACCTACCTGGTGCAGATCCTGATGTCGGTGATGATGGCCACGTTCGTGGCCGTGATGGCCCCCCGGGCCGCGGTGTGCGCCGACCGGATCAAGGAGGTCCTCGACACCGAGATGTCGGTGGTCGAGCCCGATGCGCCGGTCACGGAGCTGCCCACGGCCGCCAGCCTCGAGCTGCGCAACGTCTCGTTCGCCTACCCGGGCGCCGAGTCGCCGGTCCTCTGCGACATCTCGTTCCGGGCCGAAGCCGGCACCACCACGGCCATCATCGGGAGCACCGGCTCGGGCAAGACCACGCTGCTCAACCTGGTGCCCCGGCTCTTCGACGCCACCTCGGGCGAGGTGCTCGTGGCCGGTCGCAACGTCCGCGACCTCGAGCCCGAGTTGCTGTGGGCCCAGACCGGCCTGGTGCCGCAGAAGCCGTACCTGTTCTCGGGCACCGTGGCCAGCAACCTGCGCTACGCCGACCCGGACGCCACCGACGACGAGCTGTGGGCGGCGCTCGACATCGCCCAGGCCGCCGACTTCGTCCGGGCCATGCCGGCCGGGCTGGACTCGCCCATCGCCCAGGGGGGCACGAACGTGTCCGGCGGGCAGCGCCAGCGCCTCGCCATCGCCCGGGCGCTGGTGCGCAAGCCGGGCATCTTCTTGTTCGACGACTCGTTCTCCGCCCTCGACCTCTCCACCGACGCCCGGTTGCGGACCGCGCTCGCCCCGGTCACCCGGGACTCGGTGATGATCGTGATCGCCCAGCGCGTGTCCACCATCGCCGGAGCGGACCAGATCCTGGTCCTCGAGGACGGCGAGCAGGTGGGGCTCGGCACCCACCAGGAGCTCCTCGAGTCCTGTCCGACCTACCAGGAGATCGTCGACTCCCAGATGACCGATGAGGCGGCAGCATGAGCAACCCGAACGGAACCGACGGCCCGAACCGCCCGAACGGCCCGAACCGCCCGAACGACCCGAACCGCCCGAACGGTGGGGGCCCGGCGCCCGAGCCCACCACCCGCGACGTCGAGAGGGCACTGCTCGCCGAGCTCGCCGAGGACACCGAGGGCGGCGCTGCGGACAACGCCCTCGAGACGTCCTACAAGCCGCCCGTCGGCGAAGCCCGCCAGGCCGGGCCCCGGTTCGGTGCGGCAGCCGGCATGCCCACCGAGAAGTCCAAGGATTTCAAGAACTCGACCCGGCGGCTGTTCGCCCGGCTGCAGCCCCAGCGCGGCGGGCTCATCGCCGTGCTCCTCCTCGCGGTCGGCAGCGTCACCTTGTCCGTGCTCGGACCTCGGATCCTCGGCAACGCCACCAACATCATCGTCGACGGCGTCGTCAGCGGGAACGGCGTCGACTTCTCGAAGCTCCACCGCATCCTCGGCGGCGTGATCGTGCTCTACATCGTGTCGGCCACCATGGCCTACGGCCAGGCCTGGCTGCTGGCCGGCGTCGTCCAGAAGACGATGTTCCGGCTGCGGGCCGACGTCGAGGACAAGCTCCACGAGCTGCCCCTCGGC
>JAOBWH010000113.1 GCA_025463265.1 Ilumatobacteraceae bacterium
CCGCCACCCGTGGATCGCCGCTGCGGGCGAGGCGCTCCAGCTCGGTGGCCAGCGCCACCTTGGGAGCGGTGGGCGTGTGCTCCAACTCCGGACGCCAAAGATCGAGCGCCGCCTTGGCGACACCGTCGGGTCGAGCCAACTGCGCCCACTCGTCGCGGGTACCGAAGGTCACGTTGTCACGCGCTTCGGATAACGCATCGGCCACGGCCGAAGGATCGAGCGAGCCGGCGTAGGCAAACCCTTGGCAACCGTTGGCGATCACCCGCACCCCGATCCCTTCGGATTGGGCCGCCGACAGCTGCTCGATCTCTCCCTCGTACACCCGCACCGAGGTATCGCGGGCCCGCACCACATACGCCTCGATCTCCTCGCCGCCGCGAGCCTGCGCCGCCACTCGTTCCGCTACCTCGAGGAGCTCAGCCATCGGTGGCCGTGCCTCCGATGGTGAGGCCGTTGACCCGCAACGTTGGTTGGCCGTCGCCTACCGGAACTCCTTGCCCGTCTTTACCGCACGTGCCGGGCGACCCCATGGCGAAGTCGTTGCCCAACGCGTTGATGGACCGCAGCACCTCGGGCCCGTTGCCGATGAGGTTTCCTTCTCGCAGCGGTTCGGTGAGCCGTCCGTTCTCGATCAGGTAGGCCTCGGTCATCCCGAACACGAAGTCGCCGGTGGCCGTGTTCACCTGGCCGCCGCCGAGGTGGGCCACGTACACGCCGCTCGGGGTGTCGGCGATGATGTCCGCCGGATCGGTGTCGCCGTTGGTGAGGATCGTGTTGGTCATGCGGACCATCGGCAGGTGCTTGTAGCTCTGCCGCCGCCCGTTGCCGGAGAGCCGTCGGCCCTCCTTGCGGGCGCGGAGCTGGTCCCACATGTAGTCGGTGAGGACGCCGTCCTCGATGAGCACGTTGCGCTGGGCCGGCGTGCCCTCATCGTCGATGGCGAAGGTCCCCCACTCCTGGCCCATCGTGCCATCGTCGACGATGGTCACCAGGGGCGACGCGACCAGCTGGCCCACCCGGTCGGCGAACACCGACACCTTCTTCTGGATGTGGTCGGCCTCGAGGCCGTGGCCGCACGCCTCGTGGAACAGCACGCCGCCACCGCCCTTGCCGATGACCACCGGCAGGGCACCCGACGGCGCCGGGCGCGCCCGGAGCTTCGTGAGCGCCTGCTCCGCCGCCTCATCCGCCAGGTCCTCGACCTGGTACCGGTCGAACAGCTCGAAGCCCATCGTGTGGCCGATGGAACGCCGGCCGGTCTGCATGCCGGTGTCGCCGCTGGCCACCACGCCGACCACGAACAGGGTCCGGGTCTGATCGTCGCTCGCGAGCATCCCGTCGGAGTTCGCCACCAGGATGCGGCGGCGGCTGTCGCCGTAGGACGCCGACACCTGCTTGATGGCGTCGCCCTTCGAGCGGGCGACCTCGTTCGCCCGCTGCAGCAGCTCGACCTTGGTGGCCTTGGCCACCTCCTCGGGCCGGGTCCGCACCGGCTGGGACACCACGACCTGCTCGGTGAGCGCCACGGTGTTCACCCCGCCGCCGCCGCCGCGGGCTGCGGCTGCAGCGGCCTCGGCCGCCGCCAGCAGGCCGGGCTCGGACAGGTCCGCGGTGTGGGCGAAGCCGGTGGTCTCGCCGACCACGACGCGGATCCCCGCGCCTCGGTCGCGGCCCGAACCGAGCTCCTCGATCTTGCCGTCGTCGAGGCGCCCCGACGAGGAGCGCTTGTCCTCGACGAACACCTCGGCGAAGTCCCCACCGGTCTGCAGGGCGGTGCCCAGCACCCGGGACACCACGGCTTCTTCGATCACGTCGGACCTCGCGCTTCGTTCGATCAGGGGGCGGGCACTTGGAACACCCGTCGGAGGGCGGCTTATCGTACCGAGGTGCCTGTGCATCTCGGACTGACTGCGAAGATCACTCTGGTCGTGTCCGCCGACGACACCGCCGTGGCCGCCCGCTCCGGCGATGTCCCGGTCCTGTCGACCCCCCGCATCGTCGCCCTCTGCGAAGAAGCGGCCGTCGCAGCCGTCGCCGGTCACCTCGCCGGCGACGAGACCACCGTCAGCATGCGGGTCCAGCTCGACCACCTCGCCCCCTCCGCCGTCGGCAGCACCGTCAACGCCAGCGCCAAGCTCGAGAAGGTCGAGGGACGACGGCTCAAGTTCTCCGTCTCCGTCTCCGACGCCCGCGGCCTCGTCGCCGCCGGCAAGGTGACCCGCGTCGTGGTCGAGCGAGACCGGTTCATGGACAAGTGCCAGTAGGAACCGGCTGCCGGCCTGGCATCCTCCACCCGTGAGCATCAGCAAGGACATCCGGGTCGTCGGGCTCGATGCCGACGACACGCTCTGGCACTCCGAGGTGTACTTCGAGCGGACCCAGCGGCGCTTCGACGAGCTGGTCGGCCGGTACGTCGGCGCCGACGTCGACGTCCACGCCGCCCTCACCGCGGTCGAGCGTCGGAACCTCGGCCGCTACGGCTACGGCATCAAGGGCTTCACGCTGTCGATGATCGAGTGCGCGATCGAGGTCACCGGCGGGGCCATCGGCGTGGAGGAGCTGGGCCAGGTGCTCGCTGCCGGGCGGTCGATGCTCGACCACCCGGTCGACCTGATCGACGGCGTCGACGACGCCATCACCGCGCTCGCCGATGCGGGGTACCGACTCGTCATCGTCACCAAGGGCGACCTGCACCACCAGGAGATGAAGGTCATGGCGTCGGGTCTGGCCGATCGGGTGGAGCGGGTCGAGATCGTGTCCGAGAAGGACGTGGCCACCTACCGGAGGGTCATCGCCTCGATGGGCGTGGCGCCCGAGCAGTTCGCGATGGTCGGCAACTCGGTGAAGAGCGACGTGCTGCCGGTGATCGAGGCCGGCGGCCACGCCGTGCACATCCCGTACCACATCACCTGGGAGGCCGAGCACGCCGACCACGACGGCACCGTCCCCACCCTCACCACCATCCGCGACCTCCCGACCTGGCTCGCCGCCCAGGCCTGAGCCCGCTCGTCAGTCGACCAGCTGGTCGGCCTTCAGGAACGGCGCCACGGCCTGCCACCAGGCTTCGGGGTTCTCGAACTGGGGACAGTGGGCGGCGTCGGGGATGACGACGAGGTCAGCTGATGCGATGGCATCGGCGATGCGGCGGGACGCCGGGAGGAAGCCGGTGTCCTCGGCGCCGACGACGACGCGCACGGGCATGGTGAGCCCGGCGAGCTCGGCCAGGCGGTCCGCCCGGGTGGTGAGCTCCACGCCCATCGCCGCGTACATGGCGGGCGAGCAGCGGTGGACCTTGCCGTCGGCGAACTCGGCGTAGCCCTCCCGCTCGGCGCGGACCCGCACGTCCGAGGGGGCCTTGGGCTGCTGCGGGAGCTGGGACAACACCTCGACGAGCCCGGCGATGCCCGACGTGCGCAGCACCTCCACGCCGAACGCCACCGTGTCGGCGTCGAGCCCGTCGACCGGGCCGTGGTTGGTGTCCATGAGCACCAGGCGCTCGATGCGATCGGGTGCGGCGAGGGCGACCTCTTGAGCGATCATGCCGCCCATCGAGTGCCCGAGGAGGGAGAACCGGGCCCAGCCCAGCTCGTCGGCCAGGCCGAGCAGATCCTGCGCGAACAGGGCCAGCGAGTACAGGTCCTCGCGCTCGGGGTGGTCGCTGTCGCCGTGGCCGCGCAGGTCCGGGGCGACGACCCACCAGCCCTCGTCGGCGAAGGCGTCGATCCAGTCGCCGAAGTCCTCCTTGACCCCCGTGAAGCCGTGGGTGAGCAGGAGCGGGCGACCACCGACGCCCGCCTCGATCACCTCGAGGCGGACCGGTCCGACCGTGCGGGGCGCGATGGTCGCCATCAGTCGCCCTGCTTTCCGTGCCCGAAGCCCGCGCCGTCGAGGAGCTTCGCCAGGTCCAAGGTCGTGACCTCCGACGCCGGCGGGACGGCGATGTCGACCGGCTCGTTGAAGTCGTAGAGCTCGATGGTCTCGGTGACCACGCCCTCAGCCTCCGCTCCCGGGTGGACCTTCGCCAGCTCGGCCAGGTCGAACGAGATGGTGAAGCGGCGGACGAAGCCGTCGTCGTCGATCCAGGCTTCGGCGGGCAGCGGCGCCAGGTCGTCGAGGGAGACACCTCGCTGCGTGAGCTGCGCCTCGAGCGCCGCCCGCCGCCCGGGGTCGGCCTGGTCGAGGACCTTCGTCACGTCGATGTCGACCGCGACGTGGCGGGTGGCGACGCCGCGCACCTCCTCGGTGCCGACCGTGGTCACGGGCCCTCCGGCGCCTTCGAGCAGCTCGACGAACTCCCCCGGGTCGCCCTGGAGGCCGCCGCCGAGCCGTTCGGCCACCTCGGCCAGCGCCGGCGAGGAGACCTCCACCCACGGCGTGTCGGCCAGGAAGGAGGTGAACGGGGCCTTCAGGAAGACGCTGCCTCCGTCGAACACGGCTTCGACGGTGGCGTCGCCCGACCGGCCGCCGAACGTGCCGGACACATCGGCGGTGAGGTGGGACCGCCCGGCCGCTCCGTCGATCTCGCCGGTGGACGTGACGCTCACCGACGGGTCGCCATCAGCTGGCACGGTCCGCACGGTGATGGCCACCTTCTCGCTGGTGATCGCGCCGGTGGCCTGAGCCGCCTCGACGATGCCGGCCGCCTGCTGGGCGCCGGGCGCGACAGCGGACGAGACGTGCTGCGATGCCGGCGCGCCGCCGGTGGCCCCGCACCCCACTGCGACGACGCTGAGCGATGCGGACACCGCGAAGAGCGATCGACGGATGAGACGGTTCTGCATGGGCACCCCACGGCCGCGCCGCGCTCCCCACAACGAGGAACCGTCCGACGGCCGAACGAGAGGTTACCGGGACCCGGCGGGCGAAAGGTCGGCGGATAGGGTGAGCGGCCAGAGTTGACCGGACGGGGCAGGCGAGTGCAACCCACCAGCAAACAGCGTTTGATCATGGGCGCACGCCTGGTGGTCAGCGCCCTGCTGCTGTGGGTCCTGGTCGTGAAGATCGGCGACAACTGGCAGCAGGCGGCCCCCGACGCCCGTCCGGCGACCTTCGCCTGGCTGTTCGGCGCGCTCGTGTTGACGTTCGGCGCCGTCGTGCTCTCCGCCGTGCGGTGGAGCGCAGTGCTGCAGGCGCTCGGCCTGCACCCGCCGTTCCAGCGGCTGCTGTCGCTCTACTTCGCCGGCCAGTTCATGGGCAACGTGCTGCCCAGCACCATCGGCGGCGATGCCCTGCGCGTGTCGCGGCTCTCGAAGGACAACGGCGAGTCCCCCACCACGTTCGCCTCCGTGGTGCTCGAGCGGATGAGCGGCTGGGTCGTGCTCCCGGTGCTCACCTTGTTCGCCCTGCTCATCAACCCCGGGCTCCGCGACCTGGGGCGGGCGTCGATGATCGCCTTCGTGACCGCCACCGCAACCCTCACGCTGCTGGTGGTGGTGCTCATCCTCACCTCCCGCCAGGGCAAGGGCGTCGAGGCCAAGCTCGAGCACAACGAGGGCTGGCGCCGCTTCACCGGCGCGGTCCGCTTCGGCATCCGCAAGCTCTCCCACGAGCCCGCTGCCACGGGCCGCATCCTCGCCAGCGGGCTGGCCTACCAGCTCATCCTCATCGGCTCGGCGCTCATGGCCGCCAAGGCCCTCGATCTGCCCACCGCCGTCGGCCCCACCGCGCTGCTCGCCTTCGTGCCCGCCGTGCTCATCGCCCAGGTCCTGCCCATCTCCATCTCGGGCCTGGGCGTGCGCGAGGGGCTCTTCGTGTTGTTCCTGCACCCCCTCGGCGTGCCACAGTCTCAGGCCATCGCCCTCGGGCTGCTGATGTACCTGCTCAACCTCGTGGTGAGCCTGTTCGGCGCCCCGGCGTTCGCGGTCGGCCACAAGGTGCGGCCTGCTGCTCCCGCACCATGACCACCACCGCCTCTGCCTCCGCATCCGACGCCGACTCCGCCGGCGTCGACACCGGTGCCACACCTCGGTCCGAGGGGCTCAAGTGGTGGCACGAGATCCTGCTCGCCGGCGTCTTCTACTTCGTGTACTCCCAGGTCCGGAACTTCTTCGGGGCGGGTGCCGAGTCGCGGGTCATCGCCTACGGCCACGCCCGGGACGTCATCCAGATCGAGCGGGCCCTGGGCCTCTGGATCGAGCCGCGCCTCCAGTCCTGGTACCTCGACCTGCCGGGGGACGGGTTCATCAAGGTGTGGAACGTGTACTACGGCACGGCGCACTTCATCGTCACCGTCGGCGTCCTCGTCGCGGCGTACCGGCTCGCCCCCGCCCGCTACCGGTTCATCCGCACGACGCTCGCCGGGATGACCGCCCTCGCGCTCATCGGGTTCGCCTCGTTCACGCTGATGCCGCCCCGGCTGCTCGGCGTCGACTCGCCCTACGGGGCGTGCCTCGGCAAGGGGCCCGACTGCCACGGCTACGGCGTCGTCGACACCATCGACCAGTGGGGCGGGCTGTGGAAGTTCGGCGAAGGCGGGATGGCGGCGGTCTCCAACCAGTACGCCGCCATGCCGAGCCTGCACATCGGCTGGTCCACCTGGTGCGCCCTCAGCATGATCATGGTCATCGGCAAGGGGCGGAAGCGGTACCTGTGGCTGCTCTACCCGGCCACCACCTTCTTCTGCATCCTCGTCACCGGGAACCACTACTGGCTCGACGCCTTCTTCGGCATCGTCGCGCTGGCGGCCGGGACGCTCATCGCCCTCGGGTTCGAGCGCCTGCGCACCGACCGCCTCGCACGCGCGGCCGGGGCGGCCGAGGCGGCCGACAGCATCGGGTCTGACGCCGGCGGCGCCTCGGCCACGCAGCTCAGCTGATCGGGCGCAGCAACCCGCCGTCGGGGGCCAGCCACACCACCGGCGGGCCGTGGTACGACGACCTCGCCAGCAGGTGGGTGCTGGCGCCGGGCCACGTCGTGAGCCGCAGCTCGGCCTGATCGCCCCCCGGCTCCAACCGGAGCCAGGCGAACGGCGCACCGGAGGTCGCGGCCCGGCCGGCGGCATCGATCGCCTCGAGCATGTCGCGGCGCTCCTCATCCGACAGGTACTGGAACATGATCGAGTGCGTGACGACCGTGGTGCACCCAGCGCGGGGCGCGGCCAGCTGCGTCCGCAGCCAGGAGGGCGCCGACGCCCGATCGACCAGCGGCGGATGATCTCGGGCCACGGCGAGCGCGGCGTCGAGCCGGGCCATGCGATCGGGCTGGTCACCCCACACGAAGGACCGCAGCCGCTGGCGCCCCTCGTGGGTGTCGATGGGGATCGGGGCGATGTCGCACCCCCGCCGCTCCTGCACCACGAGCGGCAGGTCGAGCTCCGGCTCCCGTGCGAACCACGGACGGGAGAAGGCGAGCGGGCTCTCGGCCGGGCCGAACGCGGCGCCACCAGCGCCGAGGTAGCGGTACTGGTCGAACAGCAGGTTCAGCCCCGCGCTCGCCCCCACCTCGAGCACCCGCAGGGGCAGGCCCAACCGGCCCAGCTCCAGGTACCCGCCCAGCAGCGCCGCGCTGCGGCCGACCTCGTTGGTCTGCACGCCCTGGGTCAGCCGGTGCGCGATCTCGTCGCGGTGCTCCAGCACCGTGCGGTGCACGGCGGCGGCCAGACCCCGGTCCGGGGCGCCGCCGACCGACGGGTACTGCGCCGCCAGCTGCGGCGCCCGGCCCTCCAGGACCAGCAGGTGCAGCGCACCCATGAAGCGGAGGATCACCGCGTCCCCGAACGGCGCGTCGGCCACGGGTTCGAGCAGCCCGGCGATCGGCCCGTCGCTCGTCACGTCGGCGGCGGCGACCCGGAGGATCTCCGAGTAGAGGTCGGAGCCCGACATCTCGCAGCCGAAGCGCTGGGTCTCGATGGTCTCCAGCAGCTGGCCGCGAGCGGCGGACCCGAGGGTCACGGCGCCGGCGTCACGCGCACGAGGGACATCGGCTCGACGCCCTTGAGCTTGGTCCGCTGCGCCCGGCTGAACCGCACCCCGGCCATCGGCGCCACCGCCTCGCGCACGTCGACCGACGCCAGGACCTCGCTGCCCTTGGCGGCCTCGGTGATGCGGGCCGCCACGTTCACCACGTGGCCGACGACGTCGTCGCGCGTCACCACCGCCCCGCCCAGGTGCAGGCCGGCGCGGAGGCGCAACGGCTGATCGATGATCTCCACCAGCTCCAGCGCGGCGAGCAAGGCGGCCTCCGGAGCTGGGAACGTCAACATCAGGCCGTCGCCGAGGTGCTTCACGATGCGTCCGCCGCGGCTGCGCACCACCGGGCCCATCACCTTCTGCTGGTTCACGATCAGCTGCGCCGCCACCTCGTCGCCCTCGGCCGCCGTGAAGCGGGTGAAGCCCTCCAGGTCGGTGAACATCACCGTCACCGGCGTCAGGGGCGCATCGACCTCGGCGTCGGACCGCATCGAGAGGCCCTGGAGCGCGCTCAGCCCCACCGAGGTCAACGTCGACGGGTTGCGCTCGGCGGTCCGCTCCAGGAACCGCTGCACCATCTCGGTGGGCGGCGCCGTCCGGAACGGGTTCTCCGTCGGGTGCTCCAGCCAGGCCCGGTCGACCAGCCCGACGTCGGCCGCCTGCGCCGCCCACTCGGGGTCGCTGCGGATGAGGTCGGCCAGCCGCTCCGACACCGTGCGCCGCAACGTGGCGAACGCCGCCTCGCCTGCGACCTTGGCGCGCTCCACAGGTGCCATGGGGCCATCGTAGGTGGGGGCCGCCGATCCCCCGTCCGGGCAGCGTGCCGGGCGTCACGGCGCTGGCCCCGGCAACCGGGGCAGACCCGTCGCGAAGGGAGAACGGGCGCTCGGGAAGGTAGCGTGACGTCCCGGGTCCGGGCTGCCGTGCCACGCCCAGATGCCGCGAGAACCCGCTGGAGGCCCGCCGCCGATGCTGTTGGAAAAGATCACCGGTCCCGAAGACCTCCGCACGCTCAGCGACGACGAGCTCGACCAGCTGGCGCAGGAGATCCGGGACTTCATCGTGGGCGCCGTCGCCCGCACGGGCAGCGGCCACCTCGGGTCCAACCTCGGCGTCGTCGAGCTCACCCTCGCCCTCCACCGGGTGTTCGACTCCCCGACGGACAAGATCCTCTGGGACACCGGCCACCTCGCCTACGTGCACAAGCTCGTCACCGGGCGCCAGGCCGGCTTCGACCAGCTCCGCAAGGCCGGCGGCATGTCCGGCTACCCGTGCCGAGAGGAGTCCGAGCACGACTGGATCGAGAACAGCCACGCCTCCACGGTCATGAGCTACGCCCACGGCCTCGCCCTGGCCGCCGCGCAGCACGAGGAGCAGGCGCGGCGCCGCGGCGAGACCCCGAGGCGCGACCACGTCGTCGCCGTCATCGGCGACGGCGCCCTCACCGGCGGCATGGCCTACGAGGCGCTCAACAACCTGGGCCACACCGGCAGCCGGGCCATCGTCATCCTCAACGACAACGGCCGGTCCTACGCCCCCACCGTCGGCCGCCTCACCGCCAGCGTCTCGCGCCTCCGGCTCGACCCGCGGTACCTGCGCCAGCGCCGCCGGGCCGAGGAGATCGTCCGCCAGGTCCCCATGGTGGGCCAGCACGTCGCGTGGGGCCTCGCCGGCGCCCGCGCCGGCCTGCGTGAGATGTTCGAGCCCCCGATCTTCTTCGAGACGCTCGGCGTCCGCTACAGCGGCCCGTTCGACGGCCACGACATCCCCCGCCTCGAGGAGGCGCTGCGCAACGCCGCCGAGTTCGACGGCCCCGTCGTCGTCCACGTCCTCACCACCAAGGGCAAGGGCTACCCACCTGCGGAGCTCGACACCGAGAAGCACCTCCACGACACCTCCGGCGTGTTCAACCCGGAGATCGGCCCGCAGCCCAAGGGCCCGGGTGCCCCGTCGTACACCTCGGCGTTCACCGAGGCGATGGTGAAGGAGGGCGAAGCCCGCCCCGAGCTCATCGCCATCACCGCCGCCATGCCCGGATCCACCGGGCTGCTCCCGTTCGGGGAGCGGTTCCCCGAGCGCTTCGTCGACGTCGGCATCGCCGAGCAGCACGCCGTCACCTCGGCCGCCGGCATGGCCATGGGCGGGCTGCGCCCCGTGGTGGCCGTCTACTCCACGTTCCTCAGCCGGGCGTTCGACCAGGCCAACCTCGACGTCGGCCTGCACCACCTGCCGGTGGTGTTCTGCCTCGACCGCGCCGGCATCACCGGCGACGACGGCCCGTCCCACCACGGCATCTTGGACATGGTCCTGCTGTCGAAGGTGCCGGGCATCACCATGTTCGCCCCGTCGTCGTACCAGGAGCTCCAGGTCCAGCTGCACGACGGCCTCGACCTGTGCGACGGCCCGGTGTCGCTGCGCTGGCCCAAGACCGCAGCCCCCGTCGTCGACGAGAGCGAGGTCGGCCACGGCCTGACCGCCCGTCGGGCCCGCACCGGCGCCGACGTGTGCCTGATCGGCATCGGCAAGATGTTCGGCGCCTGCATGGAGGCGGCCGAGGCCCTCGCCGTCGACGGCATCGAGGCCACCGTCTGGGACCCCCGGGTCATCAAGCCGCTCGACCCGGCACTGCTCGACGACGCCGCCACGTTCGACGTCGTGGTCACCGTCGAGGACGGCCTGCGCGAGGGCGGGATCGGCGCCACCATCGCCCAAGAGGTGGCCGACCGCACGGTCGGCACCGGCCGAACCCCTCGCGTCTCGGTCAACGGCGTCCCCACGGAGTACCTGGCCCACGGCAAGCCCGACGCGATCCTGGCCACCCTCGGCCTCGACGCCGAAGGCATCGCCCACACCACCCACACCCTCCTCGCCTAGCGCCCCGGCCCAGCCCAGCCCAGCCCAGCCCGGCCCAGCCCGGCCCAGCCCAGCCGGCCCAGCCCGGCCCAGCCCGGCGCG
>JAOBWH010000120.1 GCA_025463265.1 Ilumatobacteraceae bacterium
GCGCCACCACGCCCGACGGCGAGCCGGTCGGGTCCGCCGCCGCCGAGCCCGGCCAGACCACCACCACGGTGAAGGGCCAGACCACCACCACCGCCAAGGGCGCCACCACCAGCACCACCGGGGCCGACGGCCACACCACCCAGCTCGCCGGCACCGACGAGGGCGGGAACGCCGCCGACGGCGGGGGCGGCGGCAGCGCCGACGAGTCCGCTGCGGGGTCGTCGTCCTCCAGCCCCAGCGCGAGGGGGGACGACAGCTCCGGCGGCAGCAGCTCCCTCCCGGCGATCCTCGGCTTCGCCGCCGTCATCGCCGCCATCGGCGCGAGCGTGGTCGTCATCCGCCGCCGCAACGCCGCCCCGACGGCCTGACCGGCCCCGCCCGGCGGCGGGTTAGCGCCGGTACTCGGGGTTCTCCCAGTCGAAGCGCTCGCCGTCGTCCCACGCCTGGCGCTGGTTGCCGTGGGCCGGGATGCCGGCCGCATCGGTCAGCAGCTTGGCGAGGTGCAGCAGGTTCCAGGTCATGAACGTGGTGTTGCGGTTGGTGAAGTCGTTCTCGGGGCCGCCGGAGCCCTCGTCGAGGTAGGAGGGGCCCGGCCCGGCCTCGCCGATCCAACCGGCGTCGGCCTGGGGCGGGATGACGTAGCCGATGTGCTGCAAGGAGTACAGGACGTTCTGGGCGCAGTGCTTGATGCCGTCCTCGTTACCGGTGATCAGGCAGCCCGCGACCCGGCCGTAGTACCGGTACTGGCCGGCATCGTTGAGCAGGTGCGAGCTGCCGTAGAGGCGCTCGATGATCTGCTTCATGATCGAGCTGTTGTCACCGAGCCAGATCGGTCCGGCCAGCACGAGGATGTCCGCCGCCCAGACCTGGTCCTGGATGGCCGGCCAGTCGTCGGTGTCCCACCCGTGCTCGGTCATGTCGGGCCACACGCCGGTGGCGATGTCGTGGTCGATGACCCGGATGCTCGTGGTGGCCACCCCGTGCGCCGCCATGATCGACGCGCTGGCGTCGACGAGCGCCTGGGTGTTCGACGCCTCCGGCGACCGCTTCAGGGTGGCGTTGAGGAACAGGGCCCGCAGCCCGGTGAAGTCCGGTGCATCCCGGTCGGTGGTGCTCATGATCCGAGCCTTCCAGGGATCTGCACCCGTCGCTCGGGAACAGGGTCCGCCCGGTTCAGCTGACGACGACGGGCGTCGAGCGGACGGTCAGGTTCTCGTGCCGGTCCGCCGGCTCCGGCGCCGGCGCCGGCGCTGGGCGGCCGAGCAGGTAGCCCTGGGCGAGATCGACACCCAGCTCGATGGCGCACTCGAGTTGGGTCTGCTCCTCGACGCCCTCGATCAGCACCTTGCCGCCGCTCGCCGCGGCGAGCGCCACCGCCTGTCGGACGAACTCGACCGCCGTCGGTTCGGGAAGGCGCCGAGCGATGTCGCCATCGATCTTCATGATGTCGGGGCGGAGGGCTTCGGCCACGCCGAAGGTCGCATGGTCCGCACCGAGGTCATCGAGAGCGACCTGAGCTCCCATCTCGTGGTAGCGGTCGAAGATCGCACGGAGGCGGGGGATGCTCGCGATGTGCTCGCTCTCGACGACCTCGAAGACCAGCTGGTCCATCGGCACCCCGGCTTCTGCGGCCGCAGCTTCGGTGGTCTGCAGGCAGATCGACGGGTTGTAGATCGAGCTCGGGAGGAAGTTCACGAAGAGGCGCCGGTCCCCCAGCCAACCTGCCGCCCCCAGGATCGCCGTCCGTCGCGCCGCCTGATCGAGCGCCTGGTGCCAACCGCCTCGGGCGGCGGCGCTGAACAGCTCGAACGGAGGGATGACGACGTCGGTCTCCACGTCCGTCACCCGGAGCAGCGCCTCCTGACCCACGATCGCCATCGTCCGCACATCGAAGATCGGCTGGTAGCTGCATCGCATGCTGCGCGGGTCCGACAGGGTCGAGCACCAGCGAGCCAGGCGGTCGTCGGTCCCGTCGTCGGCGCGCTCGATGCTGTCGACCAGCTGCCCGCACGAGCAGCTCGAGAACGGTCCCACGGGACGGGAAGGAGATGGCACACCTCACGATCGGCAGGGATCGCCCACACCTGAGCCGACGTGGCGAGCCGTTCGATGGATCGACCGCTCGGCGGTTGACCTGGCAAGCTGCGGCGGTGTCACGGGATGGTGGGTCGATGGCGGGCAGCGGCGGCGGATCGTCGCGGCGCGGAGGCTCCTGATGGAGGTCCACCTCATCGACGGGACCTACGAGCTGTTCCGGTACCACTTCGCGCTGCCCTCGCACCTCACGGCGGACGGGCAGGAGGTGGGGGCCACCCGCGGGGTCGCCGGGTCGATGCTGATGCTGCTGGAGGACGGGGCCACGCACGTCGGCATCGCCACGGACCACATCATCCCCAGCTTCCGCAACGAGCTGTACGGGCCGTACAAGGACGGTTCCGGCATCGAGCCCGAGCTGCTCACCCAGTTCCCGCTGATCGAGGAGCTGCTCGACGCGCTGGGGTTCGTGGTGTTCCCGATGATCGAGTACGAAGCCGACGACGCCCTCGGTGCCGCCGCGGGGATCGCCGCCGCCGACGACCGCGTCGAGCGGGTGCTCATCTGCACGCCGGACAAGGACCTGGGCCAGTGCGTGGGCGGCAAGGTGTTCCAGCTCGACCGGCGCAAGGGCATGGTCAGCGGGGTCGACGAGGTGAAGGAGAAGTTCGGGGTCCCGCCCGAGTCCATCGCCGACTACCTCGGCCTGGTGGGCGACACGGCCGACGGCTTCCCCGGCCTCCCCGGCTGGGGTGCGAAGTCGGCCGCAGCGGTCCTCGCCCGCTACGGGCACCTCGAGGACATCCCCCGGGACCCGGCCGACTGGGACGTGACCGTCCGCAGTGCCGCCAAGCTCGGCGCCACGCTGCGCGACCACTTCGACGACGCCCTCCTCTTCCGGCTCATCGCCACCATCCAGACCGATGGCGTGCCCACGATGACCGACGTCGACGAGCTCCGCTGGACCGGCCCGAAGCCCGAGCTGGCCGAGGTGGCCAAGCGCTTCGACGCCGAGAACCTGGTCGAGCGGGCCGAGCGCCTCGCCGCCCGCCTCAGCTGACGGCGCATCGCGTCGGGACGAGGCCGATCGTTGCCGTCAGGCCGGGATCTCGGCGCGGGGGTTGGGGCGCAGGTGCAGGACCGCACGCCACACGTCGATGACCAGGACCGGCTCCATGCCCACCGACGTGTAGAGGTCCAACGCCGGGGTCGGGTTGTCCGTGTCGACGTGGAGCAGCGTGCCGGCGCGCCCGGCGGCGGCATGGGTGGCGAACGCATCGCGGAGCAGCACCTTGGCCAGGCCGCGGCCCCGGGCCTCCTCCAGCACCGCCAGGCGCTGCACGTACCCGCACCCCTCGTCCTCCACGAACTGGTCGTTGTCCTCCCGTGCGGCGACGGCCGCGCCGTCGACCTCCAGCACCACGAACTGCGACCAGGTGAAGGTGGTCCGGGCCTCCCGCACCGCCTGCCACTCGTCGAAGGACTGCGAGGTGATGCCGAACTGCCCGGCGAACGCGGCCTCGATCACGCCGTGGCCGGCCCGGCGGACCTCCACGCCGTCGTCGCCCGTGCGTCGCACGACGCCGGGCGGCAGCTCGGGCGCGGCCACCGGGCCGGGGTGGTCGATGCGCATGCGGTGGAAGGTGGCGCCCGGGGCGAACCCGGCGTCGCGCACCAGCGCCTGCTGGGCATCGTCGGCGCGGTAGACGCCGATGTCGATGGTGACCGCCTCGTCGCCGCCGGTCACGGCGACCTCGCGGGCGCGGGCGACGGCCCGGTCGCGGAGCCAGGCGGCCAGGGCGGGGTCGTCGGCCACGAACTCGATGTGGTGCTGCGCCGTCCCGGACGAGCGGTACACGCAGCCGTACCCCGACGGCCGGCCGTCGCCGTCGTGGGCGAGCCAGGCATCGGTCGCCAGCTCGAAGCCGGGCTCGCCCAGCTCCTCGACGATGTCGTCGAGCGTCAGGTCGGGCGACCCGATCACTGCGGTGTTGTGCGCGGCGAACAGCCCGAACACGGCCTCGGCGTCCTCGGCGACGGGCGGCCGCACGGTGTGACCGGAAGGGGCAGGGGGAGGGGCGGTGGCCATGAGCAGATCAGGCGGTCAGGCTCAGGCGTCGTCGTCGCCGGCGGTGGTGGCAGCGGGGTCCTTCTTGGCCCGGCTGGCGCTGACCCGCGGCGGCTCGTTCGGCATCTTCGGGTACTGCGGCGGCCACGGTGCGTCCATGAGGCCGTCGTCGAGGTCGCGGTCGTACCAGTCGATGAGCACGCCGATGTCCTGTGGCGCCCCGTTCATGTCGGCCCACGGGTCGCCCTCGGCCGCCACCTTGTCGGGCACGTTGGCGATGGTGAGGTCGTCGAGCTCCACGGCGGCCACCTCGTCCCACGGGATCGGGCACGACACCTGCGCACCCACGCGGGGACGGACGCACCACGTGCCGAAGACGGTCTTGTGGGGGGCGTTCTGGTTGAAGTCGACGAAGACCCGCTCGCCGCGGTCCTCCTTCCACCACTGCGCGGTGATGAGCTCCGGCCGGCGCCGCTCCAGCTCCCGGGCCAGCGCCACCGCAGCCGAGCGGACGCCGTAGCCGTTCCACTCGGGGATGACCCGCACGAAGATGTGCAGGCCCTTGCTGCCGCTCGTCTTCACGAAGCTGGTGATGTGCTGCTCCTCGAGGAGCGCCTTCACCTCGTACGCCGTCTCCCGGATCATGTCGAACGTGACGCCCGGACCGGGGTCGAGGTCGATGCGCAGCTCGTCGGTCACCTCGGGGTCGTCCGCCTTGAACGGCCACGGGTGGAACCCGAGGCACCCCATGTTCACCGCCCACAGCAGGTGTGCGAGGTCGGCGATGACGAGCGCGTTGCTCGGCGTGCCGTTCGGGGTCAGCACGTCGGTCTGCTCCAGCCACTCCGGTGCGCCCTTGCCCACCCGCTTCTGGAAGAACGACTTGCCGCCCGCCCCGTCCGGGAACCGCTGCATGAGGGTGGGCCGCCCGCCCAGCGCCGCCAGGATCGGCCCCTCGACGGCCTGGTAGTAGCGGACGAGGTCGAGCTTGGTCTCGCCCCGGGTGGGGAAGAACACCTTGTCCGGGCTGGTGATGCGGACCTCTCGTCCGCTCGCCTCGACCATCAGCTCCTCGCTCGCCATGGCCCGACGGTACCGCCGGAATCCAGGTGACGGGGGATGGCCGCCCGTCCTACCGTCGGCCCATGAGCACCGCTGACACGCCCGACGCGCAGGCTTGGTTCGATCGCTGGGTCGACACGTACGACGGGGACCGGCGGGTGCTCATCCCGTGCTTCGACGCGTTCTACGGCACTGCAGCGGAAGCGGCGGCGCTCGACCGCAGCGGCCCGGTCCGGGTCCTGGACCTCGGCGCCGGGACGGGACTGCTGGCCTCCGTACTCGCCCAGGCGCTGCCCGAGGCGGAGCTCGTCCTGCTCGACGAGGCGCCCGCCATGCTCGAACGAGCGGCCGAACGGCTGGCCCCGCTGGGCGACCGGGTCACCACCGTGGTGGCCGATCTGCGCGACCCGCTGCCCGACGGGCCGTTCGACGTGGTGGCCTCGGCCCTCGCCATCCACCACCTCGACGACGATGGCAAGTCGGACCTCTACCGCCGAGCCGCCGAGGTGCTCGCCCCCGGGGGCGTCCTCATCAACGCCGAGCAGGTGGCGGGGCCGACCCCGCAGCTCGACGTCCAGTTCAAGGCCCGCTGGCGCGAGCACTGCCGGGCCCTGGGCGCCAGCGACGACACGCTCGCCGCCGCCGACGCCCGCATGGCCATCGACCTCCCGGCATCCGTGCCGGACCAGCTGGCCATGCTCGACCGAGCTGGCCTCGTCGACGTCGCCTGCCTTTTCCAGTCCTGGCGCTTCGCCGTCATCGCCGGCTGGAAGGCCACCTGACCCGGCTCGCGGTCGCGCTCGTCGTGGACGATCGCGCCGCGACGAGTCGTGTGCTGCGGCGGTCAGGGGCGGCGGTGCTTGGCGGCGAACATGGCTTCGTCGGCGGCGCGCAGGAGGGTGGTGGTGGAGTCGCCGGGGGCGGCGGTGGCACCGCCGGCGCTGACGGTGACCGCGACGTGCGAGCCGTCGGGGCCCCGGAACTCGATGGGTCGGGTGGTGGCCTCGCCGACGCGCTGGACGAAGTGGCGCAGCGCGCTGCCGCCGAGGCCGGGACAGACGATCACGAACTCGTCGCCGCTCATCCGCCCCACCAGATCGCCGGGTCGGACCAGATCCTGGAGCCGGTCGGCGACGGCGATGAGGGCGAGGTCGCCCGTCTCGTGTCCGTGGGCGTCGTTGATGCCCTTCAGGTCATCGAGGTCGATGTAGACGACCGACAGCACCGGGTCCGGGTCGAGGAGCAGGCCGCTGATCGTGCCGAGCACCTTGGTGCGGTTCGCCAGGCCGGTGAGCGCGTCTCGGGTGGCCATCCGCACCAGCTCGGGCTCCTCGGTGTGGTCGACCATGACCACCGTCACGATCTTGTGCTGGGAGTCGGTGCCGCGCGTGTGGAACTCGGCTTCGAGGACGCGCCCGCCGAACCGGGTCCGGGTGGTGGCCACCACGGTGCGGGCCCCGGTCGTGTGGAGCAGCGTGGCGTACGCGGCGCGCACCACCGGCTGGTCGGCGTCGACCACCAGCTCGGTGATGGGCAGGCCCACGAGGTCCTCCCTCGAGCTGGCGAGGAGGTCGGAGGCGGCCTCGCTCGCGAAGCGGATGCGGCCCTGCTGACCGAGTGCGAGGTACGCCGTGGGGAGGTCGTCGACGATGGCCGAGAGCTCGGTCTCCACCTCGGGGTCGGGTCGGTCGCCAGCGGCCGGGATCTCGCGGATCACAGCCACCATCCCGTCGATGGCGGGGTCCCCGAACCGGTTGTGGATCCGCAGGAGGAAGCGTCGCCAGGTCCCGTCGGCGTGACGGAGGCGGATCTCGGCCTCGCCGGTCCACCCGAGCTGGGCGGACTGGGCCTCGGCGCCGATCTGGAGGCTGCGGGGCACGTCGTCAGGGTGCATGTGGGCGAAGACGTTGGTCCCCACCTCGGACCCGTACCCGAGCAGGCCCATCGGAGGCGACAGGCGGGCCTTGAGGTCGCCGTTGCGGTCGTGGATGTAGATGGCCTCGGTCAGGAACGGGAGCATGGCGTCGAGGTGCTCGGCGCCCACCAGACCGCGGTCGGGCGCATCGCTCCCGTCGCGCCGACCCGGCCATTCGTCCATCCCGAACGACCTCCCACAGTCACCCGCTGCACCCAGTGTGTCACCCTCTGCGTCGGAGCGGCGCGAAGAATCCCGAGATGAGTCAGACGGCCCAGTGGTCCGCCAGCACGGCGTCGATGGTCCGGCGGCCGAGCCGGGCGAAGCCCGGGGTCGACGCCGAGTTGGCCAGGTAGGCGAGCCCGAGCGCCAGCGCCCACCCCCGGCCACGCGCCCAGGTTGCGTCGTCAGCGCCGGCGGCGTCTCGCAGCACCGGCCGGGCGGCGGCCGGCAGCAGCATCCAGGCGATGCCGAGGTCGGTGGCGGGGTCCCCGGACGTGATGTCGCCGAAGTCGATGATCGCGGCCACCGCCCCCTCGTGCACCACGACGTTGTGGGGGTGGAGGTCGCCGTGGAGCCAGACCGGCGGCGCGTCCCAGCGGGGCAGGGCGACGTGGGCGCCCCAGCACGCCCGGACCTGCGGCGAGTCGATGTGGTCGGGCAGCTGGTCGATCCACTGGTTCGTCAACTCGTCCCGGCCGGCGAGCGGGATGCCGCGGTACGGGTTGGGCGGTGCGTCCGCCGGCGCCGGTCGGTGCAGGGCTCGGAGGAAGGCGCCCAAGCTGCGGGCGGCGGCGACCGGATCGGCCGGTGGATCGGTGAGGGCGGAGCGGCCCTCGAACCAGGGCACGATCGACCACGTCCACGGGTAGTCGGCGTTCGGCTGCCCGATCCGAAGGGGGGCGGGGACGGGCAGCGGGAGCGTGGGGGCCAGGTCGGGGAGCCAGCGCTGCTCGTGGAGGACGAGGGGCGCCGCCAGCGCCCGGCGGGGGAGCCGGACGATGAGGTCGTGGCCGAGCCGGAAGGCGACGTTGTCCCAGCCGTGGGCCAGCTCGACCAGCGGGCGGTCGGCGAGGTCGGGGTGCTGGTCCGTCAGGAGCGCCCGGACCAGCGGGGCCGTGATCACGACCTCGGCGGCGGGCTGGTCGACGGGTCCGGTCACCGGCGCAGTCTGCCCGTCGCCGTCGCCGTCGCCGTCGCC
>JAOBWH010000129.1 GCA_025463265.1 Ilumatobacteraceae bacterium
CCCGAGGCGGGCGACCGCGTCGTGGCCGTGCCGAACGGCATCCGGCTGCCGGCCCCGGCCGATGCCGCGAGCGACGCCGCCGCCGGCCGCTTCCTCGCGGGCGGCGCCCGGTACGTGCTCGCCGTCGGCACGGTCGATCCGCGCAAAAACCTGCCGTCGCTGGTCGAGGCGTTCACCGAGGTCGGCGCCCGGGACCCCGACCTGCGGCTGGTCATCGCCGGCGCCGACGGGCTCGGCACCGATGCGCTGGAAGCGGCCATCGCCGCCTCGTCGCTCGCTCGCCGCATCGTCCGGTTCGGCACCGTCCCCGAGCACCAGCGCCTGGCGCTGCTCCGGGGCGCTGCGCTCGTGGCCTACCCGAGCCGGTACGAGGGCTTCGGCCTGGTCCCGCTCGAGGCCATGGCGGTGGGCACCCCGGTGGTGGCCACCGCGGCGGGGGCCATCCCCGAGGTGGTCGGCGATGCTGCGGTCGTGGTGCCGGTCGGCGATGTGGGAGCGCTGGCCCACGGGATCGCCCAGGTGCTGGGCGATGAGGCCCTGGCCCAGGACCTGGCGGACTCGGGCCTGCAGCGGGTGCAGCAGTTCCCGTGGGCCGCCACGGTCGACGGCCTGGTCGGCCTCTACCGCCGAGCCGCCGACCGCAGCTGATCGGGTCAGGGTGCGTCGAGGGCCTGCTGGATCGGTTCGAGCAGGGTGCCGCGGAGCTCCACCCAGATGCCGCCGGACACGTGGGTCTCGTCGCTCATGGCCACCAGGTCGCCCAGCACGGCCGTGCAGCTCTTCGCATCGCACAGCTGGTCGTTGATCGAGGTGAACCACACGTCGGGGTCATCGGCCGCCCGCCGGCGCATGGCCTCGTCGAGGGGCGAGCGGACGTCGATGGGCTTGAAGTCGCACTCGTCGGACCAGGTGGCCAGCTTCAGGCAGTCGTCGACGTTGCGCTCGTCGGCGGCGAAGGGGGTCGGCTCGACCACCACGACCTTGGCGCCGGCGGCCTCGAAGCGGTCGATGGTGTCCTCGGCGGCCTCGGCGACCTCCTGCGGCGTCAGCACCTTGCCGGTCGACACGCTGGTGAGCTTCTTGTTGGCGGCGCGGTACGGGTAGTTGTGGATCACGATGACGTCCGGTGCGACGTTGGCGATGACCTCGCTCTGGAGGTGCTTGTCCCGGGCGCACTGCTCGGAGATCGTGTTCTTGATGTCGTTGTAGACGTCGTCCATCCACGGGCAGCCGGGCCGGGCGTAGGCGGAGAGGCCCCAGCCGTTCTCCTCCGCGAGGGGCCGGAGCCCGTGGTAGATCCGGTTGGCGAACGAGTCGCCCACGAGCATCACCTTCGGCGAGCCCTCGAGATCGATGCACGAGTCCCTGGTGTCGGCGAGCCCGCAGGAGACGACCGCGGTGTCGGCGAGCGGCATCCACCCCTCGACCCGGCGGAGCGCGTCGGTCCGGACGTGGACCGTCTCGCGCACCGGCACCGGCACGGTCGTGGCGGGGACGACCGTGCCGGACGAGTCGCTGGCGTACACCGTCGCCGGTGCGGGCGGGGCGAGGAGGCCCATCGCGACCCACAGGCCGGCGATGGCGATGCCGGTCCCGGCGAAGGTCGCCGCCGTCGGGAGCTCCAGGTGCCGGACGGGGTTCTCGAAGAACCGGAAGGTGAACGCCGCCAGGGCGGTGGACGTGGCGAGCACGATGGCGAAGACGGCCCACGGCGCCACGTCGGGCGTCTCGTTCACCAGGTAGGCGCTGATGGGGAAGTGCCACAGGTACACGCCGTAGGACCAGAGGCCGAGGCGCTCGAGCATTCGGCTGTCCACGAGCGTGGCCTGCGACGACAGCACGCACAGCCCGGCGCACGCGGTGGCGAGCAGACCGCTGGTGGAGGTGGAGAGGTCGAGGAAGCCGCCCACGACGATCAGGCCGGCCACGCCCACCAGCGCCACCCAGCGTCGGTCGCCGCGGAGGCCGAACACCCGCACCGCCGCCATGATCAGCACGCCGGCGAGCAGCTGGTAGGAGCGGGCGAACGACGAGTAGTACGCCTCCGAGTCCGACAGGTCGAACACGAACGGGGCGGCCAGCGACGCCGCCACACCGACCGCGGCGGCGATGGCCAGACCGATCAGCCGCGCCCGTCGGTTCCACCCTCGGAGCACGAACAGCAGCCCGAGCATGAGCAGCGGGAGCACCACGTAGAACTGCTCCTCGACGCCGAGCGACCAGTACTGCTGGAAGGGGTTCGTGCCCTGCGGCGCGAAGTAGTCGTTCGCCTCGCGGATCAAGAACCAGTTCTCCGACCAGATCAGGGCGGCTCGTCCCGCACTCGCCCAGTCGTCGATCAGGGTCTCGAAGAAGAAGTGGGCGGCGATCGCGGTCACGCCCAGCACGAGCAGCGACAGCGGCAGGATCCGCAGGCAGCGCCGGGCGTAGAAGCTTCCGAGCACGTGGCGGGTGCGCTCGGGGCCCGACAGCTTCTCCCAGAGGATGTTCGAGATCAGGTAGCCCGACAAGACGAAGAACACATCGACGCCGATGTAGCCGGACTCCACGACCCCGGCGTGGAACAGCAGGACCAGCACCACCGACAGGGCGCGGAGGTGGGTCAGGAACGGCCGGTAGGCGAAGGGGGCCGGTGCACGACGGGTCGGCGCGGTCACCGGCGCCGCCACGCGCTCAGCTCGCTGCGGCGTCGCCGGTGTGGGCCGACCCGTCGGTCTCCGTCTCGTGCGCCGCACCAGCATCGTGGAAGTAGTGGACGACCTTCGGCTCGAGGGCGACGGTGCCCCGCTGGCGGCCGGGCTGCATGACCTCGAAGCGATCCTGGAGGTCCCGGCGGTCGTAGACCTGCCCGCCGTTGCGGGTGGTGGCGGTGACCGAGATCAGGTAGGCGCCGTCGAGCAGCGGCACCCGGGGCAGGTCGAAGCACACCGCACCGACGCCGTCGCACGCGTGGATCGGCTGCTCCATGGTCTGGGTGTCGTCGCCGAAGATCACGTTGCCGTGCGGGTCCTGGAACTCGAACGCCATGCAGATGTCGTCGATGCGCTCCGGGGCGAAGTAGTCGATGCGCAGGCGCATCGGCTGGTTCGGCAGGAGGAACTTGGCGTCGGGGTCCGGGTACTCGGCCACCACCTTGGTGATCATCACCTGCTTGTCGACGTTGACCACCGGCACGGTGAGCGACGGCGGATCCGCGTACTTGGGCGCCGGGGGCGGCTCGGTGACGTCCTCGTCCTCGGCCAGCAGGGCGATGCCGCGGCGGGCGAGGGTCTCGCGCAGGGTGCGGATGGCCTCGCCGGGCTCGGCGATGTCCACGAGGTGGCCGTGGTCGAGGACCGCAGCCCGATCCGCGATCTGGCGGACCAGCTCGGCGGCGTGCGACACCAGCAGGATCGTGCGGCCGTCGGCCTGGAGCTGGCGGACGCGGTCGATGCACTTGCGCTGGAAGGACTCGTCGCCGACGGAGAGGACCTCGTCGACGAGCAGGATCTCGGGCTCGACGTTGATGGCCACCGAGAACCCGAGGCGGGCGTACATGCCCGACGAGTAGTGCTTGACCTGCTGGTCGATGAAGTCGCTGAGCTCGGCGAACTCGACGATGTCGTCGAAGATCACGTCGATCTGGGACTTCGAGAACCCGAGGATGGACCCGTTCAGGTAGATGTTCTCCCGGCCGGTGAGGTCCGGGTGGAACCCGGCGCCCAGCTCGAGCAGGGCAGCGAGGCGGCCGCGGGTGACGACCCGGCCGGTGGAGGGGCGCAGCGTGCCGGCGATGCACTTGAGCATCGTGGACTTCCCCGAGCCGTTGTGGCCGAGGAGGGCGAAGGTCTCGCCCTGCTTGACCTCGAACGACACGTCGTCGAGCGCCTTGAACACGATGTGCGGGTTGCGCCCGGCGCGGATCAGCCGCTCCTTCGCGGACTGCCCGCCCTCCTGGTACACCTTGAACGACTTGGTCACGTTGGTGACCTCGATGGCGAGCTCGCCCATCAGATCTCCTCCGCGAAGTTGTCCTCGAGCTTGCTGAAGAGCGCCAGCGCCCCGAACAGCAGCACGAGCGAGACGCCGAGGGCGATGCTCAGGTGGGTGAGGTACCAGCTCATCGGGTGGTTGGGGATCGTGTCCGCCTCGTGGAGCGCCGACTCCGAGGTGCCGCTGTAGTCGGGGTTGTAGATCGTGCGCTGGAAGCTGATCACCACGGTGAGCATCGGGTTGAGGGCGAGCAGCCACTCCTTCCCCGCGAACTGGCTCGTGTTGAGCTTCGACACCACCTGTCCGTAGGGGTACGCGATCGCCGACAGCCAGAACCAGGCCAGGAGCAGGACCTCGAGCAGGTGCTGGGTGTCTCGGAGGTAGACGTTGATCGCGCTGAGGCCGATGGCCAGCGCGGTGGCGAGGACCAGGGTCACCACCAGCGCCAGGAGCAGCACGGGGATGAAGGTCGGGTCCGGCACCCGCTTGAACGCGATGAGCGCGCCCAGCAGCACCACCGCCTGCAGGGCGAAGTGCACGAGAGCGGTGAACACCGACGCCAGGACCAGGGCCTCGCGGGGGAACCAGACCTTGGTGACCAGCTGCGCGTTCTGGACGATGGACGACGTCCCCTCGCCGAGCGCCGTGCTGAACAGGTTCCAGGCCAGCAGGCCCGAGAGGAAGAAGATGCCGTAGTACGGGACCGGCACCTCGCTGATGATGTTGAAGACGACCGAGAAGACCAGCAGGTACATCAGCGGGTTGAGCAACGACCAGACGAAGCCCAGGACGCTGTTCTTGTACTTGACCTTCAGTTCCTTGCGGGTCAGGTTGGCGATCAGCTCCCGGTACTGCCAGAGGTGGCCCACCCGCTGGAACGGGTTCGGGCGCTTGGAGACCTCGAGGGCGGGGGAGACCGACACCCGGTCCGGAACGAGGACCTCGTGGTGTTCGGTGGGGGGATCGATCGACGTGGACACAGCGAGACGAGGTTACTGGCGGGCTTCGGCGGGCACGATGTCAGCGACGACCCTGGCGAGCGCGGTGCCGAGGGAGTCCCAGCTGTAGCGCTCCCTGACCAGGGCACGGGCCGCTTCGGCGCGGACCTGGGCCGAAGCAGGATCGGCGAGCACCTCGGCCACGGTGGCGGCGAAGCGGTCCGGCTCGGCGAAGCGGAGGTGCTCGCCGTCGACCACGTCGATGCCCCGGGCGCCGAAGGGCGTGGACACCACCGGGGTGCCGACGGCGAGGTACTCGAGCAGCTTGAGGTTCGTGCCCGACCCGAGGCGCATCGGGTTGAGGGCGACGTCGGCGGCACCGAGGAGCCGGTCCTTGGTGCGGGTGGTCACCATGCCCGGGAACACCAGGTTGCCGGGGACGACGCGGTGGAGGAAGGCCTGGCCGTGGAAGCCGACCGAGAGGATGAGCGTCGAGGGCAGCTCGGCTGCCACCTCGATCAGCAGCTCCACGGCGTCGAGGTTCGGCGGGTGCCACGAGCCGAAGAAGACGGCGAGGTGCTCGGGCTCGGCCCCCGTGCTGCCGGCCGTCCAGTACCGGTGGCGCCAACGGGCGCTCTGCGCCGCCCGGGTCTCGGGCGCGGTGACGGCAACGGGCACGACGGTGCCGTTGGGGATGACGGTGAACCGCGCCGGGGCGACCCCGGCGTCGGTCCCGAGGGCGTCGGCGTCGGCGTCCGAGCAGGTGGTGGTCCGCGCCGAGCGGACCACGGCCCGGCGCTCCACGGCGACGACCTGGGCCAGCAGCTCCGCCCCGAGCGGGCTGTCGGGGAACACGCCGGCCTTGAGCGAGGCCTCCACGTTGTAGGCGTCGTAGATCACCGGGACGGCGAGGTCGAGCTGCTCGACCACCGGCAGCAGGTACGGCTCGGCGAGGATCACCGCGCTGGCGCCGTCGGCCGCCTCGGCGACGGCGGCGAGGTAGGCGGGGGTGAGCTCGATGTGGCTGCCGGCCACGACGTCGGTGACCGGCATGCGGGCCTCGGCGCTGAGCTCCTCGCCCTTCAGGTGGTGCGCCGCCGAGCGGGGGACCACGACCTGGGTGAGGTTCGGCGCGAGCGTCTGGACCGACGGCTGGTGGCCGAAGTCCACCAGGGCGACGACCTCGACGGGGCGCACGCGGGCGAGCGCGCCGTAGAGGTTGCGGGCCCGGAGCTGACCGCCGTGGCCGGGGTCGTTGATGGGGAAGGTGGTGAGCACCACCACCCGGCGCCGGCTCCTCGGTGCGGCCGCCGCCTCGTCATCGCCACCCCCGGCGCCGCGGGCCGCCAGCTCCTCGGGGGTGAAGCGCTCGTCGCCGAGGAGGGCCTCGACGACCTCCTCCCACGTGATCCGCTCGCCCCGTGCCTTCCCGGCCAGCCCCAGGCGGTGGGCCAGGTCCGGGTCGGCCACCAGGGTGGCGAGCTTGGCGCCGATCGACGCCGCGTTCGGCTCGGCGACGAGACCGGTGGCGCCGTCCTTGATGAACTCGGTCGGCCCACCGGAGTCGGTGCAGGTGACCACGGCGGTGGCCTGCGAGAACGCCTCGAGGGTGATGAGCCCGAGGTCCTCGTCGGCCGGGATGAACGGCACGGCCAGGGCGTTGGCGTAGAGCTCGGGCAGCAGGTCGTTGCGCGTGAACCCGAGGAACCGGATCCGAGGGTCGCCCGCGGCCTGCGCCTCCAGCTGGGGCCGCATGGCGCCGGTGCCGGCGATCCGCAGCTCGATGTCGCCGGGCACGTACGCCATGGCGTCGATCAGCAGGTCGAGCCGCTTCGGCCCGTCGAGCCGCGAGGCGGTGAACAGGTAGCGCCCGTACTCGTCGTTGTGCGGCGCGGCCGGCAGGTGACCGGGCAGGTTCACGATCCGCGGCGTCACCGTGGTGGGGAAGTACCCCTCGCGCAGGGCGACCGTCTTCGACTGCGACAGGTACTGCTTCACCGCGCCGGGCGCCATCCCGACCCCGTCGAGCCAGCGGATGGCGAGGCGGGCGAACGGGCCGGGGAACACGAGGTTCGGGTGATCGGGGCCGAGGGCGGCCAGCGCGTTGTGCCAGCGCTCGAAGAACTCGGGCAGCGCCCCCCGGTGGGCCGGGTTGGTGCGCATGAGGTGGAGCAGGGCGAACACGTGGTCCGACGGGTTCGGCACCGTGAGCGGCTGGTGGTGGTACTGGTAGGTGTCGTACACGCCGCGCAGGACGTGCATCATCAAGATGGTCTTGTGGTCGTGGTCGACCATCCACGCCGGGTACTTCGTGGTGATGTTGCGGTCGAAGTGGTCCAGGTCGAGCTTGGAGAACAGCTCGTAGCTCGTGATCACGGCCGGGAGCGTGGACTCGTCGACCGGGATCTTGATCATCTCGGCCTCGTGGTGCGTGAGGTCGTTGATGGCCTGCTGGATCCCCCACAGGGCCCGCTCGGCGCCACCGCGGGTGAACGGCACCGGGGACGGTGCGACCACGGCGATCTTCATGCCAGCACCTGGTTCATCCCGGCGCGCCACTCGTCGGCGGCGGCGTCCCACGACAGCTCGGCGGCCCGCTGGAGCCCGTTGGCCCCGAGCTCCGCGGCGAGGTCGTGGTCGCTGGTCAGCCGCTCGATCGCGGCGGCGATGGCGGCGGGGGTGGGGTCGACCACCAGCCCGGTGCGCTCGTGGTCGACCAGCTCGGTGAGGCCGCCGCCGTCGGTGCACACGATGACCGGCTTGCCCTGCGCCATGGCCTCGATGGCGGTGAGCCCGTAGTCCTCGTCGAACGCCGGGGCGACGACGCACGGTGCATCGGCGAAGCGCTGGGCCAGCTCGGTGTCGCTCACGCGGCCGGCGAACTCCACGTTCGAGCGGTGGTCCGCCGGCACGGCGGCGGCGCCCTGGCCCGTGTTGCACCACGTCTCGACGTCGCCGAGCTGGGCCGGGTCGGCGTCGGTGGTGGCGAGCCGGTGGTCCAGGGCCTTCGCCCACGCTTCGCGCCCGCCGGTGCCGACCAGCGCCACCTCGACCTCGGGGAGCAGGTGGGCGGCGGCCACCACCAGCTCGGTCCGCTTGGGGAACTCGTGGCGGCCGACGCTCAGCACGGCGCCCGCGCCGGGCCCCGCCCCTGCCCGCCGTTCGCCGGCAGCGGCGCCGGCACCGGGCCCCACGATGAGCCCGGCGTGGAAGACGCTGCTGGCGGTCAGCCCGTTGAACTGGCGGAGCCGACCGGCGACGGTGGCGGACCCGGCGAGGAACCAGCCGACCCGTTCGAGGCAGGGCTGGTCGAGCTCGCGGACGAGCTTCCCGGCTTCTCGGTGGACCGTCTCGTCGGGCGCGAAGCCGGCTCGCACGTACACGTCCTCGAGGTCGTAGTACACGCGGTGGTGGTGGTAGAAGACCGACAGGTGGCGGGGGTGGCGCACCGAGAACGACGGCGACTGGGTGGACACCACGAGGTCGAAGCGGCGCACGTCGAGCCGGTCGAACTCGGCCCGGCCCGCCAGGTACGGGAAGTACTCCGGTGCGGCGTCCCACACCGGCCGGGGGATGTCGAGGCCGGCCACCGCTGCACGCGGCGGGCGCATGTCGACGCCGAGCCGGGCCACCTCGTGGCCGTCGGCCCGGGCGATGGCCTCCAGCTGAGCCACGACGGCCTCCAGGCCGCCGGCGACGCCAAACTCGGGCTTGAGGAACGCGATGCGCAGGGGACGCGGCACGGGGGAACGGCGATCAGACGTCGGCGGCCGGGGCCTTGGTGGCCACGACCCCGTAGTCCAGCGGACCCGACAGCGCCCAGTTGATGCGGTCGACGAGCTGCTGCGAGCGGGCCAGCTCCCCGTTGGGGGCGAGGTCGTCCACCGTCAGCACCGGCACGTCCTCGGCGTTCAGGTAGCGCACCTCGGCGCTGGCGAACCCGCGCTGCTCGACCAGGAACTGGAGGAACTGCGGGTGCAGCGGCTTCAGGTGCGTCGGGTCCAGGTAGAACGAGGCCGCACCCACGTTGACGTTGGTGGGGTTCGGCGTCTCGAACACCAGCACCCCACCGGGCCGCAGGGCCACCAGGGCGGCGTCCACCAGGCCGACCAGGGTGTCGAGCGAGAGGTGCTCGGCCACGTGGAAGCTGGTGATGGCCCGGGCCGAGCCCGGAGCCATGTCCCGCAGGTGCACCAGGGCGTCGGCCTCGCGCACGTCGAGGCCCTGGGCCGTGCAGCGCTCGACGACCACGGCGTTGTAGTCGACGCCGTACGCCTCGATCCCGGCGTCGCTCAGCATCGCCAGCCACTCGCCGCGACCGCAGCCCACGTCGATGACCGGGCCCGGGCCGTCGGTCGCGGCGATGTCGGCCAGGTACGGCTGGAGCTTGGCCTGGACCTCGTCGCGGGTCCCCCGGAAGTGGTCTTCGAGGTCCTCGTAGAGCTGCTCGAAGCCGGTGGCCAGCTCCCGGCTGAGCTCGGTGAGCTGCCCGGTGTCGAGGCCCTGCTGAGCCAGCCCCTCGCGGGCCGTGCGGAAGATCAGCTCCTGCTGGGCGGAGATGTCGGCGAGGTCGGAGCGCGCCGCGGCCACCTCGGTGCGCAGGGCGGCGACGGCCGCGGTCAGCTCGGCCAGCTCGCTGCGGACGGTGCGCCCGTCGTCGACGAGGTCGTCGACGGTCAGCTCGGTGGTGGCGAGCGCCGCCTGGACCCGGTTGGCGTGCTGGTCGTGCAGCTCGACGCTGTGCGCGAGCCCTTCGATGGCCGCAGCCGCGCCGTCGATCGCCTGGAGGACCGCCTTGTTGAACGGCGCCTGGTTCGAGGTGATCGGCCGGCTGATGCCGAGGACCACCTGCTTGACCGGCTTGAGCCGGGCGTCGGCGGGGAGCTCGGCGCCGGCGTGGACGTAGGGGAGCGCCTCCTCGAGGCGGTCGCGGGTGTAGCGCACGGCATCGGCGCCCGGGGTGGGGTCGATGCCGTCGCCCTCCACCCGGGCCTTGGCCTGGTGGAGGAACGTGAGCACCTGGTCCTGGTCGGTCATCGCCTCGAACGTTAGTTGGACGCGCACCAGGGACCCGCCGGAGCGGGTCCCTGGTGGCAAGGGGGATCGGGTCGGCGCCGGCGGTCAGCCGGCACGGAGATCGGTGATCAGGCGGCGCGGCCGACGAGGTCGCGAGCCTGCTTCACGAGGTCCTTGGCCTGCTCGGGCAGCTTGCCCTCGAGCTGGTTGAGGACGGACTCGAGGCGGCCTTCGAGGTTCGAGAGGCGCTCTTCGAGGAGCTTGACCCGCTCGTCGACCAGCTCCGAGGCACCCTCGAAGGAGGCCTTGGCGGTGGCGAACGACTCGTTGGCGGTGCCCTTGGCGTCGTCGAGCTGGGCGGTGACGGTCTTGGTCAGCTCGACCCGCTGGACCTGCAGCTTCTGGAAGGCGATGACGCCGGCGCCGACGGTGATGTAGAAGGCGTCGCAGGCGGAATCGGTGACGGTGTCGAGGTTCAGGTCGGCCATGGTGGCGCTCCTTGGTAGGGGGAGATCGGGCGAGGTCGCCCAGGTCCGTGGGCGCCGTCGTGGGCACCCGTGTTGCGAACAAGACTACGCACTTTGCATAACAGTTGCAAGCACTTGGGCACCGGTGTGGCGCATGTCGCACCAGGCCGCGATCGGCGTCCGCCGACGGGACCATGACCCAGGCGCCCCGTGCTCGGGCGGTAGCCTCGGACCATCGTGGAAGCAGCAACACCGGTGGACGGCGCGCCCCCCAACCCGACGCAGGAGGTGCCCGCCGCGGTGCCTCCGGTCGTGCTGGTGCTGGTGGCGAACAACCCCGGCGCCTGGTTCCGGGAGACCCTCGACAGCATCGCCGCCCAGACCTACCCGGACCTGTCGGTCCTGGTCGTCGACGCCGCCAGCGACGAGCCGGTGGCCGCTGCGGTGGCAGAGGTCCTGCCCGCCGCCCACATCCACCGGACCTCGGAGAACCCGGGGTTCGGCCCGTCGGTGAACGCGGCGATCGATCTGGTCGAGGGCGCTGCGTTCTACGCCCTGTGCCACGACGACATCGCCCTCGAGCCCGACGCCATCCGGTCGCTCGTGGAGGAGGCGTTCCGGTCGAACGCCGGCATCATCGGCCCGAAGCTGGTCGACTGGAACGATCCCCGCCGGCTCCTCCAGGTCGGAGCGTCCATCGACAAGACCGGTGCCCTGGCCCCGGTCTCGGAGCGGCTCGAGCTCGACCAGGAGCAGCACGACGCCATCCGCGACGTGTTCGTGGTGCCGGGTGCCTGCACCCTCGTGCGCGCCGACCTCCTGGCGGCCATCGGCGGCTTCGACGACCAGATCGCCGGCCTCGGCGACGACCTCGACCTCTGCTGGCGCGCCCACGTGGTGGGCGCGCGGGTGATGATCGCCCCGGTCACCAGGGTCCGTCACCTGGAGGCGCTGGGGGAGCGGGTGCCGGTCGACGACCGCCGTCGCCAGCTCGCCCGTCACCGGCTCCGGTCGTCGCTGGTGAACTACGGCCGCTGGCACCGCTTCCGCGTCATCCCCCAGGCGGCCCTCTTCGCACTCGTCGAGGTGCTCTACGCCGTGCTCGGGGGCCACCCGAAGCAGGCGCGCGACATCGCCGGCGCGTGGCCGTGGAACCTGCGGCGGATGGGCCAGATCCGGGCGCGTCGCAAGCAGGTCCGCGCCATGCGGACCGTGCCCGACCACGAGGTGCGCGAGCTCCAGGTCCGCGGCAGCGCCCGTTTCAGCGCGTTCATCCGCGGTCAGATCGGCACCCGCGACGACCGCGTCACCACCGCCAGACGGTCCTCTCGGGACCTCGCCGGGTCGCTGCGCGAAGGCGGCCGCCAGCTCACCGTGGCGTTCGCCGCCGTGCTCGGGCTGCTCCTGCTGGTGAGCTCGCGGGATCTCATCTTCGACGGGATCCCGGCCATCGGGCAGTTCTCGGAGATGCCGTCGTCGCCATCGGTGTTCCTCCAGACCTGGTGGAGCGGGTGGCGCCACGCCGGCCTCGGGTCCGCCGGTGCCCAGCCCACCGGCGACGGCGTGCTCGGCGTGCTCGGCTACATCTTCCTCGGCGCCCTCGGCCTGCTGCGCACCGTGCTCATCTTGGGCACGGTCCCCATCGGGGCGCTCGGTGCCTGGCGGCTCGCCCGGCCCATCGGGTCGGCCCGGGCCAGCGTCGCCAGCTTCGCCGTCTACCTGGCCATCCCCGTGCCCTACAACGCCATCGCCGTGGGCTCGTGGAGCGGCCTGCTGGTCTACGCCGTGGCGCCGTGGCTCCTCCTCGCGCTGGGTCGTGCCAGCGGCGCCGCCCCGTTCGGCCCCGCCGGTGCCGCCCCCGACGAGCCCGCCGCCCACCTGCGCAAGCGCTCGTCGCTGCGGCTCGTGCTCGGGCTCGGGCTCGCCCTCGCCGTCGTGGGCACGCTCGTGCCGTTCGTCATCGTGTTGGCCGTGGCGGTCGCCGCCGCCCTCACGCTCGGGTCGATCCTGTGCTTCCGCATCGTCGGCCTCGCCCGGATGCTCGTCGTGGCGCTCGGCGCCTCGGCCCTCGCCATCGTGCTCAACCTGCCGTGGGCGCTCGACCTCGTCACCGGGCCGTCGCCCTGGGAGTCCATCGCCGGCGTCACCAGTGCCACCACCACGCCGCTCACCCTCGGGGAGATCCTGCGGTTCGAGACCGGCCCCTGGGGCGCCCCGCCCCTCGGCTGGGCGTTCCTGCTGGCGGGTGCCCTGCCCGTGATCATCGGGCGGTCGTGGCGCCTGGAGTGGGCGGTGCGGGCCTGGATGATCGTGCTCGGCGGCTGGGCCGTCTTGTGGGCGAGCCAGCAGGGCCACCTCCCCGGCGGCCTCCCCGCCTCCGAGGTCATCTTGGCGCCCGTGGCCGCCGCCCTCGGCCTGGCGGCGGCGCTCGGCCTCGCCGCCTTCGAGACCGACCTGCGGGCGTACCGCTTCGGCTGGCGCCAGGTGCTCGCCGTCGCCGCCGGCCTCGGCGTGGTGCTCGGCGCGGCCCCGCTCGCCAGCGGGCTGCTCGACGGCCGCTGGCGGACCCCCACCGCGGACTACCAGTCCGGCATGGGCGAGCTGCTCGACCAGACCGACCAGGGTGCCTTCCGCGTCGTGTGGATGGGCGACCCCGCCGTCCTACCCGTGTCGAGCTGGCCGGTCGATGACCACGTCGCCTACGGCACCTCCGACGAGGGCTCGCCCACGATGATCGACCGGTTCGTGGTGCCCGAAGACGGAGCCTCGCCCCTGATCGGCGACGCGCTCGACGCGGCCGCGGACCGGCGCACCAGCCGCCTCGGGCGCCTGCTCGGCCCGATGGGTGTCCGCTACATCGTCGTGCAGAGCCAGCTCGCTCCCACCAGCGAGGAGACCGCACCGAACCCGGCGGTCGCCCCCACGCTCGACGTGCTGGCAGGGCAGCTGGACCTCAAGCGGGTGCCGGTGGCCGACGGCCTCACCGTCTTCCAGAACCTGGCCTGGGTGCCGTCGCGCGCCGTGCTGCCCGAGCGCGACGGCGACCGCACCGACGCCATCGATGCGGCGGCCGACGACCTCAGCGCGGCGAAGGCCGCACTCGAACGCCCCGACGGCGTCGACGGGGCCACCGGCGACGTCCCCGCCGAGGGCGACCTGCTCGTCGCCAGCACGGCTGACGCCGGCTGGAAGGTCCGCGTCGACGGCGTCGCCCTGCGCCGTTCCGAGACCTACGGCTGGGCCAACCAGTTCGGTGCCACCCGCACCGGCGACGGCACCCTCGCCTACGAGACCGCGCTCAGCCACCGAGCCATCGCCATCAGCGAAGCCGTGCTCTGGCTCCTCGTCCTGTGGGGCTGGCGACGCTCGCGCCGCCGCAGCAGGGAATCCGAGATCGCCGCGGCCGCCGCCGCACCCCGCCGGCCTGCACCCAGCCGGGACATGGGGCGCCTCGCCGAGCCCGAAGGGGTCGACGCCTGATGGCCCGACGAACCGCACGCCGTCGTCGCTCGCGCCGCTTCACCCCGCGCCGGTGGCTGCCCTTCGTCGCCCTCACCGCCCTGGTGGTCGGAGCGGTGATGGTGTCATCCGAGGAGCCGTCGAAGCCGCCGGCCACCACCGACCCGGTGCTCGACACGTCGCGCCTGCCGTCGATCACCGCCACCGATGCCATCGCCACCTCGTGGTACTGCGGCGGCGGCACCGCCACCGGCGACGGGGCGGCCGAGCTGTCGGTCCTGCTCGCGAACGACGACCGGAACGGTGCCGTCGCCGAGGTCACCTTCCTCGGCGCCGTCGGCCAGGAGGCCACCACCGAGGTCGACGTCCCCGCGCACGGCCGGGCGCGGGTCCGGGCGTCCGAGCACCTCGAGGCCGACTGGGTCGGTGCCATCGTGGAGATCCGCGGCGGCCGGGTCGGTGTCGACCGCGAGGTCCTCGGCCCGCTCGGGTTCGATGCCGCGTCCTGCTCGGTCGTCGCCAGCGACCACTGGTTCGTCCCGTCCGGTTCGACGCTGCGCGGCGCGGACGAGACCCTCACCGTGTTCAACCCGTTCCCCGACGCGGCCAGCGTCAGCATCTCCTTCGCCACCGACACCGGTCCCCGGACGCCGCGCTCGCTGCGGGCGCTGTCCATCCCCGGGCGCTCCGTGCGGACCGTCGACCTCGGCGACATCATCACCAACCGGGCCGCCATCGCCACCACCGTGCGGGCCCGCTCGGGCCGCGTCGTGGTGGACCGGGTCCAGACCTACGACGGCCAGGGGGACCCCCTCACCGCCGTCGAAGGCGCCAACGCCCCCGAAGGCCTGGTCTCCACGCCGGCCATCCCGGTGCGGGCACCGCGCTGGATCTTCCCGGGCGCCCGGGTCTCGACCGGCGTCACCACCCAGGTCGCGGTGTACAACCCCGGCTCGGAGACCGCCGAGGTCGACGTGGCGCTCAACTACCAGGAGCCCAAGCGGAACCCCGAGGTCGAGCCCATCGCCCTCACCATCCGTCCGCGCGAGCAGGCCGTCGTCACCCTCGACGATGTGCCCGGCATCCTCCCGGACCAGGACCTGTGGGTCGACGTCCGTTCGCTCGACGGCGTGCCGGTGGTGGCGGAGCGGCTGTCGTTCTTCGGCGAACCGTCGCTGCGCACCGGGGCCGCGGTCAGCGCCGGCTCCCCCGTCGCCGCCACCCGCTGGATGGTCACCCAGGGCGGTCCCACCAGCGCGCGCAGCGCCACCGTCCAGATCATCAACCCGGGCGACAGCTCGGCCCGCATCACCGTGCTCACCCTCTCCGACGGCGACCGCGACGAGCTCGAGAGCGCCTCGGTGTCGGTTCCCGCCGGCGACCGCCGGTCGCTCGACCTGGGCGCCGCCGGCCCGGCCGCCACCGTCATCGTGGCCAGCTCGAAACCGGTGGTCGTCTCGTCGTCGTTGGCGATGATCGAGGGCACGGGCCTCGCGGTGCAGCCCGCACTGCCCTACCCCGAGACCGTGGTGGCGCTGCCGCCCGTCAGCTAGCCAGACTGGGTTCCATGTCGCCCCTGGTCCTCGTGCTGCTCGTGGGGGCGGTGGCCGGCGTCGTGGCCTGGTACCTCCAGCGGCGGACCGCTCCGGATCCGCAGCGGGGCTCGTCGTGGACCATCCCCGAACTGGTGAACCGCGACGACTTCGCCCGCCCCGATGCTCCGTGGCTGGTCGTCTTGTTCTCGTCAGCCACCTGCCTGGCCTGCCAGGGCACGGCCGCGAAGGCCCGGCTCCTCGAGTCCGACGCCGTGGCGTTCGAGGAGGTCGACCACGTCGACCGCAAGGACCTCCACGAGCGCTACGGCATCGACGCCGTGCCGCTCCTTCTGCTGGTGGACACCATCGGCTCGGTCCGGCGCAGCTTCGTCGGCGAGCCGACCGCCACCGACCTGTGGGCCGCCCTGGCCGAGCTCCGCGAGCCCGGCAGCGTGCCACCCGGCTGCGTCGACCACGACTGATCCCGGCTCACGGGCCCGGGCGCGCAACGACCGGCCCGGGGGCCGGTCGTTCGCAGGTTCTCGGCCTCGGTGTCAGCTCTCGGTGGGGCTGACCGGTTCGGGCTCGTGCTGCACGCTGGTGGACGGGTTGGCGCCCAGGTCGCAGAGGCGGCGGACCTCGGCCCCGTCGATGGTCTCGTGCTCCAGGAGGCTGCGGGCCACCAGGTCGAGACCGTTGCGGTTGGCGGTGAGCAGGTCCTCGCAGCGGCGCTCGCAGTCGCGCAGGATCTGCTCGACCTCTTGGTCGATGACCCGGGCGGTCTCGTCGGAGTAGTCCCGGGCGTTGCCCATGAGGTCCTCGCCCAGGAACACCTGGCCCTGCGACCCCCAGGCCATGGGACCGATGCGCTCGCTCATGCCCCACTCGCGGACCATCTTGCGGGCCCGTTCGGTGGAGACCACGAGGTCGTTGTTGGCGCCGGTGGAGACCACGCCGAAGATGAGCTTCTCGGCGATGCGGCCGCCCATGGCGACGACGATGGACTGCTCCAGGTACTCCTGGTTGTAGGAGTGCCGGTCTTCGGACGGCAGCTGCTGGGTGACGCCGAGGGCCATGCCCATGGGGAGGATGGTCACCTTGTGGACCGGATCCGCGTCCTCGAGGATGGTGGCGCACACGGCGTGGCCGGCCTCGTGGTAGGCGGTGAGCTCCTTCTCGCTGTCCGACAGCGCCATGGACTCGCGCCGCTGGCCCATGAGCACGCGGTCGCGGGCGTACTCGAAGTCCTCGCGGGTGATCATCTCGGCGCCGCGGCGCACGGCGTAGAGGGCCGCCTCGTTGACGAGGTTGGCGAGCTCCGCACCGCTCATGCCCGGGGTGCCCCGGGCCACGATGCTCAGGTCGACGTCGGGGCTGATGCGCTTCGACTTGGCGTGCACCCGCAGGATGGCCAGGCGCTCGGAGTGCTCGGGGAGCGGCACGACGACCTGGCGGTCGAAGCGGCCGGGGCGCAGCAGCGCCGGGTCGAGCACGTCGGGGCGGGTGGTGGCGGCGATCATCACGATGCCCTCGGTGGCCTCGAAGCCGTCCATCTCGGAGAGCATCTGGTTGAGGGTCTGCTCCCGCTCGTCGTGGCCGCCGCCGAGCCCGGCGCCGCGCTTGCGGCCGATGGAGTCGATCTCGTCCACGAAGATGATGGCGCGGCCGAGCTTCTTGGCCGACTGGAACAGGTCGCGGACCCGGCTGGCGCCGACGCCCACGAACATCTCCATGAAGTCCGAGCCGCTGACCGACAGGAACGGCACCCCGGCCTCGCCGGCGACGGCGCGGGCGATGAGGGTCTTGCCGGTGCCGGGAGGACCGACGAGCAGGACGCCCTTGGGGATGCGGGCGCCGATCTGGCCGAACTTCTCCGGGTACTTCAAGAAGTCGACGACCTCGCGGATCTCGGTCTTGACGCCCTCGTAGCCGGCGACGTCGGCGAACGTGGTGCCGGGGCGTTCGGTGGAGTAGGTCTTCGCCCGGGAACGGCCGATGGACATGATGTTGCCCATCTGGCCCTGGGCCCGGCGCTGCATGAAGACGAAGAAGCCGATGATCAGCAGCGGGAAGAGCAGGATCGGCAGCCACGTCTCGAGGAACGTGGGGGTCGGCGTCTTGGGCTCGAACTCCACGTCCTTCTCGGCGAGGAGGGCGCGGTCGTCGTCGGGGAACGGGATGAGGCCGGTCGTGTGGAACTCGGTCTTGGCCGAGTCATCGAGCTTGCCGGTGATCTTGCCGGTCTTGTTGTCGTAGGTGACCTCTTGGACATCACCGTCTTGGACCTTGCCGAGGAACTCGGTGTAGCTGTAGGGCTTGGTGTCGGTGCGGCCCTGGTTGATGACCACCAGGAGCAGGACGCCGGCGGCGATGGCCACCGCCCACACCGCCCAGCTGGCCGGGCCCTTGAGGCGCCCGGACGCCCCGCCGGATCCCGGTGCGCCTGGTCCACCGGAGCCACCCGAGCCGCCCTGGCCCGGACCGAGCGGGCCGCGGCTGCGCGGCGGGGGAGGTGGCGGAGGGGGAGGAGGCGGCGAACCGTCGGGAGACATGGCGCCATGCTAGGGGTCCGATACCCCCGTGAGGCAGCCGGCAGGGTGACAACCATCCACGAACCGGTGCAGGTGGCTGGGTATGTTGCCGCCCATGCGCCGAGGATGTGCCCGACCCGCTTGCGGCGAGTCCGCAACCGTCACCTTGTCCTACGGGTACGAGTCCGCCACCGTGTGGCTCGAGCCGCTCACCCCGGAGGGCCATCCGATGACCCACGATCTGTGCGATCGCCACGCAGCCCGCACGGTCCCGCCCCGCGGGTGGGAACTGGTCGACCTGCGCCGCGTGTCGGCCCCGCTGGCCTCCTGAGCAGGCCGGCCGCGGGCAGCGCCCCGGCCCTTCCCCAGTAGGCTCTCGCCTCCATGTCCCTCCACAGCCCGACCGCCGGGTCCACCACCGCAGACCAGCGCGAAGGCCCCTCGTTCGGTCTGCCGGACGCCTTTGTCGGGTGGGTCGGGGCCTACCTGTTCGCCACCGTGCTGGGCGGGATCGTGTTGACGGTCGGTGGGTACACCACCAAGGCGGCGATCGAGGATGCCCCGCTCGGCTGGACGATGGCGGCGGCGATCTGGATCTGGGTGGCCTTCGTGGCGCTCGCGATCTGGGTGGGCGACCACAAGGGCGGCGGCTGGCGCCGCGCCTTCCACGTGTCGATCCGGCTGCGGGACGTGCCGCTCGGGATCGCCGCCGGCCTCGTCGGCCAGTTCATCCTGGTCAACGCCATCGCCTGGCCGATCCTGAAGCTGAGCGGCGAGTCCGCGGAGGACCTGGCGCGCCCGGCGCAGGAGCTGGCCGACAAGGCGCACGGTGCCGGCGGCGCGCTGCTCTTCCTGCTGATCGTGGGTGTGGTCGCTCCCGTTGCTGAGGAGCTGTTCTTCCGGGGCCTGGTGTTCCGTGCCGTCGAGAAGAAGTGGGATCAGTGGTGGGCGCTGGGCCTGTCCAGCGCGTTCTTCGGCCTGATCCACTTCCAGCCGCTGCAGTTCCTGCCGTTGTGCGCGGCCGGCGCCCTGTTCGGCTACCTCGTGATCCGGACCGGCCGGCTCGGTCCGGCCATCGTGGCCCACATGGCCTTCAACATCTCGACGGTGGTGGTGCTGCTGTGGGTGAGCTGACCGACTTCGGAACCGACGACCCGCCGCCGGGGACCGTGCCCGAGGTCGACGCCGTCGATCCCGCGGAGCGCCCCGAGGCTGCGGTCGAGGCGTCGGAGCCGTGGGTGCCGCTGGGTCAACGGCTCCGAGGCGCGTGGCGTCGCACGGCGCAGCGGTGCAGCGACGACCCCGGCCTGGTGGTGGAGGCTGCGGTCACCATCGGGGTCATCGTGCTGGGCACGATCATCGTGCTGGCCACGCTCGACCCCAGCAACCTGTTCAGCAACACCACCCCCACCGGTGGCGACATGGGCTCGCACGTGTGGGGGCCGCGCTACCTGATCGACCACCTGCTGCCGCAGCTGCGCCTGTCCGGCTGGACGCCCGACTGGTACAGCGGCTTCCCCGCCTACCAGTTCTACATGGTGGTCCCGTCGCTCTTCGTGGTGCTGCTGACTGTCGGGCTGCCGTGGTACTTCGCCATCCCGGCCGCAGCGGTGTCGATCCTGGTGGCCCTGGCGGGCTGGCTGCGCCAGCGGCTCTACCCGTACCGCTGGCTGCTGTTCGCCGTGGGGTTCCTCGCCTTCAACCTGGCCGTCCCGCTGTCGTACAACCGGTCGTTCAAGATCGTCACAGCGATGGGCCTGCTGTCGCTGCCGGTGGCCTGCTGGTTGCTCGGGAAGGCGGCCGACCTCAAGTTCCCGATCCCGCCGCTGTTCGCGGCGGCGGGCGTGATCTTCATCTTCAACCGGGAGCCGGTGTTCAACAACACCGGCAACATCATCGGCGGCAACTTCCAGTCGACGATGGCCGGCGAGTTCTCGTTCTCGCTCAGCCTCACCCTCGCCGTCCTCTACCTCGCCGTGGCGGTGCGGGGGCTGCGCACCGGCAAGCACCGCGCCCTCGCCGCCGTCCTGTTCGCGCTGGCCGGCCTGTGCCACCTGATCCCGGCCTTCTTCGTCCTCGGCTGCACGGCCGCCCTCTTCCTTGTGCACCCGGACCGCAAGCGGTTCCGGTGGCTCATCACGATGGTCCCCGTCGCCGGGCTCCTCACCGCCTTCTGGGTGGTGCCGTTCGCGCTGCGCAGCGACTACGTGAACGACATGGGCTGGGAGCGGCTCCCGCTCCCCACCGGCGACGAGACCAGCGTCCACTACTACCTGTGGCCGGGTGCGCTCCGGTACCTGTTCATCGCCGGGCTCGTGGGCGTCGCCCTCTCGGTGGTGCGCCGCTACAGCGTGGGCATGGTGCTGGGTCTGGCGTGGGGCGGCGTGGCGCTGGCGTTCTGGCACCTGCCGCAGATGCGGTTGTGGAACGCCCGGCTGCTCCCGTTCATGTACCTGTCGGTCGCGCTGCTGGCGGCCCTCGCCGTCGGCGAGCTGCTGCGGATCATCGGGGCGGCCGCCTCCGGGAACGTCGCGCGCCCGCTGCGGGCGGTCACGGTCACCGGCGCCATCGTCGTCGGGAGCTGCTCGCTGATCTACGCCGCCCTGCCGATCCAGACCCTGAAGTTCCCCGGTCTCGAGCGGGTCAACGTCACCGGCAGCGACAACGTGTCCCAGCTGCGCTCGTCGTGGCTGCTCTTCTCCACCACCGCCCAGAACCAGGCCGGCGGCTGGGCCGCCACCGACTACTCGGGGCTGGAGTCCAAGGTGGCGGCGCCCGCGGGGTGCGACGAGCCCGGCTCCACGGTCGCCTGCACCACCGGCGGGTGGAAGGAGTACAGACGACTGATCCAGACCATGGCCGGCATCGGCGAGGACGACCGCTACGGCTGCGGCCGGGCGTTCTGGGAGTACGACGGCGACCGCCTCGGCGGGTACGGGACCCCGATGGCGCTGATGATGCTGCCGTACTTCACCGACAGCTGCATCGGGTCGCAGGAGGGCCTCTACTTCGAGTCCTCCACCACGGTGCCGTACCACTTCTTGATGCAGTCGGAGCTGTCCACGAAGCCGTCGAGCCCCCAGCGCGACCTGCCGTACCCGGGCTTCGACATCGACGCCGGCGTGCGCCACCTCCAGATGCTGGGCGTGAAGTACTACATGGCGTCCACGTCGAACGCCGTGGACCAGGCCAGCCGTCACCCCGACCTCACGGAGATCGCGGTGAGCGGTCCGTGGCACATCTACGAGGTCGCCGATTCGGCCACCGTCTCCGCGATGACCTGTCAGCCGGTGGTCGCCGAGGGCATCGACCAGAGC
>JAOBWH010000162.1 GCA_025463265.1 Ilumatobacteraceae bacterium
GCCGAGGCCCCGAGCGACGCCCGCCCCGGGCTCCCCGCCGGACGGCCCATCGATGACTCGCCCGGTGCCGAGGACCGGCGCGCCACCTACGACGTCTTCATCCTGATCGCCGCCCTGGCCGTCCTCGGCGGCCTGGCGGCCAAGTCCTTCTCGTACCTTCGCAACCGGAGCTGACGATGACCATGACCAACGAGAGCCCGGCCGAGCAGGCCGACCCCGCCAACGACCTCGAGACGGTCGACACAGTCGACACAGACGACACGGACGGCCGCCCCGGACCGCCCGAGCCGGGTGACGACGGGACGCCGGCTCCGGTCCACCGCTCGCCCCGCCTCCCGTGGGTGCTCGCCGCCATCGGTCTGATCGGCACCGTGGCGTTCGGCCTGGCCTGGCTGAACGCTCGCGACGAGGCGTCCACCGGTTCGGCCTCGCAGGGCGCGCCGGCCGAGCTGCTCTCGACGGCGCGCGGCTTCGCCGAGGACCTGACCAACTTCGACGGCGCCACCATCGACCGGGACTTCGACCGCATCACGGCCCAGGCCACCGGCGACTTCCGCTCGCAGGCCGACCAGTTCTTCAGCAGCGACGTCCGCAAGCAGCTCAAGACCGCCCAGGCGTCCAGCCGCGGCGAGATCCGCTCGGCCTACGTGCAGACCGTGGACGGCGACCGGGGGACCGTGTTCGTGGTGGTCGACCAGACCATCGCCAACAACGCGTCGCCCGAGCCCCAGGCCGACACCCTCCGGATGGAGCTCGGCCTCGTCCAGCGCGACGGCACGTGGAAGGTCGAGCGCGTCTCCGTGCTCACCGCCCCTGGCGGGGCGACGGCGGGCTCGCCGACCGGATCGGCCACCGAGGGGACCGAGACCACCGCGCCGGCCGGCAACTGAGCCCAGAACCGACGCCTCGGACCGGCGCCGGCAACGGCGCGAGACTGGCCGGGTGGAGCTCGAGCTGTTCGATCAGGTGGCCGACGCCCTGCGCGCCATGGTCCCCGCCGAGCTCGGCGACCTGCGCACCCAACCCCGGCGCTGGGGCATCAAGGCGTGGTTCGACGCCGAGGCGTGCCCGCGCGAGCACTACGAGGCCCAGGTGATCTCGGCGAAGCACGTCGCCGACGCCGAGCTGCTCGCCGTGGAGATCGGCTTCCACGCCGAGCACCCCAATGCACCCGACAACGCGACCGCCCTGGCCCCGATCCTCGCCGCCTCCGCCTCCTGGCAGCCGGGCCTCGGGTCCGAGGCGGTGGCCGGCGACTTCCTCGGAAGGCCCGGGTGGCGACGGGTCTCGGAGACCTGGCCCGACCCCGACCTCAGCGACCCCGAGGTCTGCTTCGAGGTCGCTGACCGCCTGGCGGCGTACATCGCCGCCCTCGAACCGGTCCGCTCGGGCTCCGGTGGCTGACCCACCACCCGCGGTGGATGCACGCAGGGCCCGGGCCCGATCGGTACCCTCGGCGGGAGCACCGTGACCCTCGCAGCCCCTGCCCCACCTCGACGCGCCCCTGCGGCACGGGCTCGCATCGGCGGGCTCGATGGCCTGCGCGCCGTCGCGGTCATCGGGGTGATCCTGTACCACGCCGGCGTCACGTGGTTCGGGGGCGGCTTCATCGGCGTCGACATCTTCTTCGTGCTCAGCGGCTACCTCGTCACCACCATCGTCATGGACGGCCTGGAGAAGCGGGGCAACCTCGGCTTCCGCCAGTTCTGGGCCAACCGCTTCCGCCGCCTCGAGCCGGCGCAGCTCACGATGATGGTGGTCATCACCCTGGCGGTGGCCGTCGGCTGGCGCGACCTGCTCTCGACGCTGCGGCCCCAGATCATCGCCGGCGTCACGGGCACCATGAACTGGTACCTCATCGCGAACAACAGCTCCTACTTCCAGCAGGCCGCCCGGGCTCCGCTGTTCCGCCACCTCTGGTCGTTGGCGATCGAGCTGCAGTTCTACCTGGTGTGGCCGCTCGTGCTGATCGCCCTCGCGAAGCGCTACCGGGACCGGGTGAGCGTCGTCGCCGGCGGGCTGACGGTGGCGGTCCTGGCCTCGGTGGTCTACATGGCGATCCTGTACCCGGGCGCCGGGAACGACCCCTCGCGGGCCTACTTCGACACGTTCTCCCGGCTCCAGGCGCCGCTCATGGGCGCACTGCTGGCGATGCTGTGGCGCCCCAAGGCGCTGCGCCGAGCCCGAGCCGGCCAGCACGGTGCCCAGGTCACCGTGGTGGCCGCCCTCGCCCTGGTGCTGCTCGTGGTGATGATGCACGGGGTGAACGACCGGGACCCGTTCATGTACCGGGGCGGGTTCTTCCTGACCGCCCTCCTCTCGGCGCTCGTCGTGGCCGGCCTGGTGCACCCCAACGGCGCCCTCGGCGGGCGCATGGCGCTGGGCAGCGGGCCGATGGTGGCCATCGGCCTGCGGTCCTACGGCCTCTACCTGTGGCACTGGCCGGTCTTCGTGCTGCTGCGCCCCGAGGTCGACACCGACTGGTCGTGGGGGACGGTCTTCGTCATCCGCATCGCCGTGACGGTCGCCCTCACGGAGGTCTGCTACCGCTTGGTCGAGAGGCCGTGGCACACCCGGTCGCCGAGCGCGAGCTGGGCCGGCTTCAAGCACCGGGTCCTCGACCCCAGCCCCACCCCTGCGCCTCGCATCCTGGCCATCGGGTCGGCGCTCGCCTGCGTGCTGGCGCTGGTGATCGTGGCCGTCCCCCACAAGGCCGACACCGAGATCGTCGATTCCCTCGAAGAGGGCCAGGCCCTCCTCGCCAACCAGTCCACCGCCACCATCGCCGGCGGGGGCACCACCACCACGGTGGCGGGCTCGCCGTCCACCACGCTCCCCGTCGACCCCGAGCCGGGCGGCCCGGTCACCCTCGTCGGCGACTCGGTGATGGTCGGCGCCGCGCCCACCGTGCTCGAGGAGTTCGGCGACCGGGCGCTCATCGACGCCAAGGTCTCCCGCCAGGCCGCCGACATCACCCCGGTCATCGAGCGCATCAAGAGCGAGGGACGCCTCGGTCCCACGGTGGTGGTCCAGGTGGGCATCAACGGCACCGTCACCGAGGAAAACCTGCGCGACATCGTCGGCGCCGCCGACGGCCGCCGCGTGCTGATCATCAACGCCCGGGTCCCGCGCCCGTGGCAGGACGGCAACAACGAACTGCTCGACGACCTGGTCGGGGACCTCCCGAACGCGGGTGTCATCGATTGGTACGGCGAGTCCGACGGTCACCGCGACTGGTTCCTCGACGACGGCGTCCACCTCACCGAGTCCGGCCGCAAGGCCTACGCCGACCTCATCATGGAAGCCGTCGACGGCAAGGGCGCGTCGAAGAAGAAGGACGAGACCACCACGACGACGGCCCCCGACGACACCGACGCCAACTGATCGACCGCGACACGGTCAGGGGCGGAACTCGAGGCCCTCGAAGTCGCCTGAGCTCCGCCAGCGGTCGATGTGCTCGAAGTAGGCCACCGGCCCGGGGGCGTAGCGGGCGCCGTTGAGCTTGTCCTTCTCCGTCAGCGGCTGGCCCTCGTTGTTGTAGTAGCCGGGGGTGCAGTCGAGGTTGCCGAAGATGCCGGTCGACGAGTCGAGCTGGCTGAGCCAGCGCTGCTCGGCCTCCTGGGTCACCTCCACCTCGGCCGCCCCGACCGACACGGCGTGGCCGACGACCGCCGCGATGGTGGTGCCGGCCTCGGTGAGGTTGTGGGTGATGTTCGAGATGAGGTTCCCGGCCTGGGTCAGCCCCACCACGAACAGGTTGGGGAAGCCGTGGACGTGGATGCCGTGCAGGGTCCGCATGCCGTCGGCCCACGCCTCCTCCAGCGTCGTGCCGTCCCGCCCGACGGTGTCGTACCCGGACCGGCGGGTCACATCGGCGCGGAACTCGAAGCCCGAGGCGTAGATCAGGCAGTCGAGCTCGTAGTGGACGCCCCCGACCCACACCCCGGTCTCGTCGATGCGCTCCACGCCCTGCCCGTCGGTGTCGATCAGGTGGGTGCCGGGCTCGTTGAACGACTGGAGGTACTCGTCGTGGAAGCACGGCCGCTTGCAGAGCTGGCGGTACCAGGGCTTGAGCCCCTCGGCCGTCTCGGCGTCGGCCACGATGGCGTCGACGCGCGCCCGGATCTCGTCCATCTTCTCGTCGTCGCTGTCCTCGAACGCCCGGGTCATCAGCTCCGGTGTGAACTCGGCACCGGGCTTCGACAGCTCGGCGACCACGCGGTCGCGGATGCGCTGGGAGATGTCGGTCCAGCCGTCCTGCACCAGGTCCTCATCGGTGAACCCGCCGGTCTGCAGGATCGTGAAGTTGGTCTGCCACCGCTTCTGCCATCCCGGTTCCAGGTCGGTGAACCACGCCGGGTCGATGGCGTGGTTGTTCCGCACGTCGATCGACGACGGCGTCCGCTGGAACACGTACAGCTCGCCGGCGCTGCGGGCCAGGTGCGGGATGCACTGCACGGCGGTGGCCCCGGTCCCGATGATGCCGACGCGCTTGTCGGCCAGTCCCGTCATCGGCGCGCCCGACGGGTCGCCACCCGTGTACGCGTAGTCCCAGCGGCTGGTGTGGAAGGTGTGGCCGGCGAAGGACTCGATGCCTTCGATGCCCGGCAGCTTCGGCCGCTGGAGCGGGCCGGTGCCCATGGCCACGAACTGGGCGGTGAACTCGTCGCCCCGGTCGGTGCGGACGATCCAGTTGGACGCGGCGTCGTCCCATTCGAGGTGGGTGACCCGGGTGGAGAACAGGGCGTGCTCGTAGAGGCCGTACTGGGTGGCGATCCGGCGGGCGTGCGCGTGGTTCTCGGGTGCCGGCGTGTACTTGGCGCTCGGGACGTGACCGGTCTCCTCGAGGAGGGGGAGGTAGATCATGGCGGCCGTGTCGCACATGGCGCCGGGGTAGCGGTTCCAGTACCAGACGCCGCCCACGTCGCCGGCGCCGTCGATGAGCCGGACCGATTCCACGCCCGCCTCCTTGAGCCGGGCACCGGTGGCCAGCCCGGCGAACCCGGCGCCGATGAAGGCCACCGTCACGTGGTCGTGCACCGGCTCCCGCTCCACCCGCTCGGTGTAGGGGTCCTCGAGCAGGTCGGCGAAGCGGCCGGTGGGCTCCAGGTACTGGTCGTTGCCATCGGGCCGGATCCGCTTGTCGCGCTCGACGCGGTAGCGGGCGAGCAGGGCATCCCGGTTTGTTGCAGTCACCGTGCAAGTTTCCCACGGGCGCCGCTCCGCTGCCAGCCCGCCCCGCGCCGCAGTACCGTCTGCGCCGTGCCCGAGATGATGCGGATGGCGAACTCCATCCTGGCGATGCAGGGTCAGGCTGCGCAGTGGCTGGCCTCCACCAAGGCGGCGCTGGCCGCAGCCGGTCACGGGTTCACCGCCGAGGACCACGCCGCCATCGAGGCCTCCCACGCCGCCCACCCCGTCCCCCCGATCGAGCCCGACGTCCAGACCGGCCTGGAAGCCGACGCCCGCGACCTCGCCCGCCGGGTGATGGAGACCGACTACCCCGAAGGCGGCCTGCAGCCCGACGACCCCCGGCTCGCCCCCATCGAAGGCATCACGCTGGCCATGGCCGCCATCGCCGCCCGGGCCATCGGCTGGTCCACGGACCCCGTCGACATCGGGCGCGCCGCCCGCGCCCTCGGCGTCGAGGTGGACGTCTACGAGCGAGCAGCCGAGGCGTGGCGCCAGCGCACCACCGGCGACGTCGTCCTCGCCGCCTTCTACGGCCAGCTGTACAGCCAGGCGTAGCCCGTCTCGTCACTCGTTCGCTGGCGCTCACTCCGTTCCTCGAGCTTCCGATCGACGGGCGGAGCCCCCCACGCCCCCCGGCCTCGCTTCGCTCGGAACCCCGCAACCCCCTCGCGTTCGCAGCTCCCGGCCTCCTGGGGACCTCAGTTCCCGTCTGGTCTGGCCGACGGTTCTGTCATGCGTGATGACCTTCCGACCTCGTTCGACCGGCGTGCTGGCGCGGGGCTCTGCTTCGATGCGGGGTTCGGGCGGCTCTCGCTCGGGTCGACCTCGATCGCGCTGCCCGCCGATGCGGGCAACCGGGTGGTGCTCGACGCCTACGTGACGCTCGCGGCTCGCTGCCGCGGCGACCGCATCGCCGACCTCGTCGAGGTCCGCCAAGACGACATCGACGCCCTGGCCCTGGCCCTGGACCTCGGCGCCGACGATCTCGCACAGCAGGTCCAAGACGTCCTCGGCGCCACCGGCGAGCAGGCCGTGCGCTTCGTGACCCGGCTCTGGGAGAACCGCCTCGTCGGCGGCATGGCCAAGGTCGCCGCAGGCGTGGTGGTCAGCGGCTCGCTGCTGGCCGGCGCCGGCGCCGTGGCCGCTGCCGCCCGGGCCGAGACCGGCCCAGCCGTGACCCCGGCCGCCGTGGCCACCACGGCCGCGCCCGGGTCGACCGCCAGTGCCGGCGACCCCGCCACCACCACCACGACCGACATGACGGCGGCGGGCGGCTGGCAGGACGACACCGAGCCCGTGATCGACGGCCCCCTCACCACCACCCCCGACGGTGTCGGCCTCATCCCGCCGATCACCGAAGAGGCCGACGGCACCGTGCTCGTCCCGCCCGCCACCACCGACCGCCAGGATCCGGCCGCACCGTGACGGATCGGGCGGCACCTCGCGCCAGATCATCCGTGTCAAGATGCCGGTCCAACCAGCGGGTCCGCACCGGAGCCCGCCGACCGAGCGGGAGCAGAGACCATGGCTGACGACACCGAAGAGACCGCGGGCGACGAGATCGACGTCGAGACCGACGTGACCGTCGACGTGTACGACGCGGACGGCGACGGCGGGGCCGACACCGTGGTCATCACCGAGACCAGCGTCGTCGATGTCGACGGCGACGGCGTCCCGGACATCGTCCAGCAGGTCACCACCACCGCCATCGACGTCGACGGCGACGGCGTGCCCGACATCGTCGACCGGGTCACCACGACGGTTATCGACGTCGACGGCGACGGCGAGATCGACATCATCGACGAGATCACCGAGACCGGCGTCGACGTGGACGGCGACGGCGAGCTCGACGCGGGCGAGGTCACCGAGAACACCTACATCCGGGACGACGCCGAGGGCTCAGCCCCGTCCTGATGGACGCTCATCTGCGGCTGCACCATGGCTGACCACCGGCGGGAGGATGGGCGCGGGGCGCTCGCTCCCATCCTCTTGATCATGGTCGTGGTGGTCGGCACCCTGATCGGCCTCAAGGTGCTGCCCGACGGGCCCGAACCCGACCTGTTCATCATCGGCGACTCGGTCACGTACCTCTCGGAGGACGAGATCCAGGACCGGTTCCGGGCGACCCCGCTGGAGTTCGTGGCCATCCCGGGCTTCTCTTCGGAGATGCTGCTGCCCGACGTCCTCCGGGCGATGGGCTCACCCGGCGACCCCGCCCACGCCCGGCAGCGGGTGGCGGCCCTGGTGGGGTACAACGACGTCCGCCTGCGCGACGTCGACAGCACCTCGATGCACACCATGGTGGAGCTGACCAGCAAGTTCCAGTGCGGGGTCTGGCTCGCCCTCCCGGCGCGTCCCGGCGGGGCCGACAACGCCAACGCCATGGCCGAGTCGACGTTCGTGGACCAGTTCAACCTGCACCTCCAGGCCCAGGTCGAGCGGTACGGCAACCTCCACCTGAGCCAGGCCTGGGCCCAAGCGGTGAACAACGCCCCGCTGGGCAAGCTCCTCAAGAAGGACGGCGTCCACCCCAACGCCGCCGGTCGTGCCCTGCTCGCCCAGATCTACCGCGACGCCATCAGCGAGCACTGCCCCCGCCAACCCGAGTGAGGGTCGGCGCGTGCTCGAGCTGATGATGTCCGGCGCCTGACCAGCGGTTCGTGGCCCGGCGAGGCCCGAGCACCGGGTGCCCCCGGGGCATCGATCTGTTCAGGTTCCGTACCGAAACGTGGTCACAGGCGAAAGACGCGCGTCAGGGAACCGCCTGATTCCTGTTACGTACCACGCACAACGGCGAAATCCGCGCTCCGTACGTTGCCCCTCATGAACACCTTCCGACTCCCATGGTCCGGTGAGGTGGCGGGTTCGCTCGCCCTCTCCGGCGCCGATGCCCCACCCGCACCGACACCGATCGGCCGCACCATCTTGGGGAGGCCCAAGTTCCGGCGGATGCCGATCTCGTCGTTCAAGAACCGTGAGGTCCAGAAGCGGTTCGGCGTGATCCTCGCCGGGAAGATGATCGGCATCGCCGCCCTCTTCGGCGCCATCTTCCTCTTCTACTTCCTGTTCGAGACCGCAGCCGGCGCGGCTCCCGCCCAGGCGGCCAAGGCCGGCGTCGACACCGTCAACGCCATCAACACCATGTGGGTGCTGGTGGCGGCCTTCCTGGTGTTCTTCATGCAGGCCGGCTTCATGGCCCTCGAGGCCGGCTTCGCCCGGTCCCGGGAATCGGTCAACATCATGATGGAGTGCATCTTCGACACCTGCTTGTGCGGGATCTTGTACTTCGCCATCGGGTTCGCCTTCCAGTTCGGAGCGGGCGCCCTCGTCGGGTCGGACTACTTCTTCCTCCACAACATCCCGGCGACCTACGACTACGTGGGCTCGTTCGACACCGGGATCGCCTTCCTGGCGTTCTTCCTCTTCCAGTTCGCCTTCGCCGACACCGCCTCGACCATCACGTCGGGCGCCATGGTCGGCCGCACGAGCTTCAAGGGCGACATCCTCTACAGCCTCGTGGTGTCGGGCTTCATCTACCCGATCTTCGCCCACTGGGTGTGGGGTCCGGGCGGCTGGCTCAACAGCGGTGGCTGGGGCCCGTTCAACGGGATCGTCGCCGACGGCATCGTCTTCCGTGACTTCGCCGGTTCCACCGTCGTGCACACCGTGGGCGCCCTGCTCGCCCTGATGGGTGCGCTCGCCCTCGGCCCGCGCCTCGGCCGCAAGTTCGCCAAGGAGGGCGGCGGCCCCACCTCCCCGCACGACCTGAACATCGCCGCCATCGGCGCCGTCATCTTGTGGTTCGGCTGGTACGGCTTCAACCCCGGCTCCACCCTCTCGGCCATGGACGCCGCCGGCATCGGCCGGGTCGCCGCCAACACCACGCTCGCCGCCTGTGCGGGCGGTCTCGTCGCCGTGTTCTTCGTCTACCCCCGCTCGAAGAAGTGGGATGTGGGCATGGCCATCAACGGCCTGCTCGGCGGCCTCGTGGCCATCACCGCACCCTGCTACTGGGTGAACCCGCTGGACGCCATCATCATCGGCGCCATCGCCGGTGTCCTGGTCCCGCTGGCCACCGACCTGCTCGAGCGGCTCAAGATCGACGACCCGATCGGTGCGGTGCCGGTCCACGGCATCTGCGGCGTCTTCGGCACGTTGGCCGTCGGCCTCTTCGCCGCCGGCGAGTACGGCCTCCCCGGTCCCGACGGCGCCGACAACGCCTCGCCCATCAGCGGCCTCTTCCACGGCGGCGGTGCCGATCAGCTCGTGGCCCAGGCCCTGGGCAGCCTGACCTGCCTGGTCGTGGTCGGCGGAGCAGCCGCCCTGCTCATGTTCGGCATCCGCCAGCTGCCTGGCTCCTGGAACCTCCGGATCGCCCGCGACGAGGAGCTCGAGGGCATCGACATCGTCGAGCACGGGCTCACCGCCTACCACATGGAGTTCGGTGCCGGCGCCACGTACACCACCTACTCGGGTGCTCCGCTTCCCGAGCAGCCGGTCGAGAACCAGTCGGTCTGAGCCGTGGCCCTGCCCACCGTCGAGATCCTCCGCTGGCCGGCCCAGGCCGGCCGGCGAGAGGACCTCGTCGCGGCTCACCGGCCGTGCCTCTGGGTGCTCGAGACCGGCGATCTCCCGCCGGCCATCGGGCCCCTGGAGGACTGGGCCCGAGACGGGGACAGCGAGCGTGACGTCCACGCCCGGGTCCAGCGCCTCGCCGCCCTGGCGCCGGAGGTCCACACGCTCTACCCCCGGGAAGCGTGCGTGGACGACGAGGGGATGCTCCACTTCCGGGGTCACCTCATCGCCATCCCGCCCACCGAGGCCCGGTTGCTGGACCGCCTCGCCGAGACCCCCGAGACCATCGTGACCCGAGACGAGCTCAGCCGCCTCCTGTGGGACGGCCCCCCGGCCAGCCGGAGCTCGCTCACCAGTCGGATCCACACCCTGCGGAAGCGGCTCCGGCCGGCCGGGCTCACGATCCATGCGATCCGGGGCCACGGCTTCCTGCTCACCGCAGGGGCGCCCGCCGCCGCAACCCGTCCACCGTCGAGGTCGACGCCACCGGGCTCGGCACCGGCCAGCTCGTCATCAGCAAGCTCATCACCATCTCGCTCGTCATCATCAAGGAGGACCTCGTGGTCCAGCTCGTCACAGCCATCGTGAAGCCGTTCATGCTCGAGGACGTCAAGACCGCTCTGCGGATCTTCGGCGTCCAGGGCATCACGGTCAGCGAGGTCCAGGGGTACGGCCGCCAAGGCGGCAAGACCGAGACCTTCCGGGGTTCGGAGTACGCCGTGGACTTCGTCCCCAAGGTCCGCATCGACGTCGTCGTCAAGGCCGATCAGGTCGAGGGCGTGTTCACCGTCCTCGCCGATGCCGCCCGCACCGGCAAGATCGGTGACGGCAAGATCTGGGCGACCGAGGTCACCAAGGTCATGCGGGTCCGGACCTCGGAGGTGGGCGAGGACGCCGTCTAGGCGTCCCGGCCCCACCGTTCCCGGTCAGAACCCGATAGGAAGACGTTCCATGCACAGCACCGGCAGGGAGGAGTGGAAGCGGATCGCGAGCCTCGTGCTCGTGGCCGTCATCGCCACCTTCTCCCTGCCGGTCGGCGCGTCGGCGCTGACGCACTCCGTCGACGCCACCCCGGCCCAACGGGCCCAGGTCAAGCGCCTCACCGTCGAGGCCCGGCCCGTCGCCAGCCGGCGGACGCTCACCCAGCGCGAGACCATCCTCTCCGCCGGGCCCTACCTGGTCGCCGCCCTCACCCTGGTCGGCATCCTCCTGGTCGTCCGCACCCTCCGCCCGGGTTGGACGCCCGGGCTCCTCCCCGTGCAGCGGGGACCCCCTTCGTACGCGTTGAACCACTCCGTTCTCCGCTGATCTCGGGCCCGTCGGGCCCGAGCAACGAAAGGTGTTCCCATGACCACGTTCGCCCCGAGCGATGCGCCCATCGCGCTGCTCCGGTGGCCGGCCGACGCCGACCGCCGCACGGAGCTCACCGAGGAGCGCCGGCCCCGGCTGCTGCTCCTCGAACCCGACGCCGCCCCGCCCACCAGCTGGGACGTGCTCGAGGACTGGGTCCGGCTCCCCGCCGACCCCGCAGAGATCGAGGCCCGCATCACCACGCTGATGCGCCGCCTCCCCTCCGCCGCCCCCGCCCCGCTGCTCGACGGCGACGGCGTGCTGCGGGTCGGCGCCCGCTGGGTGGCGCTGCCGCCCGTCGAGGCCCGGCTGGTGACGGCCCTGCTGGCCCGACCGGACTCGGTGGTGTCCCGGGACCGCCTCCTCGCCGCCGGCTGGCCTGCGGGACAGCCGCCGGGCAGCACCAACGGCCAGATCCTCGACGGCCGCATCAAGCTGCTGCGCCGCCGCCTGGCCGAGGTCGGCCTCGAGATCCACACCGTGCGAGGCGTCGGTTTCGTCCTCACGGGCCAGAACCACGGCTGATCCACCGTTACCGTCGGCGTCCATGGACGCACTGCGCACGCCTGAGGACCGCTTCGAGGGACTGCCGGGGTGGGACTTCGCCCCGCACCACGTCGAGGTCGACGACCCCGATGCACCGGAGGGCGGCGGCGGGTCGCTGCGCGTGCACTACATCGACGAGGGACCGGCCGACGCCCCGCCGGTGCTGCTCCTGCACGGCGAACCGACGTGGGGGTACCTGTACCGGCACATGATCCCGGAGCTGGTGGCCGCCGGGCACCGCTGCATCGTCCCCGACCTGGTCGGCTTCGGCCGCTCCGACAAGCCCACCCGCCAGGAGGACCACACCTACGCCCGTCACGTCGAGTGGATGCGCACCGCGCTCTTCGACCGCCTGGACCTCACCGACATCACGCTCTTCGTCCAGGACTGGGGCGGGCTCATCGGGCTCCGGCTGGTGGCCGAGCACCCCGAGCGGTTCGCGCGCGTCGCCGTCGGCAACACCGGGCTGCCCACCGGCGACCAGCCGATGAGCGACGCCTTCCTCGCCTGGCAGGAGTTCGCCCGCACCACCGAGGCGTTCCCGGTGGGGGCCATCATCAACGGCGGGTGCACCACCGCGCTCGCCCCCGAGGTGGTCGCCGGCTACGACGCACCGTTCCCCGACGACACCTACCTCGCCGGACCCCGCGCCATGCCGTCGCTCGTCCCCACCACGCCCGACGACCCGGCCGCAGCGGCGAACCGGGAGGCGTGGGAGGCGCTCGCACGCTTCGACAAGCCGTTCCTGTGTGCGTTCAGCGACGCCGACCCCATCACCAAGGGCGGCGACCGGGTCTTCCACAAGCTGGTCCCCGGCACCGCCGGCCAGGCCCACACCACGATCGAGGGCGGCGGCCACTTCCTCCAGGAGGACCGGGGCCGCCAGCTCGCCGGGATCCTCATCGGCTTCATCACCGGCGGCGCTTGATGGGCCGTTCGGCCTGATCTGCGCCATCGGGCGCCCGGTGCCTGGATTCCTCGCCGCCGCAGCCGATACCAGGGGTGGTGGGCGACTGCGATCGTGGCGTGCACCGCAGCATTGGCCACTGCGGCCGGTGTCGATGCGACCCCTGTCAACGGGACACCCCTATGACCTCGACCAACCGCCGCCCGCTCCTCATCGCCACCTCCGTCACGTTCGTGACGTGGGCGCTGGTGGTCATCGCCGGGCTGCCGTCGGACCGGGGAGCGGTGATCCTCTCCAACGTGGGCCAGTGCGTGGCGCCGGCGCTGGCGGCGCTCGGCTGCGTGATCGCCTCTCGCCGGGCGATCAGCGATCGGCAGGGCCTGGGCTGGAACCTGCTCGGTGCATCGGCCTTCTCGTGGAGCATGGGCCAGTGCGTCTGGACCTACTACGAGGTCTCGGGAGCGGCGGCCCCGTTCCCGTCGTTCGCGGACGTCGGCTACCTGCTCGCCGTCCCCCTCGCCCTCGCCGGCGTGTGGATGATGGCCGTGCGCTCCAGCTCGACGTCGTGGGCGGTCGCCGTGCTCGACGCGCTCATCATCGCCGGCGGACTGCTCGCCATCAGCTGGCCGCTCGTGCTGGGCCCCAGCTGGGCGGACGCCGGCTCGAGCAGCACGTTCGAGTTCGCCCTCACCCTCGCCTACCCGGTCGGGGACCTCGTGGTCGTGTCCGCCGTGCTGCTGGCCATCATGCGGACGGACCGCAACCGCGACGCCGTCCCGCTCGTCCCGATCGCCCTCGGGCTCATCATCCTGGGGTTCGCCGACAGCATCTTCGTGTGGACGACGCTCCAGGGGACCGAGCAGGCCGTGTCCTTCGCCGACCTCGGCTGGACGGCCGGCTACCTGATCGTCTTCTACGCCGCCTCCCTCTACCCGCTGCCGGTGGCGTCGGGCCGCGCCGAGCTCCACGTGGCGCCGAGCCTGCGCCGTGCCGCCCTCCCCCTCACCGTGGTGAGCATGGCCTGGCTGGTGCGCATGGCGCTCGTGGCGACCGACCAGCCGGAGGACCAGTTCCTCACCGTGCTCACGGTGGTCACCGTCGCCCTGGTGCTGATCCGCTTCCTCATGACCATGCGGGAGAACCAGGCGCTGACCGGGTCGCTCGAGGAGAAGATCGGGGAGCTCACCGCTCGGGAGCAGCAGCTCAGCCACCAGGCGTTCCACGACCCGCTCACCGGCCTGGCCAACCGCCGGCTCTTCAGCGACCGGGTCGAGCACGCCCTCACCCGCAGCCGGCGCACCGGCGACCTGAGCGCGGTGCTCTTCATCGACCTCGATGACTTCAAGACGGTGAACGACAGCCTCGGCCACGCGGCCGGCGATCGTCTGCTCGCCTCCGTCGCCGCCCGGATGAGCGGCTGCGTGCGCCCCGGAGACACCGTCGCCCGCCTCGGCGGCGATGAGTTCGGCATCCTCCTCGAGGAGATGGAGGGCCGAGACCACGCCTCGCACGTGGCCCGGCGCATCCTCGAGTCGCTCGACGTGGCGTTCCCGCTCGACGGCCGCCAGGTGTTCACCCGGGCGAGCGTCGGCGTCGCCGTCGCCGACGCCACATCGGGCCACGCCGGCGCTGACCTGCTGTCCGACGCCGACGTGGCCCTCTACGCCGCCAAGGGCTCGGGCAAGTCCACGTTCCGCGAGTTCGAGCGCACCATGCGGGTCACCGCGATCGAGCGCCTCGAGCTGGGCCAGGACATGCGCCAGGCCCTCCACCAGAACCAGTTCTTCTGCCACTACCAGCCCATCGTCGACCTGGTCACCGGCCGGGTCGTGGCGCTGGAGGCGCTCCTGCGCTGGGACCACCCGCACCGCGGCCTCGTCGGGCCCAACTCGTTCATCGAGCTGGCCGAGGAGACCGGCATGATCGGCGAGATCGGCATGGCCGTGCTCCAGATGTCGGCGTGGCAGGCGGCGAACTGGCGGGCCGAAGGCAAGGTCCCCGCCAGCATGGAGCTCCACGTCAACCTGTCGGGACGCCAGCTCGAGGACCCCTACCTGGTCGAGAAGGTGAAGCGGGTCCTCGCCTCCACCGGGTTCCCCGGCAACCTCCTCGTGCTGGAGATCACCGAGAGCGTGGCCGTCGAGACCGGCGCCGCCCACCTGGACCTGCTCGAGCAGCTCAAGTTGCTCGGCATCCGCTTCGCGATCGACGACTTCGGCACCGGCTACTCGTCGCTCAACTACCTGCGGGCGCTGCCGGTCGACGTGCTCAAGATCGATCGGGCCTTCGCCCAGACCGAGAACGGGCAGACCGACACCGTCCTGCTGGAGGCCATCGTGCGCCTCGGCCACTCGCTCGGCATCGACATGATCGCCGAGGGCATCGAGCACGAGGAGCAGGCCATCACCCTCAAGCGCCTCGGCTGCCGCCGGGCGCAGGGCTTCTTGTTCCACCGCCCGCTGTCGGTCAGCGAGATCCCCGCCGTCGTCAGCGCCGTCCCCCGCCCGGTGGTGGACACCGCCCCGCCCCGGATCCCGGCCGCCCCGCAGCCGCCGACACCGCACCAGACCTGACAACCTGTCCCCGTGGGGGATGCGCACGAGCTGCGGTGGGTGGAGGTCGACGGCCTGCGCCTGCGCTACCTCGACACCGGGCCGGTCGCCGGCGCTGGTCCAGACGACGGTGCTCTGCCTCTGCTGGTGATCCCCGGCCACACCGCCCGCATCGAGGGCTTCCTGGCGATGATCCCGGCGCTGGCGGCGGCCCACCGGGTCCTCGTGCTCGACTGCCCCGGCAGCGGCGAATCGGAGAAGCCCGACCGCCCCTACGACCTGCGGTTCTACGAGGACACGCTCGTCGCCTTCCTCGACCAGCTCGGCATCGGCCAGGCCATCCCGGTCGGCGGCAGCCTCGGAGGCAACCTCGTGCTCCGGCTCGGCCACCGGTTCCCCGACCGGTTCCCGCGGCTGGTGCTGTGGGCGCCCGGCTCGGCGTGGAAGGCCCGACCGGTCCTGGCGTGGCTCATCCGGAACGTCATCGGCTCCCGGCTGCTGCGCAGGGCGGCGTTCTGGCCGGTCGTGAAGACCCAGAGCCGGTTCTGGTACTCACCGGACCATCCCGGCCGCGAGCGCGAGCTCGACGAGACCTTCGCCTACTACCGGCGGGTCATGAGCCCGGGCTTCCTCGCCATGTACTGGGGGATGGCCGCCGATCAGCTCCAGCGCAGCCTGTTCGACCTGGCCCCCGACATCCGCCAGCCCACCCGGCTGATGTGGGGCGACCAGGACGACGGCGCGCAGATGGGCGAGGGCGTCGCCCGCCTCCACCGACTGCTCCCCGACAACGTCCTCCACGTGTTCCCCGGCCGCCGCCACTCGCTGGAGGCCGAGTGCCCCGCCGACCTGGCGGAGCAGATCCTCATCGGGGCGGCGGGCTGAACCGACTCGACGCCGAGGCTGGCTGCTAGCAACGGGGGATGGCCCCGAACTCCCCGCTCCCGCTGCGCTTCGTGATGTCGGGCACGCGGGTCGAGGACCTGCCCCCGACCCGCGGCGAGGTCGCCATCGTCGGGCGGTCCAACGTGGGCAAGTCCTCGGTGATCAACTCGCTCGCCAACCGCAAGAACCTGGCGAAGGTGTCCAAGACGCCCGGCCGCACCCAGCTGCTGAACCTGTTCGAGCTGCCCGACGGCACCTCGGTGATGGACCTGCCCGGCTACGGCTTCGCCAACGCGCCGGCTTCGGTGCGGGCCCGCTGGCCCGAGATGATCGAGGGCTACCTGCTCGGCCGGCAGAACCTGCACGCCATCGTCGCCCTCATCGACGCCGAGATCGGGCCCACCAGCAACGACACCCAGACCCTGGCGTGGCTGCGCTCCCACGGGCTGCCGGTCAAGATCGTCGCCACCAAGCACGACAAGGTGAAGCCCTCCAAGCGCGACCAGCGCCGCAAGGAGCTGGCCGCCGGCTGCCTGCTCGACCCCCGGGAGATCCTCTGGGTGAGCAGCGCCAAGCACGTGAACATCGAGGAGCTGCGCGCCCGGATCAACGAGTGGCTCGCCCCCGTCCAGGAGTGGACCGCCCCGGCCCCGCCCACCCGCAAGGAGCGTGCCGCCGCCCGGGCCGCCGAGGCCGCCGCCGGTCCGGCGACGGACGAGGACGCTCCCGCCGACGACATCGACGACGAAGACGAGTGGAACTGACCCCCTGAGGCGCGACCGGTCAGATCCGGACGATGCGGGTTCCCGACGGGCAGACCCGTGCGATGTCGTCGGGATCGCTGGTGAGCACGACGACGTCCTGATCGTCTGGGATCGCTGCGACCGTCGCGCCGAGGTGGGCGTCGGCCGGGCTGACGCCGGCGTCGCTCGACAGCGCGGCCGCGAGGTCCGCCTGGAACCGGTCGAGCAGATGGTCAGCGACACCGAGGCTGTTGATGGCGGCCGCCGAGGGGGCTCGCCGATCCCACCCGGCCTCGACCCGCACCGTCGTCGGCACCCACCGCTGCTCCTTGTCCTTGCGCCGTCGCGCTCGTTGGGCCCGGCCCTGGAGCATCGTCAGCACCGTCTTCCGCTTCGGATGGTCCCGATGGAGCAGGGCCTGAACCGCCTCGTTGTCGAGGACCACCGCACTCATGCGGTCGCCCAGCGGGCGCCGGCCGCCCAAGCGAGGACGTCGTCTGCGTCGGCGTCGGGTCGCCACGTCACCACGGCGGCAGCAGCAGCCCGGAGTGCTGCCGGGTCGTCGGCCAGATCGGATCCGTCCATCTGGGCCATCGCCAGGGCGAGGTCGAAGAGGCTCGGTCGCAGCGATGGATCGTCGCGGTAGATCTCCTCGAGGGCCACTCGGAACACGAAGTGCTCGAGCTCGGCTCGGAGCGCGTCCGCCGTGACCGTGGTCGCAGATGGTGCCATGTCCAGCGCGCCCACGGCGAGGGCTGCGGCCTTGCGCAGCGTGTCTGGGAGCCGCATCGACGTGTTGGTGGTGGAACCCTCGGGCGCATCGAGCAGCTCGATGATCTGGTCGATGGCCTCGGTGCGCTCCACGGGAAGGTTGTACCACGGATGTGTGGTACACGTCGATGGCGGCCCTCAGCCCTTGCGCACGCGCTGGTCGAAGAGCTTGCGGTAGAGGCCCGGCGCTGCGGCCACGGTGCGGGCGAGAGCCCGGGTCTGGGCGTCGGCGTAGATCTCGGCCTGGCCCTTCTCGACGCCGCGCATGATCGCCCGTGCGACCTGCTCGGCGGAGATGGGCTTGATCGACCCGGCGATGGCTCGGGTCTCGGCCGGCTTCACCAGGTTCTCAGCGGCGAGCATCGGCGTGTCGACGTCGGGCGGGTACACGCAGCCCACGTGCACGCCGTGGGGGACCAGCTCGGTGCGCAGGGTCTCGAACAGGCCGCGCACGGCGAACTTGGCGGCACCGTAGGCGGCGTACCCGTAGACGCCCACCAGCGCAGCGGCCGACGCCACGCCGATGATCGACCCCGTCCGGCGCGCCACCATCGACGGCGCCACCGCCCGCACCGGCCAGAGCGTGCCGTAGTAGTCGACGTCGATCATGTCGCGGAACGTCTGGTCCTCCGCCTCGAGGAACCGGCCCGGCAGCGTGATCCCGGCCGAGCAGACCAGCACGTCGACCGGCCCCCGGTCCGCTGCAGCGGTGGCGAGCGCCCCGGTGACGGCGTCGCGGTCGCTCACGTCGCACGCCACTCCCGTGGCACCGAGGGGCTCAGCCACCGCCGCGAGTCGGTCAGCGCCCCGGGCGAGCAGCGTGAGCGTCGCACCCCTCGCCGCCGCGGCGGTCGCCAGGGCCTCGCCGATGCCGCTCGAACCGCCCGTGATGACCACGTGCCTGCCGTGCCAGTCGAAGTCCTGGGTGCTCATGGCCGTAGCCTCTCACCCCATGCCTGCGTTCGACGTCGACGGCCCCATCGGGAAGCTCACCCGGAAGATGGCCACCAGCTCCTGGTTCCGCACGGTCGGCCCCAAGGTCGTCCCGCCGCTGGACCGCACGCTGCACAAGCTGACGGGCGGCCGGGTCATCGTCAGCAAGATGATGGTCCCATCGATGGTGCTCACCACCACGGGCGTGAAGTCCGGCCTGCCCCGTGAGTCCCCGCTGGCGTGCGTGTCCGACGGCGAAGGCGGGTGGTGGGTGGTCGGGTCCAACTTCGGCCAGGAGAAGCACCCGGCCTGGACCGGCAACCTGATCGCCGACCCCAACGCCAGCGTCTCGTTCGACAAGACCGACACGCTGGTCCTCGCCCACCTCCTCACCGACGAGGAGAAGGCCGAGACCTGGCCCAAGCTCACCGCCGTCTGGCCCGCCTACGACGACTACCTCAAGACCAGCGGACGCGACCTGAGGGTCTTCCACCTCACGCCGGCGTAGTCCGCGCCGACGGCTCGGTCGAGCTCAGCGGGGGTGCCAGGCGGTGGCGCCGAAGCTCAGGTAGCGGAGCCGCCGTTCGGTCTCTCGCACGACCTCGGGCTCGCGTTCGGGGGCTTCCTCGAGCACGTCGATGAGGCGCTTCGCCGTGTCCACCATGAGGCCCACGATGAGATCGGCGAGCATCACCAGGTCCGGTGCGGGCCAGGTGCTGGTGACCGGCAGGCGGGCCAGGTCGGTGGACAGCTCGGTGGCGAAGAGCTTGATCTCGCGCCGGATGGCGAGCTTCACCGAGGTGATGGGGGAGAACTGCTCGCGGGCGATGAAGCGGTAGTGGTCCTGGTGGCTGCGGACGTGGGCGACCAGCACCGTGACGGAGTTGTTGATGATGTCGTCGGTGTCGGCGGCGCCAGCGCGGGCCTCGTTCATCAGCTCCCGGAGGGTGACGAACGCTTCTTCCACCAGCACCAGTCCGAGGTCGTCGATGCGCTGGAAGTGCCGGTAGAACGCCGCCGGGGCGACGCCGGCGGCACGGGTGACCTCCCGGATGCCGAGGTTGTCGAGGCTGCGGTCCCGCAGGAGGTCGAGCGCCCCGTCGAGCAGCGCCCGCCGGGTCCGGCTCTTGTCCACCGAGCGGGGCTCCCCGGCACGGGCCGGTGCGTGGAGGGAGCGGGGCGGACGGGGCACGCCGACCAGCGTAGACCGCACGGGCGACACAACTGTTCACGCAGCCGAAACCGCCTCTGTGACCTCTGACTCTTTACAGGGCCTCGTTCGTTGTCCATACTGTGAACAGTTGTTCACTCGTACTCCCGAGCAAGGAAGCACCATGGCGAGGTTCGCTCCCCCCTCCATCGTCCGCAAGGCCCTGGCGTCTGACCTGGTCGACCGGCTCACCGCACCCCACGGCATCGATCGCTACCTCGAGCTGGTCGACCCCACCTGGACCGTCCGGGACATCCGGGCCGAGGTCGTCGCCGTCGAGCGCCAGACCCCGGGGACCGTGACGCTGGTGCTGCGCCCGAACGGTTCGTGGACCGGCTTCACCGCCGGTCAGCACGTGGTCGTCGGCGTCGACATCGACGGCGTCGTCCACGACCGCTGCTTCAGCCTGGCCGGGTCGCCCCATGCGGGCGACGGGCTGCTCGAGCTCACCGTGAAGGCCAACCCGAAGGGCCGGGTCAGCAAGCACCTGGTGGAGCACGCCGAGCCCGGACTGGTGCTCCGCCTGTCCGCGGCCCAGGGTGACTTCGTCCTCCCGTCCGCGCTCGAGCGCACCGCATCGGGCGACGACCTCGTGTTCATCAGCGGCGGCAGCGGCATCACCCCCGTGCTGTCGATGCTCCGGTCGCTGGTCGACGAGCGCCACGTCGGTCGGGTCACCTTCGTCCACTACGGCTTCACCGCCGACGACGTCTGCTACCGCGACGAGCTGGCCGAGCTCATCGGTGCGCTGCCCGGCGCCCGGCTGCTGATCGGGCTCACCGACGCCCCCGGCGAGGGCGACCTCGACGGGTTCTTCGGCCCCGAGCACCTGGCCATCATCACCGAGCGGCCCGAGCGGGCCCAGGTCTACCTGTGCGGCCCGGCCCCGCTGATGGCCTCGGTCGAACGGGTCTTCGCCGACCTGGGCCTGGCGGACCACGTCCACCTCGAACGGTTCGGCCCGCCGCCCATCGACCCCACCATCGCCGTCGGCGACGGTGCCGTGGCGTTCGCCCGATCCGGGGTGACCGCACCGTCGGTCGGGACCGTGTTGGAGACTGCGGAGGCCGCCGGCCTCTCGCCCGCCTCCGGCTGCCGCCGTGGCATCTGCGGCACCTGCACCCGCACCAAGACGTCCGGCCAGGTCCGCAACGTCGTGTCCGGCGAGCTCTCGGCCACCGATGCCGAGCCCATCCGCCTGTGCGTGTCCGTCGCCTGCGGCGAGGTCGTCGTCGAGCTCTGAGCCCGTCGACCCGCCGATCCACCCCCACCCTCCCCGCTGTCCGCCCTGTCCGAAGGAGCCCCCCATGCCCGTTCCCGCTGCCGCCGCCCACCTCGACCCCGAGCAGATCGACGCCCTCGGCGCCGAGCTCGATGACCTGCGAGCCCGCACGGTCGCCGACCTCGGCGAGCGCGACCGCGCGTACCTCCAGTCCGTGGTCCGAGCCCAGCGGGGCCTCGAGTTCGCCGGCCGGGCCCTGCTGTTCGCCGGGTTCCTCCCGCCCGCATGGGTGGGCGGCACCACGGCGCTGGCGCTGTCGAAGATCCTCGACAACATGGAGATCGGCCACAACGTGATGCACGGCCAGTACGACTTCCTCCAGGACCCTGCGTTCCAGGGCACCACGTTCGAGTGGGACACGTCCTGCCCCGGTGATCAGTGGCGGCACTCGCACAACTACCGCCACCACACGTTCACCAACATCATCGGCGAGGACCGCGACATCGGGTACGGCGTGATCCGCATCGACGAGGGCAAGCCGTGGAAGCCGAAGGACCTCGGCAACCCGCTCTACGCCCTGCTGCTCGCCACCTTCTTCCAGTACGGCGTGATGCTCCACGATCTCGAGGTCGAGAACCTGGCCAAGGGCCGCACCACGTGGTCCGACACCGAGCAGCTCCGCTCGGAGATGGCCCGCAAGCTGGCCAGCCAGACCCTCAAGGACTACGTGCTGTGGCCGGTGCTCACCGGTCCGTCGGCACCGTTCACCCTCGCCGGCAACGCCGTCGCGAACCTGGCCCGCAACCTGTGGTCGTTCACCATCATCTTCTGCGGCCACTTCCCCGACGGCGTCGAGACCTTCACCAAGGAGGAGGCGGCCGACGAGAGCCGGGGCGGCTGGTACCTCCGCCAGCTCCTGGGCTCCGCCAACATCGAGGGCGGCCCGCTGTTCCACGTGATGAGCGGCAACCTGAGCCACCAGATCGAGCACCACCTCTTCCCGGACATCCCGGCGCACCGCTACCCGGAGATGGCCGTCGAGGTGCGGGAGATCTGCGAGCGCTACGGCCTGCCGTACAACACCGGTGGCCTGGCGCAGCAGTTCGGGTCGGTCGTCTCCAAGATCGTCCGCTTCGCCCTGCCCTGGTCCAAGGCCGAGCCGGCGCCGGCGCCGGCGCCGGCTCCGGACACGGCCGACCCGGCCAGCTCGAGCGACTCGACGGAGACCTGGGTCGAGGCCGACCTCGCCGCCTGAGGGTCCCGGCGGGCGAGCGACCGTTCCACGCCCGCCCCAGGTCTGACGGTGGGATCAGATCCGCTCGCCCTGGAGCTTCTGGCGGAGGCCGTCGGCGGAGCGGTCTCCGATGCGACGGAAGACGAGGGCGAGGACGGGGTCGCCGATGCGGAGGACGCCGTGGAGGCGGAGGTCGGCGTCGTAGGTGACGACGGAGCCGGTCCCGTCCTCGGCGACCGCGATGCTGTCGACCGAGGTCATCCACCGGTTGCGCCCCTCCGCGCGGACGCGGTGGGGCCGATCGAACACGTCGACCACGTAGCGGAAGACCGAGCCCGACGCGTCGAGCTCGTAGGCGGCGCCCGTTCCGGGGCCATCGCCGTCGACCTGGACGGCGGAGGCGATCCCCGGGTCCCACTCGTCGAAGTTCGACAGATCGCTCAGGTAGTCGAACGCCTCGACGGCGGGCCAGGGCGTCCGGATGCGCATGCGGTAGCGGGCCATACCCTGCACCTACCCCGATGACGTCCCCATCAGAAGCGCACCGCGCTCCGCTGCGGCCGAGGTTGTCAGCGGGGCGTCAGCGGGGTGGTCAGAGATCGATGACGGTCCGGATGCCGGTGGTGGTGCGGATGTCGTCGAGCGCCTGGTTGATGTCGGCGAGGTCGCGACGCGCCGTGACCAGGGACGCCAGGTCGAGCTGGCCGTTCTGCATGAGGGCGATGAGCCGGGGGATGTCTCGCAGCGAGTTGCAGCTGCCCAGCAGGCTGCCGACGAGCTTCTTCTCGCCGATGGCCAGCACCGCCGGGATCGGGTACGTGAACGGATCGTCGAGGCCGGGCACGCCCACCATCACGGTGGTGCCGCCCTTGCGGGTGGCGTCGATGCCCGCTGCGATGAGGGCGGAACGACCCACCGCATCGAAGGCGAAGTCGGCGCCGATGCCGCCGGGGGAGAGGTCGAGGGTGGCCGCCAGCACATCGTCGGACGTGGGATCGATGCTGTGGGTCGCGCCCATGGACAAGGCGGTGGCCCGGCGAGCTGCGTCGGGCTCGCTGACGATGATGCGGCTGGCCCCGGCGACCCGGGCGCCCTGGATGATGGACAGCCCGATGCCGCCCGCCCCCATCACCAGGACGGTGTCGCCCTCGCGCACGCCGGCGGTGTTGAGCACCGCGCCGACGCCGGTCTGCACGGCGCAGCCGACCACGCAGGCGACGTCGAGCGGGACGTCCTCGGGGATCTTCACCGCACCGTTGGCCTGGATGATCACCGTCTCGGCGAACGCGGCCACGCCGACGCCGCGGTAGACGACGTCGCCGTGGCGGGACAGCCGCGTGCCGCCGTCGGGGTGGGCACCCGTCATCATCGAGTCGCTGCTGACGCAGAGGCTCCACTCGCCGCGGATGCACCACGGGCAGACGCCGCACGGCGGGCACGGCGTGAGCACCACGTGGTCGCCGACCGCCAGCGTCGTGACGCCGGGGCCGACCGCAGCGACGATGCCGGCGGCCTCGTGGCCGAGCACGACGGGCAGCGCCGAGGGGAACGAGCCGTCCGCGATGCTCACGTCGCTGTGGCACACCCCGCAGTGCTTCACGGCGACCGCGACCTCACCGGCCTTGGGCTCCTCGACCTCGACGTCGTCGTGGACGACGAGCGGCCGTCGGGCTTCTTCCAGCACTGCAGCGCGCAAGGGGTCCCCTGATCTCGGTGGGCGGATGCCAGCGGCCGACACCCTGCCACGCGGCAGCGGGGCGTGGAGCCAGGGGGTCGGGGCGGAGACCGAGACGCCCGCCGCGGGTCCGTCAGCTCGTGAGGGCCGAGAGCGCGACGCCGAGGCGTTCGGCCAGGAGGGCCACCCGGGCCCGGCTCACGAACGTGCGGCCGCGCTCGATGCCCTCGAGCACCTCGGCGTCGAAGCCGGTGGCGACGGCGGTGTCCTCGTAGGTCCAGCCCCGCTGGGTGCGGAGGCGTCGGAGGTTGGCGGGGAGCGGGTCGGTGGAGTCCATGAGAGCGAAAGCCACGATGCCCCGGTTCTCGCGTGTTCAACCCAGGTGAGACGCATGCCACCGTTGCCGTTATACCCCCCAGGGGTATATGATGCCGTCTGTTCGGATCCCCCGACGACCGGAGCGCCGCCATGACCACCCCCGCCACCACCGCCTACGCCGTCACCGGGATGAGCTGCCAGCACTGCGTCGACGCCGTCACCGCCGAGGTCGGCCGGTTGAGCGGCGTGGAGCAGGTCCAGGTCGATCTGCCCACCGGTGCCGTCACGGTCACCAGCGCGGCGCCGCTGGCCATCGATGCGGTGCGCGCCGCGCTCGACGAGGCCGGCTACGACCTCGTCGACGAGGGGTGAGCGCCGTGTCCGTCTCGGTCAAGCTCGCCGGGTTCGCCCTGGGCCTGGTGGCCGTCTTCGGCGCCTCGTTCGGGCTCGGCCGGGCCGTGGGGCCCGTGGGTGGCGAGCCCGCACCGCCGCCAGCGGCCACGACCACGTCCACCACCACGGCGCCCGGTCACGGGGGCCACTCGTGAGCGCCACCGAGCTCGACCCGGCGGAGGCCGAGGTGTGCCGGCTCGAGGATCTCCAGATCAGCGGCATGACCTGCGCCACCTGCGCCACCCGCATCGAGCGCCGCCTCAACAAGCTCGACGGCGTCGAGGCCACGGTCAACTACGCCACCGAGGCCGCCCGGGTCTCCGCGCCGGAGCACGTGACCCGCGACGAGCTGGTCGCCCAGGTCGAGGCCGCCGGCTACCAGGTGGTCGATCCCGAGCCGGCGCCGCTCCACAGCGACGGCCAGCACGCCAGCCACGGCGGGCACGGCGGGCACGAGGGCCACCACGTGGAGCTCGACGACGAGGACCTGCGCCGCCGCGTCCTGCTCTCGACCGCCCTGAGCCTCCCCGTGCTGGTGATGGCGATGGTGCCAGCCGCCCAGTTCGACCACTGGCAGTGGATCTCGCTCGCGCTCGCCTCGCCGGTGGTCCTCTGGGGCGGGTGGCCGTTCCACCGGGCCGCGTGGACGAACCTGCGCCACGGCGCCGCCTCGATGGACACGCTCATCTCGGTTGGCACCCTCGCGGCGTACTTCTGGTCGCTGTACGCACTGCTGTTCACGCCGGCTGGCGACGACGGCATGCGCATGGCGTTCGACCTGGTCCCGCGCCAGGGCGGCGGCGTGCACGAGATCTACCTGGAGACCGCGGCGGTCGTCATCGTGTTGATCCTCGCCGGCCGGTGGTTCGAGGCGCGGGCCAAGCGCCGCTCGGGTGCCGCCCTCCGGGCCCTCCTGGAGCTGGGGGCGAAGGACGTCGCGGTCCTGCGGGACGGCACCGAACAGCGGATCCCGGTCGAGCAGCTCATCGTGGGCGACCGCTTCGTGGTCCGCCCCGGCGAGAAGGTCGCCACCGACGGCACCGTGGTCGAGGGCGCCTCCGCGGTCGACACCTCGCTGCTCACCGGCGAGCCGGTCCCCGTCGACGTGGTCCCAGGCGATGCGGTCGTCGGCGCCACCGTCAACACGTCGGGACGCCTCGTGGTCGAGGCCACCCGCGTGGGGGCCGACACCGCGCTCGCCCGCATCGCCCAGCTCGTCACCGACGCCCAGACGGGCAAGGCCGAGGTGCAGCGCCTGGCCGACCGGATCTCGGCGGTGTTCGTGCCGGTGGTCATCGCCATCGCCGTCGCCACGCTCGGGTTCTGGCTGGGGACCGGAGCGCCGGCCGCCCAGGCGTTCACCGCTGCGGTCGCCGTGCTCATCATCGCCTGCCCCTGCGCCCTCGGGCTGGCCACCCCCACCGCCCTCATGGTCGGCACCGGCCGCGGCGCCCAGCTCGGCATCTTGATCAAGGGCCCCGAGGTCCTCGAGAGCACGCGGCGGGTCGACACCGTGGTCCTCGACAAGACCGGCACGGTCACCACCGGCCGCATGGCCCTCGTCGAGGTGATCGCCACCGACGGGGACCACGCCCGGGCGGACCTCCTCCGCACCGCAGGCGGCCTGGAGGCGGCCAGCGAGCACCCGATCGCCGCCGCCATCGCCGCCGGCGCGACCGCCGAGCTCGGTGCGCTCCCCGCGGTCGACGGCTTCGCCAACCACGAGGGGCGGGGCGTGTCCGGCACCGTCGACGGCGAGGACGCCGTGGCCGGGCGGGAGCGCTTCGTGCTCGACCAGGTGGGTGCGGCCGAGCTGCCCCCGGTCCTGGCCGACGCCCGTGACCGTGCGGCCGCCGCCGGCCGGACCATCGTGTACGCCGGCTGGGCGGGCGCCGTCCGCGGCGCGTTCGTCGTGTCCGACACGGTGAAGCCCACCTCGGCGGAGGCCATCGCCTCGCTGCGCAGCCTCGGGCTCCGGCCCGTGCTGCTCACCGGAGACAACCGCGCCGCCGCCGAAGCGGTGGCCGCCGAGGTCGGCATCGACGCCGCCGACGTGATCGCCGAGGTCCTCCCCAGCGACAAGGTCGATGAGATCGTCCGGCTCCAAGCCGCAGGCGCCGTGGTCGCCATGGTCGGCGACGGCGTGAACGACGCCGCCGCCCTCGCCCGCGCCGACCTCGGCCTGGCCATGGGAACCGGCACCGATGCCGCCATCGAAGCCTCCGACCTGACGCTGGTGCGCGGCGACCTGCGCGCTGCGGTCGACGCCATCCGCCTCGCCCGCCGCACCCTCGGCACCATCAAGGGCAACCTGTTCTGGGCGTTCGCCTACAACGTGGCGGCCATCCCCCTCGCCGCCGCCGGCCTGCTCAACCCGATGATCGCCGGGGCGGCCATGGCCTTCTCCAGCATCTTCGTCGTCACCAACAGCCTCCGGCTGCGGAGCTTCCGCAGCGCCTTCCCCGAACCCGACCAGCACCACGAGAGGACCCCCTGATGCGCGGCTACACGATGGAGAAGGACGACTACCTGAAGCGGCTGCGGCGCATCGAGGGCCAGGTCCGGGGCATCCAGCGGATGATCGACGAGGACACCTACTGCATCGACGTCCTCACCCAGATCTCGGCGGTCACCAAGGCCATCCAGAGCGTCGGCATCGGCCTGCTCGAAGAGCACGTCAACCACTGCGTCATGGAAGCCGCCCGCAACGGCGACGACGACGCCGCACGCGAGAAGGTCGCCGAAGCCACCCGCGCCATCGAACGGCTGGTGCGGAGTTGAGTCTCGGTCACTCGTTCGCTGGCGCTCACTCCGTTCCCTCGAACGGGTCGACGGGCTGACGCCCGGCTGCTTTCCCTCAGGCGCACGACTGCGTCGCACGCCTTCGGTCTTGGGGGCTCCGCAAGCTCTGCCCCCAAACCCCCGGGCTCGCTTCGCTCGGACCCCACCCCGTCGGGGAGCGGCTGGTCTGGGTGGTGGGGAATAGGGTCGCCGGTCATGGTTGGCTCCTCTCCGCTTCATCCGTTCCTCGATGGCACGGCGAAGCGGGCTCGGTTCTCGGTGATGGCGCGGGCGGTGGGGGAGCTGCCGCCGGTCGAGGGGGTGCTCGCCGGGGCTGCTGAGGTGGACATCACGCCGCCGCCGGGCATGCCGAAGGCCGGCTACTCGGCCAACGCCCACGACGGCAACGGCTTCCGCACCCGCCTCCGGGCGCGGGTCACCCACATCCGCTCGGGCCGGTCGTCCATCGCCATCGTGCAGTGCGACCTGCTCGCCGGCTCGTCGGTCATCCAGTACCTCGTGGCCGAAGCGGTCGCCGAGCGGACCGACATCCCGCTGGCCGGAATCTGGATCGGCGCCACCCACACCCACGCCGGGCCCGGCCAGTTCATGGGCACCGACTTCTACAACCACCACGCCTCCAACCGGCCGGGGTTCGACCCGGCCTTCACCGACTTCCTGGTGCAGCAGATCACCAGCGCGGTGATCGAGGCGCACGACACCCGCGGCCCGGCCCGGGTCGCCGTCGGCGACACCGAGGTCTGGGGCCTCACCCGCAACCGGTCGCACGACCCGTACGTGAAGAACCGGACCGTCACCGACAAGCGGATGGATCCGCAGCGCAAGTGGGTGGCGGTCAACCCGCTGCTGCACATGATCCGCGTCGACCGCATCACCGAGGCGGGCACCGAGCCGCTGTCGGCCGCGCTGATGTTCGCCATCCACGGGACCGGCGTGTCCCAGCACGCCCACGAGTACAACGCCGACGTGTGGGCCTACCTGGTGGGCGAGCTCAAGCACCAGATCCTCCGGCGCCACGACGCCCGCCCGGTCGTCGGCGCGTCGGAGGGCACCCACGCCGACGTGGCGCCCGCACTCCGACCCGGTCTCGCCGGGCACCGGGAGGCGCGGCGCATCGGATCGGGCATCGGCCTGGAGGCGGCCGACCTCTACGACCGCCTCGGCCACGAGCTCACCGACGACCTCCCGCTCGACGCCGGGCTGCGCGAGGTCGACCTCGACAAGGCGAAGAACCGCCGGATCGGTGACATCGAGATCCCCGACCGTCCGGCGGTCGGTGCGGCGCTGGTCGCCGGGGCCACGGAGAACCTCACGCCCATCATCCACCGCATCCCGCCCTTCAAGGCCGGCCACCCACGGCGCATCGGGCGCAGAGGGCCGCACGGCGCCAAGTGGGTGATCGGCTCGCGCTACCTGCAGGGCCTCGTGCTGAAGAAGAAGGAGTTCCCGCGCCGGCTGCTCGTCCAGGTCCTGCGCGTCGGACCGTCGGTCCTGGTGGGCCTCCCGTTCGAGATCACCACCGAGTCCGGGCGCCGCATCGCGACCGCCGTGCGCGAGGCGGTCGCCGACCGGGCCGTCGAGCGCGTGGTGGTGTGCTCGCTGGTCAACGACTTCTGGGGCTACGTGGCCACCGAGGAGGAGTACGGGCGGCAGTTCTACGAGGGCGGCCACACCCTCTACGGGCCGAACACGCAGCGCTTCCTCGCCGCCCAGGCCGCCGCCGTGGCCACCGAGACCGTCGACCGTGGCCTGTTCCTGGACATCGAGGACCGCACGTGGAACCTGAAGGTGCGGCGCTTCCTGCCCCCCGCGTCCCGGGATGCGGGTCCGGACCGGCGCTTCTCCTCCACAGCCCGGTTCACCGACCCCACGGCCACCGAGGACGGCATCTGGGAGCAGTCCTGGATCGACGTGGCCCCCGGTGGGCTCCGCTGGCACGAGCCGCTCGTCCGGGTGGAGCAGTCCGACGACGACGGCGCCAGCTGGGTGCCCGCCGCCCCGGGCGGCCGACCTGCCGACGACCAGGGCTGGGCGCTCGAGGTCACCCACGTCGGCGGCCCCGACGCCGGGCGGCACACCTACCGGGTGCGGTGGCACGACCCGGCCCACCGCTTCGGCCGCCGCCACCGGTTCGTGCTGCTCGCCAACAACGGCCGCCCCGAGGTGGCCGGCGACCCCTTCGACTGAAGGCCCGGGCGTCGGGGCCCTGTGCTAACCCGGTGAGGTGCTGACCCCGATCGCCAACGTGCTCGCCTTCCTGCCCAGCCCGAGCTTCCACACCCTCGAGATCGGCCCCCTCACCCTCCGCATGTACGGCCTGTGCATCGCGCTGGGCGTCATCGCCGCCGTGGTGATCTCGTCGAAGCGCTGGGAGGCGCGAGGCGGGAACCCCGACGACATCGGGACCATCGCGCTGTGGGCCGTGCCCGCCGGGGTCATCGGCGCCCGGATGTACCACGTCGCCACCGACTGGAAGAAGTACGAGGGCGGCTGGGGGCAGGCCTTCAACATCACCCAGGGCGGCCTGGGCATCCCCGGCGGCATCCTGCTCGGCGTCATCGTGGGCGTGATCGTCGTCAAGAAGAAGGGCCTGCCCGTCGCCCCCCTGCTCGACGTGGTGGCGCCGGCCATCCCGGTGGCCCAGGCCATCGGCCGCTTCGGCAACTGGTTCAACCAGGAGGTGTTCGGCCGGCCCACCGGGCTGCCCTGGGGCCTCAAGATCGATGCCATCTACCGGCCGGAGGGCTACGCCAAGTTCGCCACGTTCCACCCCACGTTCCTGTACGAGGCGCTGTGGAGCCTCGGCATCGCCGGCTTGCTGGTGCTGATCGACCGCGGCCGCAAGCTCCGTCCCGGCGAGCTCTTCGCCGGCTACGTGCTCGGGTACGGCATCGGCCGGTTCTGGGTGGAGAGCCTCCGCATCGATGCGGCGTCGGAGATCTGGGGCGTCCGGGTCAACACCTGGATGAGCGGCCTGCTGATCATCGGGTCGCTCAGCTACATCATCATCAGCCGCCGCCGTCCGGCCCCGGTGATCCCACGGGAGCACGAGGCGGAGTCCGACGAGCAGCTGGACCAGGACGCGGCGGCAACCGAGGCCTCCCGCGACGAGTCGAAGGCGGACGACGAGGTCGGCGCCGACCTGCTGGCCCGAGCCGATGTGGCCGACGCAGCCGATGCAGCCGATGCAGCCGATGCCGGTGACGCCGCTGGTGACGGCGCCGGTGAGGAGCCTGCGCCCGGGGCCTGAATCAGCTGGGGTGGGAGGCGGTGCCGGGATCGAGCGTCGGCGGCTGGACCACCACCAGCACGAGGTCTAGCGCCCGCCTGTGGGTGTTGCGGTAGCGGTGCGGGCGGTCTGCGTCGAACATGACGGCGCCTCCCGTCTCGACCCGGTGCTCCTCGCCGTCGACCTCGAGGGTCAGCGTGCCGGCGAGGACGGCGAGCAGCTCCCGGGTGCCGGGGTGGTGGCCCTCGGAGTCATGGTCCACGCCGGCGGCCAGGTTCCACCGCCACAGCTCGACGTGCTCGGAGCGATCGGTGCCCACCAGCAGGTCGCCGGATGACCCGCCGGCCCCCTCCCACAGGCGGACCACCTCGGCGGCGGCGACCACGCGCACCGTCGAGCCGGCGCTGAGCTCCACCAGCTGGGCGAGGCTCACCCCGAAAGCGTCGGCGAGGCGGCAGAGGGTCCCGATGCTCGGGTTCGTGCGGGCCTGCTCGATCTGCACGAGCATCCCCTTGCTGACCCCGGACCGGGTGGCCAGCTGCTCCAGGGACCACTGGCGCTCGCTGCGGAGCTCGCGGGCGTTGCGGGCGATGGCCGCAGCGACCTCGTCGGGATCAGGCACCTGCCGAGGCTACCGACCGGTCGGGCGCGCCCACGACGGCCTCACACGGTCACCCTGCTGGTCCAGCTGGTGCCGTGCACTGCTCCGAGCGCTACACTGCACCGACCGGTACAACACAGTGACCGTGGGCCGAGGGACAGGGCTGGCTGATCCACGGAAGTCACTGCACGGAAAGCGGAACCAGCCATGGCCATCGCCCTCGCCCTCAGCGCCGCCCTCGCCTACGGGTCGGCAGATTTCGTCGGCGGCCTCGCCGCCCGGCGCACGTCGCCGCTGCTCACCGCCTTCGGCGCCCAGCTCACCGGGCTGGTCGTGCTCCTGGTCGCCATGCCGCTCCTCGGCACCACGGCGCCCGCCGCCCACGATCTGGCCTTCGGCGCCATCGCCGGCGTGTTCGGCGGGACCGGGATCGTGCTGCTCTACCGGGCGCTCGCCGCCGGGCCGATGAGCGTCGTCGCCCCCACCACCGCCCTCGCCGCCTCCGTCGTGCCCATCCTTTCCGGCGTGCTCCTCGGCGAGCGCCCTGGGCCGCTGGCCTTCGCCGGCATCGCCGTGTCGCTGGTGGCCGTCGCCCTGATCACCCGGGAGCGGGCCAGCGAGGCCCACGTGCCAGCCGGTCGCGCGGTCATCGCCCTGGCCCTCGGCGGCGGTGCCATCTTCGGCATGTTCTTCGTGTTCCTGCACCAGACGGGTGACGACGCCGGCCTCTGGCCCCTCCTCGCCGCCCGCCTCGTGTCGGTGCCGCTGCTCGCCCTGCTGATCGCCCGCCAGGTCGGGCTCCGCAACGTCGAGGTGCCACGGCTGAACCGGTCGGTCGTCGTCAGCGGCACCCTCGACATGGGTGCCAACATCTGCTACCTGCTCGCCCTCCGCCACGGGATGCTCTCGGTGGTC
>JAOBWH010000107.1 GCA_025463265.1 Ilumatobacteraceae bacterium
TGAGCGAGCTCGAGGGAGCCGACTACGTGCCCGACGCCCCCCGCACCTACGACCGCATGGTCAAGAACGCCCAGGAGGCACACGAGTCCTTCCGCCCGGCCGGCGACTCGTTCCGCACCCCGGAGCAGTTGGCCGGCGAGCTCCGCAACGACCAGCTCCGCCTCTACGAGCTGATCTGGAAGCGCACCGTCGCCTCCCAGATGGTCGACGCCCGGGGCCAGTCGGTGCAGGTGCGCATCGCCGCCACCGCCGCCGACGGGCGCGACGCCGAGTTCGGCGCCTCGGGCCGGTCCATCACCTTCCCCGGGTACCTCCGGGCCTACGTCGAAGGCGCCGACGACCCCGATGCCGCCCTCGACGATCGCGAGACCCTGCTGCCGGTGCTAACGGTCGGCCAGGCCCTGCCCCGTCCCGAGCTCGAGGCCAAGGGCCACGCCACCTCGCCGCCCGCCCGCTTCACCGAGGCCTCGCTCGTGAAGCGGCTCGAGGAGCTCGGCATCGGCCGGCCCTCCACCTACGCCTCGATCATGCAGGTCATCCAAGACCGCGGCTACGTCTGGAAGAAGGGCACGGCCCTCGTCCCCACGTGGACCGCGTTCGCCGTGATCCAGCTGCTGGAGTCCCACTTCAGCAACGTCGTCGACTACGCCTTCACCGCCCGCATGGAAGACGAGCTCGACGAGATCGCCGCCGGCCAGGCCGAGCGGTTGCCGTACCTCAACGAGTTCTGGTTCGGTGACGCCGCCGGCGAGCAGGTCCCCGACCTCGTCGACGTCTCGCCCGGCTCGGGAGGCCTCAGCCGGCTCATCGATCTCGGCAAGGAGACGATCGACCCCGCCGAGATCAACGTCGTGCGCCGCTTCATCACCGACGATGGCGAAGAGATCGTCGTCAAGCCCGGCCGCTACGGGCCGTACCTCAAGCGCGGCGAGGACTCCGCGTCGATCCCCGACGACCTCACGCCCGACGAGCTCGACCTGCCGAAGGCCCTCGAGCTGCTCGACGCCCCCAACGGCGACCGCGTCCTCGGCCAGGACCCCGAGACCGGCCAGGACATCTACGTGAAGGCCGGACGCTTCGGCCCCTACGTCCAGGTCGGCGAGATGCCCGAGGGCAAGGGCAAGATCAAGCCCGAGGACAAGCCCAAGACGGCCTCGCTGTTCAAGACCATGACCGTCGAGCGGCTCACGTTCGACGAGGCGCTCCAGCTCCTGTCGCTCCCGCGCCTGGTGGGCACCGACCCCGCCGACGGCGGCGAGATCCGGGCCCAGAACGGCCGGTACGGGCCCTACATCACCAAGGAGTCCACCGATCCCGAGACGGGGGCGGCCAAGAGCGACACCCGCTCGCTGGAGACCGAGGAGCAGATCTTCGACGTCACCCTCGAGAAGGCACTCACGATCCTGGCCCAGCCCAAGCGCGGCCGGAACCAGACCGTGGCCGCCCCGCTGCGGACCCTCGGCGTCGACCCGGTGTCCGAGCAGCAGATGACGATCAAGGACGGTCGCTTCGGCCTCTACGTCACCGACGGCGAGGTGAACGCCTCGCTCCAGAAGGCCGATCAGCTCGAGACCATCACCGACGAGCGTGCCTCCGAGCTGCTGCAGGCCCGGCGCGACCGCATCGCCGAGGGCGGCGGCAAGAAGAAGAAGGCGCCCGCCAAGAAGAAGGCGGCCAAGAAGAAGGCCCCGGCGAAGAAGAAGGCCGCCGCCAAGAGGGCCCCCGCCAAGAAGGTTGCGGCGAAGAAGGCAGCCCCGCCGGCGGCACCGGCTGCCCCGTCGGCCGAAGCCCCCGACGACGACGCCCCCTTCTGACCGTTCGTCCCGGTCCGACCAGGCGAGCGGGCTGGGTAGGGTCGGGCGTTCATGGGCCGGTTCGTGGTGTTCGAGGGTGGCGAGGGGTCGGGGAAGTCCACCCAGGCGCGCCGGTTGGCGGACCGGTGGGGCGCCCTGCTGACCTTCGAGCCCGGTGGGACCGAGGTGGGCCAGCAGCTCCGCCAGATCCTCCTCAGCCCGGAGACCGGCGATCTCGACGCCCGCGCGGAGGCGCTGCTCATGGCCGCCGACCGTGCGCACCACGTGGCCACCAAGATCCGCCCGGCGCTGAACCGGGGCAACGACGTCGTGTGCGACCGGTTCGTCGGGTCCTCGCTCGCCTACCAGGGCTACGCCCGTGACCTGGGCATCGACGAGGTGCAGGCGCTGTCGACCTTCGCCACCGACGGCCTCGTCCCCGACCTCGTGCTCCTGCTCGTGGTGCCGCCCGACGTCGCCAGCTCCCGCCTGGCGGCTGCCGGCAAGCCCGACCGGCTCGAAGCCGCCGGCGAGGAGTTCCACCGTCGGGTGGCCGAGGCGTACCTGATCCTCGCCGCGCACGACACCGACCGGTGGGTGATCGTCGACGGGTCGGGCACGGTCGACGAGGTCGAGGCGCGCGTCCTCGATGCGGTCGAAGCCAGGCTGCCGTCCGGGGCCGGCGCATGAGCGGGCCTGGGCTGGAGGCCCCGGAGGCCCCGGCGGGCGACGCCTGGTCCGACGTCGTCGGCCAAGAGGCGGCGGTGTCGATGCTCCGCCACGCGGCGGCGGGCGACGCCCCGCACGCCTGGCTGTTCGTCGGCCCGCACGGATCGGGCAAGCGGGCAGCCGCCCGGGCCTTCGCCGGCGACCTGCTGGCCGCCGAGTCGCTCGCCGCCGGTGACGACGAGAGCGCGGCGCGGGCCCGGGCGCTCGCCCGGGCCGAACAGCACCCCGACCTGGTGATCGTGGCCCGCGAGGGCGCCAGCATCTCCGTGGGCCAGGCCGACGAGATCATCCGCCGGGCCAGCCGGTCGGCCGTCGAGGGCTCCCGCAAGGTCCTGTTGCTCGACGAGTTCCACCTCGTGAAGGACGCCGGTCCGAAGCTGCTCAAGACCATCGAGGAGCCGCCTGCCGGCACGTTCTTCGTGGTGCTGGCCGACGAGCTGCCGCCCGAGCTGGTCACCATCGCCAGCCGCTGCGTCCGCGTCGACTTCGACGCCCTCACCGCACCGCTCATCGCCGCCCGGCTGGTGGAGGAGGGCGTCACCGCCGAGCGCGCCGCCGAGGTGGCTGCGTTCGCCGGTGGCGACCTCGACCGGGCCCGTCTCCTCGCCACCGACGAGCGCCTCGCCCTTCGCCTCGCCGCCTGGCGCGACCTGCCGCGCCGGCTCGACGGCTCGGGGGCCGCGGCGGCTTCCGGCATCGCCGAGCTGCGCGCCGCCATCGACGATGCCGAAGCCCCGCTCAAGGCCCGCCACGAGGTGGACGTCGCCGACCTCAACGAGCGCATCGAGCGGTACGGCCAGCGCGGCTCGGGTGCGCGGCAGCTGGAGGAGCGGCACCGGCGGGAGAGTCGGCGCCTGCGGACCGACGAGCTGCGCATGGGCCTCGGCGCGCTCGCTGCGACCTACCGGGACGAGATGGCCGTCGCCGCCGATCCCGCCCCGGCGCTCGCGGCGCTGGAGGCCATCCAGGAGACGGCCGAACGCCTCGAGTTCAACCCGAACGAGGAGCTCCAGCTCATCGCCCTCGCGGTTCGCCTCCCGACCCTGGCCTGAACCTCCAGCGCCCCGGAACGGGTTGCCGCCGCCCCAGGCCGTTCGGGTACGGTTTCCCGTCCACGCCCAAGTAGCTCAGTCGGCAGAGCATCTCACTCGTAATGAGAAGGTCAAGGGTTCGATTCCCTTCTTGGGCTCCAGCAGCTCTCACCAGGTGAAATACCTGCTCAGAGCAGAGAAATCGTTATGCACAACGCTCGCACAGGAGATAATGTCTCCAAGTGCAAGAGACCTCCTCGCCTCCATTCGACGGGCTGATCACGTCGCATCGACGTTCGCTGCGGGCGAGAAACCTGTCGCCGAGGACCATCCACGCCTACATCTCGACGGCCGAACGGTTCGCTGCCTTCGGTGCAGAGCATGGGCATCCGGGCCGCGTCGAGGACCTCAGGCGGGAGCACGTCGAGGAGTTCCTCCTCGACCAGTTGGAGCGCCACACGGCGTCGACCGCAGCGACCCGCTTCCGGTGCCTGCAGCAGTTCTTCCGGTACGCCGAGGAGGAGGGCGAGATCGAGAAGTCCCCGATGGCGGGCATGTCACCTCCGTTGGTGGTGGACAAGCCTGTGCCCGTGCTGTCGGACGACAGCCTCCGCAGCCTCGTCCAGGCGTGCCGAGGCAAGGCGTTCGAGGACCACCGCGACTTGGCGATCATCCGCACGTTCATCGACACCGGTATGCGCCTCGCGTCGATGACCGGGATCCACGTCGACCACCTGGACCTCGACGCCCAGGTCGTGTTGATCACCGGCAAGGGCAACCGGCAGCAGTACGCCCGCATCGGCTCCAAAGCCGTCGCCGATCTCGACAGGTATCTCCGTGCTCGTGGCCGTCACCGCTACGCAGACGAGCCGTGGCTCTGGCTCGGCGGGAAGGGCCGGTTCACCGACTCCGGCATCGCCCAGATGCTGTCGCGCCGCGCCGCCACCATCGGGATCGACCACATCCACCCCCACCAGTTCCGCCACACGTTCGCGCACCGCTGGCTGGCCGCAGGCGGTTCCGAGGGCGACCTCCAGATCGCCGCCGGGTGGCGCTCCTCCCAGATGGTCGCCCGCTACGGGGCGTCGGCCAAGGTCGAGCGGGCGATGGCCGCAGCGGATCGTCTTGGCCTGGGTGATGCGATTTGAGGCGCACCCGTGACGTTGAGGTCCTCTGCCCTGAGTGCGGCGGCTCGATGGCGACGCTCAGCGTTAGCCCGGAGGGCGTCGCCATGATGAAGGTCAGCTACCGCGGCTTGCCGCCCGATGGCTCGGCCGTCCTGGTCACGCGAACCGAGGAGGTGCCCATCCCGATCACCTCGCCGAGCCAGATCGCCTTCACGTCTCTCCGATGTCAGCGAGCAGCGTGCCCCTACTGCACCGGGCCTCCGTTCGCCGTGGTCTCGCTGCGCCTGCTCCGCGCTCTGGAGGAGGCTCCGCCTGACCCGACGGGGCGACGGGCCTGGAGGTGGACTCCATCCGAAGATGACTGCGTCACGCCGCTCGTCGATCAGCGCCTCCAGTCCGCCGAGGATCTCGCCACGGCAAGGGCGCGTGTGGTCGCTGAGATTCGCCGCCACGAGTCCCCCTCCTCCTGAACGCTGTGCTCTAGCCTCGTATCAACAACCCCGGCCTATGGCGAACACGGTTGCGCAGGCTCGGCGAGCGCAGCACCCCCGGAGAGGGGCTGTTCCGCCATGCCGATGCCTTCAAACGAGCGCACCCTTCGCGCTCGACTCGCCGCCCACGAGTCCTGGGCCACCACCGAGGACCGTTCCGCCCGTACGGCTCGGGCACGAGCAGCGTTTGATGCCCGGTTCGACGACGAGGTCGATCCTGCCCGTGTCCTGCTGCCCCGCATTCGTGCCCAGCGGGCCGAGAGCGCCCGCAAGGCGTACTTCGCCCGGCTGGCGCTCAAGAGTGCCCAGGCCCGGCGTGAGCGGGCGCAGTCGTGATCGCGTGCGATGCCAGGGCGGTGAGCGCTCCGCGCCGTGCTCGGGTGGTCGATGCCCTGTCGAGCCTGCGAATGATTCGGTGGCGCAACGACGCGGACGGGAGTGGGAGCGCCTGTTGTCCAGCCCACA
>JAOBWH010000204.1 GCA_025463265.1 Ilumatobacteraceae bacterium
TCACCCGTGTCACCCTACATCATTTACTTCCATCATTTTCAAATCTATTGCAATTCTCATCCCAGTGATGTAGCGGGTGATACCACTTTTTCACCCCTATATCACTTGAACCCTTCCAATGTCACCTCAGTGTTTATGACTTAATCTTCTTTCTTCGCCACCTGGTCCCGTCGTAAACATCTCGTCCTTCATAAGCACACGGTCCTGCCCAGTCATCAAATATACACCCACAGTCGCATTCAGAGTCCGTGGACATATCTGAATAAGAGTCCGTTTCATAACCATCGTCCGTGGCCGAGTCATCTGCACCCTCAGATTCCGTGTCCAAGTCTGCAAGGTCCAACGTAGCAATCGGTGGAAGATGATTGATAACACAATCACACCGCAGATACATTCTGCACCCGTCGCATTGAACAGGGTACTTGCCGTTTCTATGGAATGACTCTGTGGTGTTGTCTTCGACCACTTGAATATATTCATTGTAGTCGTCATAAACGAAAAACGTATGCTCTTTTTTGACCAGAACAGTGACAGACCACTTGACTTTGATAAAGTCAACAGAGTATGAGTGCTCTTCACGTCTGTACAGATCACCAGGACAAATGTACCAGTTTCTGTCAATAATGTCCTCTACTGGTTCATACTCGTCCACGTAACGTGGCACCTGCAGAAACGGCTTCAAAGACTCTGCGCGCTTTTTGAACTGCTCTGCACCATATGCGGCAAATTCCTTGCTTGCAGATCTGAGAGTGTGCTTGGTCTCAGAGTCCGCATAATCAAATACCTTTAGAGCGATCTCGTTGGCCAGCATCTTTATGGTACACATATACTTTACTCTTACTTATATAACCCACCAACACATCGTTGCCTTTGACTTAATCTGTAGGGTAAAAGTATGTAATGAAATACACAATCGGATCTTTAGCAAAGTTTTTCTGTATGAAGTGCCACGTTTCTAGAAGCGCAAAAGTAACACAGATTCACAGTGGCGCCAATGTCAATACATTACGTGCAAAATGCGGCAAATGTGGCACCAGTCTAAGCCGCTTTGCTTCTAAAGAAAAGTAAAAGGTGTATATAAAGAGACAATATCTTCCAGTACAAAACCAAACAATGGATACTAAAGACCCTAGTAAACCATTTGACACCTGTGCAATATGTAAAGAAGCCAAGACCCCTTCCAGTTGGTGCACGTTCTGTGGACCGTGCTATTACAAGCAACGGAACGGTCCACCTGTTCAGTGGTCTTTGATAGAGTCTGATGATGAAACTCTCTCAAAGTCTGATGTTAAGCGAAAGAAGAAGGTCTTGAAAAGACAAACGTGACGTGCGTTTTAATAAGGTGGTTTTTTCAGTTTACACAGAGTGTACCGGACCTGGTCACGTCTTTAAACTGACTGTATGCAACCACAGAGCCTAAACTCTGCGAGACCTCCTCGCGGGATTCTTAATTGTGCCAATTTTTAACATTCTCAGATATCGAATTGAAACTGAATCGCCATTGACGAACAAGATCGTTGAGTAGTTTACCTATTGCAATCTTTAGTAGTCTGGGACAAGGTACGGGGATTAAGAAAGTTGTACTGTAATAATCAAGTCCGTTTATTTTGGTCTCTGAGTAAGAACCCCGTGCTTTCAAAGCAAACTTGAATTTGCTTTGAAAGTCTTTTCTCGTTATAGACAAATGAACAGACTTGGAACAATCTTTCCAAAGTTTCTGAGTGGCTTTATCGAGATCCCAGATGCCTTTTTAGAGTCTCCGTATCTGTCCGGTGTCGTCAGAGCCTATGGTAACGTGAGTATTGGCACGGTCTCTGCACCCTTTCAAAGTGTGTTTGGCCGTACTATCAACAATCAATACGGCTTGATGACTGTCAACAATCTGGCCGTATCTGCGCCAATGTTACAGAACACCTCTAACGGCACAAGTACAGTCAGCCTTGACTATGACACGAATACGTTGCAGATTCTGAATGGGAAACTGTCTGTCAAGAGCGCGATCCAGAACAGTTCAGGGATCACCGTGTCGTATTCGGATCCACTGCACTTGTCCATGAACAATGCGACGGAAGGTGTCGTCTCCTTGTCTTACAACCCGGTGGTTTTTGGATTGTTCCAAGGGACTCTTCAATTCAGATTCGACGCCAACAAGTTTGAATTGACGGACGCGGGGCTCAATCTAAAGGACGAGTCCATAAAGGCACTTGGTGCTTTGAAGAGTCACCGGAAACTGTCAGAGTTTATAGAAGACGCGAGTGAGTGGTTCAACGACATCATCCCAGCCGCAGATCTCCCAGAAAATAGCATTATGATCTCTTTAAAGACAAGTGCGGACTTTACCCAGTCTGATGACGTTCTGTCCATCAAGTCAAAAGGTGACTCTAGGATTCCTTTCTACAAAACAACTGTGGGTCTTGACAGTGATCCTGCCTTTAGATTCGTATCGTCTAGTAAGAATCTGCTCTGTGACACCTTTACTGTGAACAGTCTAAGTTACAACCTTGCGGATTCCAATTTGGCCCACGTGGCATATGTCCACCAAAGTTTAACAACACCTGCGTCCAGTGCCATCGATATCGTCGCAAGAGGAGCGGGTGCGAGTAATAGAGAAATCAAGGTACGAGTAGACAACGTCACTGTTGCGATTAATGCTCAGAACAATCTACACGTGAAGGAACTCGCCACGCTTGTAGATGTGACCACCATTGTACAGGACGCAACTAGCAAGAAACTCCGATCTGCATTGGTATACACCAGTCCCCTTCTTAGAACAAACAGTACAATCACTGTCGGTTACGACAACGTGACAATAGGACTTTCTGCGGGGAAACTCAAAGCAAACTACACAGCCTCCTCTGGAGTCAAGATGGTCGGCACAGATATTCAAGGAAATTACTCTGCTACAGACGGTGTCCAACTTGTTGGGACAGTGTTCTCAGGGTCGTACATGTTTGCAGACCCGCTACAGGAGACTGGCGCTGCGATATCTTTCAAGTATGATACAGAGACACTCCAGTTGAACAGTGGAGTTCTGGCCGTGAAACGACACCCGACAGATGATGTAACCGTTGGTTATGATCAGGTCTATCCTTACAAGTTACATAGTCTGATCTCGTATCAAAGTCCATTGTTACTCTCTGGAAGCACTCTTCTGTTGCAGACTGACAATAGTCTTCACGTTGATCAAAACAGACTGAGTGTCAATCTCGTACCAGGCGACGGTATACTCATACAGAACAAAGTGGAAGTGAGTGTTCTGGCCGACCTAAAGGCCTTCACCTTTCAGAACTCGCAACTTGCTCTTAGACGACCGTCTCATTCTGGGATCGCCGTGGACACAGAAGGAGTCTCTCTGGACTTGACCGGTAAAGAAGGTATACTCGTATCTGAAGGGTCGTTGGACAATAAAGAAATAAGCATTTTGTGTAGTCTGCACCACTTTACATTCACTAGTGACCAGTTAGAACTCAATTTTGACGGGAACACGTTGACTTCGTCTGTGAGTGGTATAAAAGGGAACTACGTGGCTGGCACGGGTATTGACATCACTGGGAATGTCATCAAACTGTCTCAGGAAATAGAAGATCGAATGGACGAAGCGGACCAGAAAGTGAATGACCTTGATGAGGCTATTGACAGTCGTCTAGACGACCTGGACACTCGGCTAACAGATCTGGACGAGGGTATCGACAGCCGGTTTGATGACGTGGACGACTTATTTGAGAATCTCGACTTGCCCACCCCCGACTCCCCGTTCACAAAGTTCATGAAAGGATTAGGCAGTATTGGGCAGGCTCTAGCCGGTGGTTTAACAGGTGCTCTGATGGGAGGTATTGCTGGCGGTCTTTCGTCTGGAGCGATTAGTGGTTTAGCGTCTTCTTTAAATTCGACCATGGCCATTGTTGGTACGGTGGCTGCCGGCATCTCAGCGGGCTCTGCGGCCTTGTCCTTCTTGAATACACTGAGTGATGGTACACAGAGTTCGTCCAAAGGGACGTTGACCGGTGCTGATGGTCTCAGTATCGGTGGACTAAGTGATGACCCGAATGACAACTGGGGTTTCTCATTCGGTACGGCATCAGAACTCAAGCCAAGTCTGTGGCCTAGCAGACTGACTGCAGTAGCGGGTTTGACGACTATGAAAGGTAGAACGTTATCTGCTGTAGACTCCACCAGTCCAGTTACAGGTCAACTTGTAATCGACGGTGGGCTTGGTATCAATTTAGCCCTGAACGTAGGCACAAAAGTAAAAGCCGGTCTGTTTGAATGTGGCCAGACTAATTTCTCGCAGGTTGCAGTCGACGGAAATTGGTTCTCCAACGCTCTAGTCGGAGACAGTATCTACAGAACAATGACCGGGAGTCTGAGACTTGGGACATCTGCAGGTACATCTGCACTGGACATTACAGGTGGTAATGTAGTCATCAATAACAATCTCACAGTGACAGGTACACTCAACGGTCAAAGTGTGTCTTCATTCGTGACATCTACAGGTCTGAGTACCACTCTGAGTACCGCTCTGAGTTCGTATGTAACTACCAGTAGTCTTGCCACGACTTTGAATGGGTACCTCACAAAGCCATTGACGCTGCCTATAAACGTGATGATCAAGGACGCTGGGGCCGTCAACAGACTCCAATTCAAGAGCGCAGATGGCTACTCGTATGCTTATGGAAGGTGGGTCTTTAGAGACGTGGCAGATACCATCAACACCTTTCTGGTGCAGGAAAACGGAGACATATTAGCGCAGATTGGAAACGTGTACTCGGTGGAAGGTATTCTTGCTTCCCGATCGTGGGTGAATTCTCTAGGCTTCCAGACATCTACCAACGTCACAAATACGTTAAGCACATACAATACAACGATTCAAAATACGTATGCATTGAAAAGTTCTCCGAACGTGACAAACAACATCAATCTGTCTCCGACTCTGGTCAATAACACCTCTTCAGTCAATTTCTATAGCGCCCCGGGAAATACAGGCTCAAGTGCGTACCTTAAGATGATCCCCTCGGGCGACTTGATCATAGAACTCCCTCAGTTACCGCTGTACTCACTGAGAGTCTCTCATATTGACGGGTCTCTTTTCTGCGACGCTGGTATGGAACTTCAAACAAAATTTAGGGTACGTGACACCACGTTTGAAAGTGACAACATTGATCATTGCAAATTAAAAAATGGTAACAGACACTCCTTGATTTCATTCCACGCCTATGGAGATGCTGGCCAGTTTGACTATTGTAGTCGAATAGGTAGGTTGGCTGGTGAGTCGTCTAATTTTATCCTGTCAAATCGAGGTCCCGGCTCCAAGGTGGTCTTTGACAATGAAAATCCCACGGCGTTGAATTTGACACCCCCCTTTCCAATTGCCGGCTGGGTGGATACAAGTTATTCCTTTACCGGTGGATCATTCTTGTTCAAGCAAAGCGTGCTCTGCGAAGGATCGTTGGCCATCAATGGCTGGACGTCTGTAGTCATAAACTACAATGAAGGGGCCTATGCGTACGGCTGGGATCAGATAGGCTACACCGTCCCAAGTAGCAATGCCATCCCAATTTCTCTCGCCACAAGATGTTCCATCTTATGTGAGCAAAATTACTTATTGGCATCAGATCGTAGAATCAAGACCCACATTGAAAGCATCCCGGACGGTGTATGTGAAAAGATCATCCTTGCACTCAGACCTGTCACGTTCAGATACAAGTCAAATGGTGTACCCAGTATTGGATTTATCAGTCAGGAGGTCAGACCTGTTGTTCCAACAGCAGTGGTTAGTCCCCAGGACGGAGGTATAGAGACACTCGACTATAACCAACTCACCCCGATACTATGGAAATCTGTACAGGAGATCCTAAAACGTCTATTAATTTTGGAAGGTAAAGTGAAAGAATGAACAGATATCTTGACGGGACCAATGACAACAACAATAATCTGAACTTGGACTATGTCAAAGTGACTTCCACTCTTGACTCCACGTCCAAAACAACTGGATCGATAACCACGGGAGGTGGAATCGGGATGGGGGGCAGTCTATATCTGGGAGGTAAGGTCTACATTCCAGCAGGTCCCAATCTGGTGTTGATTCGTAATGACGGTACTACCACTGTGGGCTCGATAGGCTACGATACAACCACAAGCGGTCTTATGAACATAAACAATGGAAGTGGCGGTGGAATCATACAACTGACAAGTCAAAGTAGAGTCAATCTGTCAACTCCTACCGTTTATGTTCTGGGAACAACTGATTCAACCAGTGCTATAACAGGATCTATACAGATTGTTGGTGGTATGGGTCTTGCTAAGGCATTGTATATGGGATCCGCAACTACAGCCACAGGGAACATTACTCAGATTTCAAGCGGTGCTTGCAGTCATACAAGAGCCTACGGTGGGTCTGCGGCTACGTACATCAGAACAACGGTATCCAGTACAGGGATTTACACCGTGGCCAATGCTTCGAGTGTTGGTGTAAATCTGGCTGTAGGTGCTACCTCCTGGTCTGCAGCCTCCGATTATAGACTTAAGGAAGACATTGTATCCATAGATGTTGCCACCGCTTTGAGCAATGTGAACCGTCTGAGACCAGTCACGTTCAAGTACAAAATTGACAAGTCTGATGCACCTAAACGTCAAGGTATGATTGCCCAAGAGTGTGAGACGGTGTACAAGGACATTGTCACTAAAAATGAGGAAGGTTATCTGAGCATTGCTTACGCAGATATCATTCCGCAACTGATTGCTTCAATACAGGCCTTGACAAAAGAAGTGGAAAGTCTAAAGAAGAAGGTCAAATAATGATTCTGGACATTGCATATGAGGTTACAGATAGGTGGATAGGTGTAAATGTATTGTCATCCGCTACATCAATGGGATAACAATTCTGATAAATGAAATAATGATGGAGGCATTTTATGGGAGATGACACGGATGATAATACTTTCAACTTTGTTTCAGTCCGGAAGAGGGGGACCAGGGGGGAATAAGGTCTGAAGGATCTGAAGATCCTATGGAACTATTTGTAAAAGTATTATCATCCGTGTCATCTCCCATAAATTGTTACCATCAGATTTTATTTTATTACAAATCTTATCCCATTGATGTAGCGGATGACAATACTTTTTCACCCCTCTGACGCCATCCTCCACTTGTAATGAAAAGTCAGGAGGTGTCTTACGCCATAACCGGAATGGGAAGGTACTTTGGTGAAGGAATGTTCCGCATACTCCTCGGATTTCGCTTAGGAGGTGGCCTTACTACCTTGAAGGATTTTGGTGGTCGGATCTTCTTTGGAGGACTGACATCGTGTTCGATCTTTCGTTTTTTGATGCTTGGTCTACCTTCATCATAGTCGTCCCGAATACGTTTACCAGTCATCGTAGGTAAAGCGTCATTGATACCAAAAGACGGTGCTATTTTGGGTAACTTGATCTTCTGCTCGATTCTGGCAGTAGGTGCGTAATCTTTCTTGGCCCACTTTCTGATGACCCGTTCATCAAGAGCATCCCTTCCTTCCAGATCGTCCATTTTCCGCTTCCCTGTAACCGTTGCAGCCCTGGGTGGAGCAACAAGTACGTTCCGGTGCTGCTGCGTGGTACCACTGTCGTGTGTGACGTGAGGTTTAGGCAGAACATCGGGTACTAGTAGAGGGACCGGTTCTAGGTACTGAGAGGGGACATTTGGACGGTCCTTCAGTCGAACCCCGTGGAAGGACAAAAACTGCGATGACTTCTTTGGTTTGGGTGCCTTACCACCTTTCGGCTTGTTAAAAACCACGGTCTGTAGATTTCCGTATTCCTTGGCTTTACCTTTGCCTTTTCTGTCGTTTCCGTCCAAGAGCAATGGTGGCTCGTATCTGACAGGTGTCAAGTCATCATCTTCATCATTGTATCTCCTTGGTTCAATTGCTAGACGTTCTGGTGGTCCTTCCAAAAAGTTGGGTGCTTGATTCTGGGGACCGGTCAACAACAAAACATCTGGTCTGTAAGGTATGGCAGGCTGAACGGCAGGACCGTATCCAGACGGCTGGGCATCCCCATTAGGACCTGTCTGCCCATACTGTAAATTCATATAATTGAGGTTGTTCAAAGTCTGATTGAGCAAATTGACCGTGTTGTGATTGTTCACAGTACTGAATTGATTAAGCATCAGATTGTTGTGATTGTGAATGTTGTGCTCATTGAGAATTTGCATATTGTTGTTGTAATTGTGTACAATCTGCTGCTGAGGAGGATCCGTGGCCATATATCCGTCATCATACGCATCTGATCCAGTCTCACGAGTACTCTTCTTCTTTGGTGGATCAACCATTATTGGATCAGTGCTTGTGGAAATACTTGACGAGAACACTCGTTCTGTTTCCGTACCTGTAGAACTTGTTGCTTTGTTACCAATCTCGTGCAGTTTCTTGGGATTCACCACACTCAAATTGAACGAGTTGTCCAAGAAGGCGATCCCACCCCTTCCACCACCATAGTCGTCGTCATATCTGTTTGATGGATTCGTAGACCTTGGTTGGGGGTAGATATCTTCGGTCGGGGATGGTAATACATTGGCACCGGTCTGAGTAGCATTCGACGACTGACTGAAGACTCTGGTAGAAGTGGGTTCCAGGATTCTACCGGGTGTGCTGTTTTGCAGAACTTGAAGGTTCTCTCTATAAGCATCTTCTCTATCAAGTCGCTCTTTGGTCTTCCAGAAGGACTCTGCTTTCCTGTCCACTTTCAAGACAGGTCCAATGTATGGCAAAGCGTCGATATGCACCCTTGCTTTTAATTCCGGAGGCATCTTTCTGTTTGATGAAAGTCCGTTGGGTCCGATTACTTTTACGGGGGTGATTCTAGCATTCAGTCCATGGACGGTCATTTGATATTAACATAGTATATTTTTCTCTCGACCTCTAATAAGAAAATTTCCAATGTTCCAGTCCTACCTCACAAAGGCTAGAGGACACGCCAACAGATTCTTTGGCTCCACCTTGCCAACTGCCGCCAGAAACAGTTACAACTTCTTGAATACGACTCTCGTCCCAGGTGCTCATAAAGCGCACCGATTCTTGACGGCGGCTGCTTCCGAACTCGAGCGCAACCCAGATGTCTCTACAAAGAACAAGAGCAGACTCAAAGACATTGGAAAGTTTGCAGACATTGGTCTGAGTCGCATCAACAATTTCCACGAGACCGTAAACAACGTAGCGCACAGAGTGGCTTAAAGTTCTTTCATGAACAAGTAAAGTCTTATTGTCAGTTCACAGATTGACGATAATACACTTGAGGACACGGACACACACACGGACACGTTTAAAAGACGTCCGACACATTGATACTTGTACCGGTCAGTTCAATCAAAGCACTAGTTTGTACAAAGGTGGAGATGTTGATACTGGTGGCAACCGGGGCAGAGTGGGTGGTTACTAGAGTGATGTTGGGATTAGCAGCCCCCACCATATTCAGACCGGAACCAAAGGTCTCGTCGGATGATGTAAAGTTCATCTGTATCCTGAAAGATGCAGCGTCCCAGTTGGCTGGTACAGATGCAGTGTCGCCAATCTCATACAGACTTCCTGCTTTGCTCATCAGACCAATCATCAACAGTTCGGGATCGTTCTGACCACCGTAGTTGAATTTTAGCATCTGTGGGACCTGTATGCCGGCACCTTCCAATCTGAAATCTACCAGGTTCTGTGCAGAAAATCGTTGATGCTTGTCATTGGTTGCAACTGCATAAGCAGTCGAGTCCCAGAACACTGTCTGAATACTGTCCACGGATGTAAAGTTCCCTATAGGTAAGACAATCCTCTGAGACATACTTCCATTACCAGACGACCTGAAGACCTGAGTCTTGACATACGGAATGAAGGCTGATCTGTTTGCACGAACGGCGGAGACCAAAGCGACTGTGTAACTAGCAGGGGGAGTCACCATTACAGTCTGCAGCATCGGAGAATCGACTGTGTAATAAGACACATTGCTTGAAGTGAACAGATTGCTTGCTGCTGCAAGGTAAATGTCAATGGTGATTCCACCAACAAACAGAGGCAATGGTAGTGCTTGCTTGGTGACAAACAGACTGGACCATATTGGCAAGCAGACCTTCCGTGCACCTCCTTGGAATATATTGGTGAGACCATAACCTTCCGTCCGAGCGTAGAAGGACTGGGCACCACCGCTTGTTTGACTTAGATACAATGATACCAGGTCATCATAACCAGAGATGTTTTCAAGAACCGTCGCACCTGCCCTGATTACAAGTCGAGATATAACACGGGACCCTCCCTGTAAAGAGTTAGTTGTCGTACCCGAGACGACAACATCACCGTTGGCGGCTCTGGGTGTTATGGTCAAAGACAGATACGACATTACCGTACGGAGGAACTGAGAGTTACTTGCTACATTGAACGAAATCACAGAAGTTTGATCTGAGCGGTATGTTCCTTGGTTAACGGGCAGAATGCTTTGGTGGGACTCCTGGTTTGCAGAAACTGCAGGGTTGATGGCTGGGTACTTGTATGATAGCACTTCTGTCATTGGTCTTATGCAATTACATAGAAATTAAATATACTTGGTGTACTTTCTGTACTTTCAGTCAAGGAAGTGATCAATAAAAGACTGACTGTACTGTCGATACTGTTGATACGTAGGGGTCTCTATGTATTCGTCCGCAGATTCATCTTCAGTGTCCGTTTCAACCTTTTTCTTCTTTTTCGGTGCAGACTTGGGTGCAGACTTGGGTGCTTTCTTAGAAGGCTTGGCTTCCTTGGAGCCTTCCTTTGCTTTAGACTTTTCTATCAAAGCCATTGTCTTTTTCCACTCTGCCAGTTCCTTGAGTTCCTTTTCCTGCTTACGCTTCTCAAGGATTTCCAAGGCTTTCGTTTCAGCAAGCACTTCTGCTTTCTTTCGGATTTCCTCATTAAGACGCTCCTCTGCCATCTCTCTTTTCTTCCCGTGTGGGTAACGTTTAGGGTCTTTAAGAAGTGCAGACCGTGCTTCTCTGGCTTTCATCAGATTTGCTTTCTGAGACTCGGTCATTGGTCGTTTCTTTCCAGGTGTTGCTTCACTCTCTGGTGGGACTTGACTCTTTTGTGTTATTTCCTTTGCTTCCACTGTGTCGTGACTGTCTTCAGATGAGGTCATTATACAAGGCCCACAAAATAATTGTTAGTTGATATCCGCAATCAATGGAGTTGTCATTTTTTTGATCTGGAACTTGGACGAGTAATGTGATCTGCGACCGTGAAGCAAGGACAGGACCGTATTAATTGAAACCCCAAGGTGTTTTGACATATGGGACAAGGAAGTACACTCAGTATCAGTTCTGTGGCCGTTCATATCAATGGTTACCAGATAACGATTTTTATTCGTATATACCATTCTTATTAAAGTTCAACATTTTGATTTTAGATGGACCAACGCGGTCCAGACTTGACCTGTGACCGTGACCGTGCGTGACCGTGACCCGTTAGCGTGACCATATATAATGTTGATCTGATAGTAAACATATGTCTTTGGCTCAATTGACCGTGATACATAACAGACTCTGGGACTCAAGAGATACACCCAGCCCGGTGACTGTGAAAAGTGGAATGTCTATTCTGAAGATAGCATTTGAGAATGGCCTGCACAAATTGATGTTTGACTTTCCAGAGTTCATGGACAGATTGAACACTATGAAGAAGCGATCGGGTAATGGAGTGTACGCACCGTCTGCTCGGAAGAACTATATGCAAGCCATCTGCAGAGTCCAGAAGTATGCCACGGATGAAGAAGTGGTATCTTTGTTCTTAGAGTACACGGACACGGATCGTCACGTGACATCCTTCTTGAACAACAGAAAGATCTCGTTACAAGCAAAGGCGAACAGTCTGCGCACGCGCTTTGAACCTTTCCAAGAAGCCAACAGATCAAACTACAGTACGTCCAGGACTTCAAGGGTGCTCACTGAATTGACACAGAAGGAAAAAAGCAATTGGATCCATTTCAAAGACATTCAGACAAAGTTCAACAAAGCCGTCCCCGTTATTATGGGAATACTCAAGTCTGCAAACCCGTCCACGTCCCAGATGAAAATTGTCTACTTTTGGACTTTTTTATCTGTCACCGCCTTGGTGAGTCGCACTGGCAGAGCGGATGCGTCAAGTCTTATGCACAGAAACTATGGTACAGACAATCCATACATTGACACATCCACACAGGAAATCGTCATTCAACAGGGTAACAAGACCAAACGTACATACAGATTTCACATTCCAGATAAGATATACGGTATTCTGAAAAGGCTCATTGCCTTGTCCGAAGCAAAAGGTCTTGATCACATTTTCCTTGCACTGGACTCGCAAGCGTCGCTTTTACCTTCAAGTGTCATTGAGTTGTATTTTCGAAAAATCTCTCAATCTGTCCTGGGGGTCTCTTTGACGGTCAATCTGGTGAGAAAAATTGTTGCAACCCACGACTACAGAGTGTGGATGCTCAGTGGCGCTCATCCTGCTGGTCTGCTTCAGTTGGCAGACAAACAGGACCATTCTTTGGAAAACCATATCAAGACATATGTCCATCCTGAAATGTTTGAGACTTAGTCGAAACATACACTTGAAGAATTTTGTTTGTCTCTCCATGCAACGGGGTGCTCCAACGGAAGAGGTTTAGAGTATGGTCGTCTTGGTGGTGGTGGTGGTGGTGTTTTTAGCCCTTTCTCATTGATGTCTTTTTTTGGCTTTCTTCTAGGCATTTATGTATTGGATCCATTTTTTTCCTCAGAGTCCTTGTCCGCAGGCACTGGTGCTGGCGACGGCACTGGTACTGGTGCTGCTGGTGCAGAAGCGTCCGACTCTTTCTTTGCTTTTGCAGCAGCACGGGCCAGACGTCCACGTTCTGCCTTAAGCGCCTTTCTCTTCAATTCTTTTTCTGCTTCAGCAGCCCGGGCCGCTTTGGCTTTCTTTGACTTTTCTTTTGAAGTCTGACGACCGGACACTTTAACAGGTTCTTCAGGCTTCTTTAATTTTTCAATCGTGTCTTCTACGTGCTTGTCACAGAGTTTCTCCATAATCTCATTGGAGTACTTGGCTCTTAATGATTCAGGGAACTTGTGCCATTCTGGATCGGTGTTGAGATGGGCCATCAGATTGTCGTACTCTTCGTGGTTGTTGATTGTTGACCAAGTGAACATTTCTGTTATTACGTACACAGAATAATTTGACACGCGTTTCACATTATTGTCACGGGGTCATCCGAGTCAGTACAGATCCCTATATTCAGACTGAACGATTTTCCATTCAGATTCACCGGAAGCAGTGTCGATCCGTCCAACAGTTGAAAATCTGCGTAGTGCAGATCAGACCCCATATACACGTACGAGCCAGGGTTTCTGTACTGTATGTAAGAACCAACAGGACCAGCGATATCAATCTTTAAGAGTACACTGACTTGTCCGTATCCAGAGTATGTCACATCACGACTTGTCAACTGTGTGGACGTCAATAACAAGGATGTTATACCGGACAGATCGATCACCGAACCCGTCCAAGTGGTACCAGATGCTGTGCTAATGTTCTTCTCCATTCCAATTTGTTTGAAAGCAGACGTCCCAGCGGTATAGTTGTTGAACGTAAAGGCTGTGGTTCCTGTTATGGTCAGATTCCTCTGCACGTCATTGAACGTGACCGTCCAACCATTGGCCACGGCCGTTGTAAGAGCCGATTGCAGTGCTGCCGGAAAAGTACTGACAGTATAGTTCCCTGATGGGATGGTCGCGTTATATATACTTCCACCTACTGTCACATTGACTGTGTTGTTGTTACTAGCCGTAGAGTACCAGGACGAGGGAATCATACACTCTAATACTTTGAATCTGTCAATGTATCCAGAGTTTCTCATAGAAAACACTGGTTTTGAAGAATCGTGGGCCACAGACGAATCAAAGAGGTAGTTCTTCCAGGTCATTTATGTTATCACTACAAAATTATATTGTCTTCTAACAATGACAGACCGAGCCCTTAAAAAACTAAACAAGACCATACCTGAAGGTCTACCGAGACTGGGCGAACTGTGTCTGACGTGCGTGGCTCGACGAAAATCTGGAAAGACAACCTTGCTTTGCAAACTGGTGAAAGCATATGCAAAAGCAATGAACCTTGTGATTTGTCTGAGTCCGACTGTTCGACTTGACAAAACTTGGAAACAGATAGAGCACCTGCCTAACGTGTTGACCGGTGAGAACGTTACCAACGAGGTCATTATGGAGATCATTCGTGTGCAGAAAGAAAGGTACCTGCAGGATCCGTCTTCACACCTGTTGCTCATCTTGGATGACGCCGGTAATGATATGAGACGGAAGAAACTGAGACAGAGTGTCAATGTCCTGTATACCACCGCAAGACACTATGGCATCAACCTCATCTGTTCCGTCCAGTCGTTGATGCACTTGGAAGGCACTCAGATCACCAACAGTTCGCAATGGGCCATTTGGGATACCAATCAAAGACAGTTGAAAAAGATCTGTGTAGATCTGTCGACATCTCATATGGACGAAGACGATCTGCAAAGATTCATCATTGATAACACCAAAGCCAAGTATTCTCACGTCTGGATCAACTTTCTGGAAGACGACGACAGGATGTTTCAGACAAAGGTGCCACTTTAAGACAGATATTATCGATCAGGATGGAACAATTATAAACGCGCGTTGATTTTAATTGTCGCTTCAAAATTAGACGTCTTGAAATGACAACAACAAAGTGGGAATATGCAGATGAGAAAAAGATACAACACGTTCTCAGATCCATATCCGACTTGGTCAAAGATACTGACAAGACGAAACTCAAAAATTACTTGAAAACAGACCGTCGTGGTAAAAAGTTCAAAGTTCAGTACACATATGCTACCAACAGTATCAACGATAGTGGCCGACTCTATGGAAGCGCTGGTTTGCAATCCTTCCCACGTGAAGTGCGCAAATACATAACAGCCGGATATTATCAGGACATTGATGTTCAGAACTGTATGCCGGTGTTGCTTTACCATTTATTGAAAACGCACGGTCTTCAGTCAAAGAACCTTAAAAGATACATCAAAGACCGTGACGGTGTTCTACAAGAACTCAATATTGACAAGAAGCGACTGATGATTGTTTTGAACACTGACAAGGCTCCCCCGGGTGATTCCTTCTTTCACCCTATCTGGACCACAGTTCACCAGAATCTTCTGCCTATATTGAAAGCGCACCCCGAGTGGGAGCCCCTTTTTGGCAAAGTCAAGCGTGTCAAGGCTCATAAGAAAATGGAGAATGTTGATGGCTCCTTTCTGTCTCAGGTCTTGCAGACAATCGAAAACAAAGTTCTGCGCAGCATCACTTATGTCTTGGAGGATAACGGATTTGATGTCGATACCTACATTTTTGATGGATGTCTTGTTCACGGAAAAGACGGTACAGTCACCAACGCCATCCTGGAAAAATGCAATGCTCGAGTCAAAGCAGACCACGACATCTCTTTGAAAGTCTTGGAAAAATCAATGGATCCTAGAATTGACTTTTCTGATCCTGTCCACCAACCTGGCGACTTTTCTGATGTCATACACTCCATCACTGGATACGAGACCTTTGACACCAATAGAGTCCTTTGTCCTTCTCAAAAGAATATGGCGGAATGGTTCTTATCTTTAAAAGGGGCTGGTGTCATTAGGCACCCATCAGGTCTCCTGTTTGTCTTGACCAGAACCAACATCTGGATGCGCACCACCAATGTCAATGAAACCGATCTGCACCTTCAAATTGCTGATGTTCTGATCAAAGAATACTCTGATCTCATTGACCTTGTACAGTTGTCTGAGTCCAACACCGCAGACCTTGTCAACACTCTTCAAGACAACTTTAAACGATTCAGACGTGACTTGGAGTTACGCACTTTCGCTGTTCAGGTGTCTTACAACGTTCGGGACCTGTGCCCTGCGGACGAACTGTCCATCAACAAGTTTACAGATTCATCCCATCTGTTTGCATTTAGCGATTGTGTCTACGATCTATTGACACACAAAGTCAGACCTATCGTTCCACTTGACTATATCACTTTCCATACGGGATACAAGTACCCTCGTGCTTCCAATGCAACCATCAGACAGGACATTATGTCCTTCTTTACAGACATTTACGGATCCACTCAAGTCCGTGACTACTCTCTGGGGATCATTGCATCCAGTCTGTATGGTGATCTGGTCAACGAGCATCTTATCTTTCACAAAGGAAACGGTGGAAACGGCAAAGGTCTCTTGATGACTTTGAAAGCATCCGCCTTTGGTAGTTACTTTGTCCAACTATCAAAAGAAAACCTGACAACGGAAAGTTCGGATCCCGCAAAGCCAAACTCTGAAATGTATGCTCTCTGGGGTCGTCGCATTATTGTCTCGAGTGAAACATCACCCAAAGATGTTTTCAAAAGTGAAATCTTCAAACGGATCAGCGGTCGTGATATTCAGCGATACAGAGACCTACACGGAAAAACAATGTCATTCATTGTACAGGGTGCTTGTCACATTCAGACCAATGAAGAACCAAAGTTTGACAAGGTCGATAACGGTGTCGTCAGACGGGTTCGAATGCTAGAATACCCTTATTCCTTTGTCACCACCCAGGACTGTATGTCTCATCAGAAGAAAGCCAATGAAAACCTAAAGGCTTTGTTTCGTTCTGATGCTTATCGTGACGAATTCATCCTCTTGTTGTTGGATCATTACAAGGAGCGCTTTGGACGTAACCCACCTATCAGTTCTTATCTACCTGTTCCACAGTCTGTAAAAGAATTCACAGACAATTTGATAATGAAAAGTATCAGCACGGCTGAATGGTTCCACAACAATTATGTACTGACTCACAATGACAATGATCGGGTACTCAGATCATCTGTATATGATAGATACAAGGCTGACAATCCCGGACAATTGGCCAGAGTCAAGTTTCTGGGAGAACTCGAATCTATCATTGTCGCTAGGAGACTCAAGAATGGTTACCACTTTTGTGGAATCAGAGTCAAAACTATTGAGGACTATGACAAGGATGACAAGGATGACAAGGATGACGACAAGGTCCTACAGGATCCCATTCCTGAGACCATTACTGAGACCATTGCTGAGACCGGTGCTGAGACCATTACTGAGACCATTGCTGAGACCGGTGCTGATGACACCATAGAGTATGAAGAGTATGAAGAAGATGATGATAATGATTGCTCGTCGCTCATACTGAGTGAGAAGGATGCAAACAAAGCAATAAGGGAGGCAATAAGGGATGCAAAATTGTGGCTTTAGGGTATCTGACGGGGTGTAAGGTGACATTGGAAGGGTTCAAGTGATATAGGGGTGAAAAAGTGGTATCACCCGCTACATCACTGGGATGAGAATTGCAATAGATTTGAAAATGATGGAAGTAAATGATGTAGGGTGACACGGGTGA